>JBFYOD010000089.1:0-30864 GCA_041303965.1 Candidatus Aminicenantota bacterium
ACGCGGTTGTAGAGGTCGGCCAGCAGGAAATACCCCAGCGGCAGGTCGGCCGGCGCGGGCTTGAGTTCGATCCCCTTTTTCGTCAGGGCGATGGCTTCCTCGAAGTTCTGCCCGCGCCGGATGTGGATCCGGGCGAGGTAAAAATAGGCGATCGGGAACTCAGGCTCGGTCTCGATCGTTTTCCGCAAGGCCTCGAATTCCTCATCCTCGCGTCCCATGAGCCGGTAGACCCGGGACAGATTGAATCGGGCCTTAAAGCTTTTGGGGGAGTCCGCGATCTCCTGGAGGTAGAGGTCGGCGGCTTCGGCCAAGCGGTTCTGCTTCTCGCGGAGCTGGGCCATATTGTAGCGTAGGCTTAGGAGCGTGGCATTGATGGCCGTGGCCTCGTTCAGGTGCTCTTCCGCCCGGGGGAGGTCGCCGCCGCCATCCCGGTTGAGGTAGATCGCCGCCAGGGCGTTGTGGGCCGAGGCCGACCGGGGGTTCCCGTCCAGGCACTTTTCGAAGTAGGAGACGGCCTTGTCGGTTTCGTTCTGATGGACCATGAGGTTCCCCAGGAGGAAGAAGAGCTGGGAATCGCCGAACCCCTTGGCCATGTAGTCGAGGACGTATTTCTCGGCCTCGTCGTACTGGTCCATGGCCTGGTAGGCGTTGGCGATATTGATCACGGCGAAGGAATCGTCCGGCTTGATCTCGAGGGACGTCTTGAAAGATTCGACCGCCTCCTTGAACCGCCGGGCCTTGGCGAAAATGTTGCCGAGCGAGAAATGGGCGTCGGCGATCGTCGGGTCCTCCTTGATGATGGCCTCGATCGTCCGGACGGCCTCGTCGATATTCCCGTCCATGCCCGTCTCGCGGGCTTTCGACAGCGCGTTGAAGACGCCGATCTTGTCCTTGGGGTTGGCCAATTTCTTTCCTTGGAGCTTCGAGGAATCCGTGAACGAGCCGACGTAGCCGAGGGCGGACAGCTTCTCCCGGGTCTCCTCGTCGACTTTTTGGAGGTCCACTTCGTGTGCGTTGCGGCCGGCCTCCTCCATGAGGACCCCGGCCCGGGCGGACAGGTCCTCGAAGACCTTCTTTTCGATGTAGACGAGGTTCTTTTCCTCGGCCGGGTCTTGGTCGAGGTCGTAAAGCTCCGGCACCGGCGCGAGGATGAGCTTAAAGCGGCCGTCCTGGACGCTGCGGAGGTCGGACCAGCCGTAATGGTAGCGGGGATAGAACGTCTCCGAGTAGGCCAGACGGTCCGCGGCGGCCCCCGGCGAGAAGAACGACGGGACGAGGTTTCTCCCCTGGACCTCGGCGGGGACGGGGACCCCGGCCATCTCGCACACCGTGGGCATGACGTCGACCAGTCCGACCGTCTCCCGAGAGGTCCGGCCCTGGAGCTCCGGAAAAGGCGTGGTGATGATCAGGGGCACGTGGAGCGCGGCCTGGTAGACGAAGAATCCATGAGTGCTTTCCTGGTGTTCCCCTAGACTTTCGCCGTGGTCGGCGGCGAAGACGAGGAAGAGGTTGTCGCGGAGGCCGTTGCCGCCAAGGTAGTCCCAGAGCCGGGCGAGCTGGGTGTCCGTGAAAGCGATCTCGCCGAGGTAGGGGCTGTGGGCGTACTCGCTCTTGAAGGGCTCGGGCGGCGCGTACGGGGTATGCGGGTCGTAGAGGTGGATCCAGGCGAAGAACTTGCCGCCCTTCTTCTTGTCGATCCAGCCCAGGGCCTCGTCCATGACTTCGTTCCCGGGCCGTTGGACCTCGCCGAGCGAGATCTTCTCGAAGCGGCTCAAGTCGAATTTGTCGAAATAGGTATCGAAGCCCTGGTTCAAGCCCCATTTCGAGTCGAGGACGTAGGCGGCGACGAAGGCCGCCGTGTCGTAGCCCTTGGCCTTGAACGCTTCGGCCATGGTCAGGAGCTCGGAGGGGACGACGAAGCCGCCGTTGTCGCGCACGCCGTGGAAAGGCGGGAGCGTCCCGGTCATGATGGTGGTGTGCGAGGGCAGCGTCAAGGGCGTCTGCGAGATGGCGCGCTCGTAGCGGATCCCCCCGGCGGCGAAGGCGTCCATGGTCGGGGTCCTGACGAAAGCGTTGCCGTAGCAGCCGACCTTGTCGGCCCGGAGCGTGTCCACCGTGATGAGGATGACGTTGAAGTCCTTGTCGCCCCGGAGGCGGCCGAAGTTCTGCGGCCGGGGCCGGAAGAAGAGGAAAGCCAGCAGACAGGCGCCCAGGGCAAGGGCCGCGGTGACGAAGACGAGGGACTTTCTTTTAGGCATCGGAGAAGACCATTTTAGCACGAAAAAAGGGGACACGGTATTGTGTCCCCGAAAAAAAAGGGCGGCGGGAAGGCCCGCCGCCCTGAGCATCTGTGGTGTGCTTGAGCTTAAAAGATCAGGCGGACGCCGACGCGCGCCTGCCGTGCCGAGCTGATACCGTAGAGTTCATGCCCGTTCGTCGAAACGGGATATTCGGGGTCGAGTTGGTCGAAACTCCAGTCGTAGCCCGGCCGGGTTCCCCAGGACTTGATGGTGTTGGCGTTGAAGACGTTGAACACGTCGACGATCAGTCCCAGGCGGTACTTGTTGGCCAGGGTGAAGATCTTTTCCAGTCTGAGGTTGAGGATCTTCTCCATGGGGTAGTGGTTGGAACCGCGGGGCTCCGTGAAGAACGTGATCCGGCCCTGGTTGAACCCCTGGGTCCGGAGACGCGTCGTCCAGGCGTCGCCCGTGATCCCATAGAAGTAGCCGGTCAGGCTGATGTCCAAGGGCAGGACGTAGGTGCCCTGGATCTTGATCATGTGGGTCGGGTCGTTGGTGAGGTTGCCCTTGGCGTTGATCCAGGAGTTCGGGTCGCTCTTGGCCCCGCCCCAGCCGATGTCGCCGCCGAAGCTGTTGTTGATGGTCCCGGTCGCCTTCCCGTAGACGTAGGAGGCGAGCAGCTGCCAGCGGTTGGAGAAACGCTTGTTGAACAGGATCTCGACGCCTTCGTATTTCCGGTAGGGCGTTTCGAAGATCCAGGGGAACAACGCAGCGTCCTCTCTGAGGTTGGTGATGAGGAAATCAGTGTCCTCCAGCGTTTCCAGAGTCCGCTCGTAGACGGTGAAGCTCTCGTCGAGTTCGGGGGAGTAAACCGTCTGTTCGGCGTAGTCGGCGGCCCTGTCGTAGCGGCCGATGAGGTCGTTCCACTTCCGGTTGATGTAGGTCACGCCCAACGAGGTGTCCTTGAACAGCTCGCGCTCGATCCCCACCGTGAACTGGGCCATGTAGGGGTGCTTGATGTTGGGGTCCATCGTGTAGGCGGCGAAGGGCGTCCGGTGATCTTCGCCCCACGCATCGCCATCGAAGTAGTAGACGATGAAGTCGCTGAAGTTCGCGCTGGGATTCATCCTGTCGTGGTAGGCGGTCAGCATGGCCTCGGTGAAGTGGCCGTAGTGGGCCTTGAGGATGGTCGACTTGTCGCCCAGGATGTCGAAGGTGAAGCCCAAGCGGGGAGCCAGCCGATTCGTCTTGAAGACGGGTCCGCTGACGCCCTTGACGTCGCCCCAGTTCTGGCTGTAGCGAAGGCCTAGGCTCAAATTCAGCCTTTTCGTGATCTGCCAGGAATCCTGGAAGAACGCCTCCAGCCGGGTGTAGCGGGTGTTCGTGTCGTAACCCACGTACTGGTAGGCATAATAGGGCCCGTAGTAATCGTAATACTTGACAGCATCGCCCAGCTCGCCGCCCGTGCCGGTGTAGCCGTAGCGGCTCCGGGCCATGGACCGCTCGAACTCGGCCCCGAACTTGAACTCGTGGGAGCCGAGAAGGAAGTCCTCGGCGTAGTGGGTCACGCTGGCGTTGGTGCCGAAGCGGGCCCGGTCGGCATAGTAGAAGTAGCCGGCGCTGTCGGAGATATAGCTGTTGTTCGCCCAGTCGGTGTGGGAGTAAATGTCAGGGCCGACTTCGGGATCGAGATAATAGATGCCCTCGAAGTAATTGGTCTTGACGTCGAAGAAGGTCTTCGGGCTGATGATCTTGGTCAGGCTGAAGCTCAGGAGCCAGTCGGGCGAATGCTGGTCGACAACGGCGTCGGCAGCCGTGGTAGAATCGGCGCCTCGGTTTGTACATTCATACTTGGTCGTTTGGAATCCCAGGTTCATGCTTAACGTCGGCGTCAGCTGGGAAGTCAACTTGGCGAAGAGCCGAGGCTGTCTGCGCTCCCAAGCTTCGGGGAATCCGGTCGGCCAGTCTCGGCTCCGGTAGTACTGGACGCCGGTGTAGAACCAGAGCTTGTCCTTGATGATGGGCCCGCCGAGATGCCCGTTGATGTCCTCCAGCGCGGAGATCGGCGAGCTCAGGAGCGGGAAATCTTCGAGATAAGCCTGGTTATTTTCGGTCATCCACAGGCCCTTGGGCTTGTCGCCCTTTTTGCCCTGGAAGTTGAGCTCGAAATGGCCCGAGAAATTGTTGCCGCCGGATTTCGTCACCAGGTTGAAGATGACTCCGGTGAAGTTGCCGTATTCGGCGGGCAGGCCGATGCCCATGACCTTGGCCTCCTCGATGACGTTGTAGTCCGAGAAGACCCAGGCCGAGCCGCCTTCGGGGTCGGCGACGTTGACGCCGTCCATGGAATAGGCGATGCCCGTGCTCACCGATGCGCCGTAGGCGCTGTCGTTATTGACGCCTGGGGCCAGGTTGACGATGTCCGACGTGAACTGGCTGTTGGGGACGTTCCGCAGGATCTCGTTGGACAGCGTGACCGACGCCGTCTCCGTGGACTTGACGTCCACGGTCGGAGACTGGGCGGTGACCGTGACCTCCTCGGAGACCGTCGAGGCCTTCATCTGGAGGTCGATGTTCAGGGTGGACGTGGTGTTCACCCGGATCTTCTCGCGGATGACCGCCCCGAAGCCTTGGAGCTCGGCCTTGACCTGGTATTCGCCGGGCGGCAGGGCCGGGAACCGGAACTCGCCGTTGGCGTCCGTGAGGAACGTCCGAACACCCATGAGGTTCGTGCCCGAGATCGTCACGTTGACGCCGGGCAGCGGCGCCCCTTGATCGTCGGTCACGACGCCGCGGACGGCGCCGGTCTCCTTGGATTGGGAGAAAGCGATAGGGGCGAGGAGAAGCGTGATCGCAAGGATGGATAAAAGCTTGTTTCTCAAATAGTCCTCCTAATTGGGTTGATGGAGATGGTGATTGGGGCCCGTTGTCATCGAGAGCTTTCCGATACTCACCTCCTTGCTATCGAAAATATTACATATCATCATGATACGACACTGATTCCAAAAAGACAGCAATTTTAATGCCAATTCCGCTATTCGCGAATTTCATTGATTATAAATAAATTAAAAAATAGGCACAATGAGATAATCCATTTATTTGTAAACTTATCCAATATTTTGTTTTAAATCAAGCTATATTTAAATGAGTGGAATGGCCAAGGGAGCGCCCGAAAGCGCCGATCGAAGGCCGGAATCCGACCATGGGGAGCCCGGCTGATTTGAATTGGCTCGGTCCGTGTGCTATCGTAGTTTCAAGGAAGTAAAGACCGTACGTCCATGAAAGTCCGAGCCCTCGGTATCGCGTTTTTCATCCTCCTCGCGGCCGGCGCCTGGGCCGGTCCTGAAAAGCTCTCGCCGGAACTTCGGGCCTGGTTCGAGGACGTTTCGCCGATCCTCACCCGGACGGAGCGGGCCGTTTTCCAGAAACTCCAGACCAACGCCGAACGGGATAAGTTCGTCCGTTTCTTCTGGCGGATGCGGGACCCGCTGCCGGACACGACGGCGAACGAGTTCCAGAGAGAATACGAGGAGCGCGTCCGCTTCGCCGACCAGAACTTCGGCCGCTCATCGCCGAAGCGGGGCAGCCAGACCGATCGGGGTTTCTTCTACCTCGTCCTCGGGCCGCCGCTCGAGCGCAATTTTTTCACGACCCAATCCGAGATCTGGCCCCTCGAGCTCTGGTTCTATAAGGGAGCCGTGGAATACGGTCTGCCGGATTATTTTTACCTGATCTTCTACCAGCCCGAAGGGGTCGGCGATTACCGTCTCTACTCGCCGGGCGTCGATGGGCCGGAGAAGCTGGCCATCCCCATTACGGGGAGCGGGACCCTGAACCGCTCTCAGGCGGTCGAGGCCATCCGGAAAGCGAATTCCGAGCTCGCTTCGGCGGCCCTGAGCTACATGCCCAGCGAACAACCGATGGGTATGGGATCGTTCTCCTCAGACATCATCATCGCCTCCGTCCGCGGCCTCCCGGAGAAGAAATTCTCGGACTCCTACGCCAAGTCGTACATGTCCTACAAAGATTTTATCGAGACGGAGTATTCGGACAATTTTCTCCAAAGCGCCTTTCAGGTCAAGGTTTTCCGGGAGGGCGGCCAGGCCTTTCTCCACTGGACGATCGAGCCGGAGAAGATGAACTTCGCGACCCAGGGCAGCGCCATCTACGCCAGCTTCGAGCTCGTCCTGCGGCTCGAGGACGGCCGCGGCGGGACGATCTTTGAGAAGGTCGAGGAGATCCCGCTCAAGCTCACGCCCGAGCAGTACAAGGCCCACGAGCGCCAGCGCTTCGCCTTCCAGGACCTTCTCGCGCTCGTCCCCGGCGAGCATCGGGCCCTGTTCCTCTTGAAGAACAAGACGGGCAAGGACTTCTCCTCTTTCGAGATGAGGATCGTCACGCCGTCGGAACCGGAGGCCGGCCTGGCTGGGCTCAGCGTTCCGCTCATCTTCCATGACCGGGAGGCCGTCCCCCAACCCCAGAAAAGCAACCTTAAAGCGTTCGCTTTCGGCGGCTGGCAGTATATCGTCGGCGCCCGGAACGAATTCAGTACGGCCTCGACGCTGGGCGTCTTCATCCAGGCCTGGAATCTCGGCAAGCTCGGCCTCGCCGCCCCTCCGACCTTTGTCCTCGACATCTTCTCGCTCGATGCGAACCAGAGCGTCGGGACCTTCCCGCTTCAGGACGTGGCCGCCGACCCCCAAGACCCGGCGACCCTCCTTGTCTCGGGGACCGCCTCCCTGAAGGACGTCAAGCCCGGCTACTACAGGGCTGAGATCTCGGCCCGGGCCGCCGATGGACGGACGCTCCTCGCGCAGAAGGAGAATTTCGTCGTCCTCTCCCAGGCCGTCCCGGTCATCCCGTGGGTTTACGCCCGTCTTCACGGGCCTTTCCCCGGTCCCGAACACCTCAAAGTCCTCGCCTCTCAGCGCTTTCTGACCGGGGACTACGAACGCGCGCGGGACACCTTCGAGAAGGTCCTCCGGTACAAGGACGATGCCGATTCACGCCTGCTCCTGGCCAAGTCCCTCTACGGCCTCGGGCGCTTCAAGGAATCGCTCGGCCATGCCCTGCCGCTTTACGAACGGGCGCCTGACCGGGAAGCGGCCAAGGTCATCGCCCTCGACTACGCCGCGCTGAAGGACTGGAATTCTGCCCTGGCCTATCTCGACAAGCTCATGGCCGAGGCGACGGAAGTCCCGGTCCTGAACCTGGCCGCCGAGTGCCACCTGGCCCTCGACCGTCCGGAGAAGGCCCTGCCCCTCCTCCAGAAATCGCTTTCGCTCGTCCCCGACCAGCCGGCGATCAAGGCCCTGGAGGAAAAAACGAGAAAACGCGCCGGTCAAAAATAGGAGTTCGAGATGGTACCCAAGAAAATCCTTATCTTCGCTCTTCTCCTCTTCGTGTTCACGGCCGTTGCCTGGGCCCAGTACCAGGGCCGGATCACCGGACGCGTCCTGGACCCTGCCGGGAACCCCATCGATAAGGCCGATGTGATGGTCGTCTCCCAAAGAACCGCGACCATCCGCTACGAGAGCAAGACCGACAAAGAGGGCCGGTTCGTCCAAGTGGGATTGATGCCCGGCTACTACATGCTCTCCGTCAAGAAGACCGGGTTCGCGCCGGGGTCCAAGGAGATCAAGGTCGGCGTCGCCGGCGAGGAGTCCGTCGAGATCACCCTCAAGACCGTCGCGGCCGAAGCGGAGAGGACCTACTCCGCCGCGGACAAGTCCTTCCTCAAGGGGAACAAGTTCTATACCGAGCAGAAATACGCCGAAGCCGTGGCGGCCTACGAGGAGGCCGTCGGGCTCGACCCGGGGCACTGGGGCTACCAGCTCAACCTGGGATTGTCCCTGAAAAAGGCCGGCCAGCCCGAGGCGGCCCTGGCCGCCTTTCGCAAGGCGGCCGAGCTCAACCCGGAAAGCTACAGCGCCAACAAGGAAACGGGCGAGGCCCTGGGCATGGCCAAGCAGTTCGCCGAGGCCAAGCCCTTCTATGAGAAGGCGGCCGCCCTGAGCCCCGACGACCCCGACGCCCAGTACAACCTTGGTGTCTGTCTCGTCAACACCGGCGAATCCGAGGCGGCCCTGCCGCGTTTCCAGAAGGCCGTCGAACTCAAGCCGGACTACGCCGAGGCGTATTACCAGATGGGCACGATCCTCATCGGCCAGAACAAGGCCGCGGAGGCCTGCGCCAGCCTGGAGAAGTTCCTGGCTCTTGCCCCCGATCACGAGAAGGCCGGGATTGCCAAGCAGCTTCTCGAATTCCTCAAGAAATGATAAGATGGAAACCCCGCAAGCGGATCGCCGCCGGGGCAGCCCGACGTTCGAACGGTGGAGGTCGAAGATGAAAAAAGCGGTCCTCGCAGTGATGATCGTGCTCGCGGCGGCGCTCGTTCTCGCCGCCCAGGATTACAAGGGCAAAGCCCGCCAGGGCGGCGTCGTCTTTGACGAAAAAGGGGCCCCGCTCGAGGGCGTCACGGTCAAGCTGTTTTCCGTGAAGGCCCAACAGGGCTTCGAGGTGAAGACGGACAAGAACGGCAAGTGGATGGGCGCCTGGATCCGGAGCGGGGGTTGGACGATCACCTTCGAAAAAGTCGGCTACGCGCCCCAGAACCTCACCGTCAACGTCCAGGAAACCGCGAAGAACCCCGACGTCACCGCCATCATGGTCAAGGTCGAAGGCCTGGTCTTGACAGAGGATATCAAGGCCCTCCTCATCAAGGGCAACGCGGACTTCGAACAACAGAAATTCGACGAAGCCCGGGCCTCCTACGAGCTGATCATCACAAAACACCCCGACGCCTACATCATCTACGGAAATATCGGCAACTGCTACTTCTCCCAGGAGAAGTACGACCTGGCCGAGCAGGCGTATCTCAAGGTCTTGGAGAAGGCCCCCGGCGATATCAACGCCATCATCGCCGTCGGCAACTGTTATGCCAACCGCGGCGACTCCGCCAAGGCCCTGGAGTGGTACGGGAAGGTCGAGTTCGAGAAGATCGACGATCCCATCGTCCTCTACAACTTGGGGACGAGCTATTACAACAACAGCAAGTTCGAAGACGCACTGAAATTCTATCTGAAAGCCGTCGAAAAGCAGAAGGAATCCCCGGATGCCCTGTACCAGCTGGGATTGACCCATCTGAATCTCCAGAAGAACGCGGAAGCCATCGCGGTCTTCGAGGAATACCTGAAGATCGATCCGGATTCCCCCCGGGCGGCCCAGGTCAAGGCGTTCATCGAATATCTGAAGAAAAAATAGCGCGGCCCGTCGTGGCGCCGCGAAGGCGGAGTCCATGAACAAGAGAACGGGTGTCATTGTCCTTTTCCTGGCGGCCGGCCTGGGGCTCCTGGCGGCCTGCGGCGGCGGCCCCAAGGTGGTCCTGGACGCGGAGAGCAAGAAGTTCTACGACACGGCCAACCTGATCATGACGCGCGAGGAGACCAAGATCTTCAAGCTCCTCCCGGATCCGGAATCCCGGAAGGAGTTCATCGACGACTTCTGGGCCAAGCGGGACCCCAACCCCGACAACGACGTCAACGAATTCAAGGCGGAGTTCGAGAACCGGGTCGCGTATGTCACCAAGAGGTTCAAGACGGAAGGCGGGCCCGGCTGGAACACGGACCGGGGCCGCATCTACATCTTCATGGGGCCGCCCGACAAGTTCCAGGAGGACTTCAGCCACGGCGACTCGACCATCCGGGGGCCCATCCTCTGGTGGGTCTACTACAACTACATGCTGGGGATCGAGTTCGTCGACGAAAAAGGGAACGGCCAATACAAGATCCGGAATTACACCGGGGATTTCTTCGGGGCCATCGACATCCTCAAGCTGGGCACTTACGTAGGGACCAACGACGTCTTCCTGAAGAAAGTCGTCAACTTCGACCTGACGTACGACCGGGCGGCCGAAGAGATCGAGGTCACTCTCCCGACCAAGTTCCTCAACTTCAAGGAAAACGACGCGGGCAAGTTCCAGATCGACCTGCGTTTCAAGTTCTATGTCTATGAAGGCCCCAGCCTCGATAAAAAGGTCTTGGAGGAGGAGCGCACCTTCGAATCCACGACCCAGGGGCTCGAAGGCCTGAAGACCATCCCCTTCCGGTTCCGCATCCCCTTGAAGCCCGGCACGAATTATGTCGACGTCATCATCCAGGGGAAGCAGGGGACCGCCAGCAAGATCCGCAAGCTCTTCGAGATCAAAGCCTCGTCCTAAGGGAAAAAAAAGGACCGCCCACCCGGGCGGTCCTTTACTGTTCGTTCTGATCCAGGGTGACTACTTAACCTCGAAACCGACCTTGGTTTCGCCCTTCATCCCGGAAACCTTGTCGGTGACGTTGGCGACGAGGACGTACTTCCCCGCGGGCAAAGGCCTCTTCTCGACGCGCTCGCCCTTGTCGTCCTTGATCTGAAGCGTCTGGATGAGGGGCAGAGCCTGGTTGACGAGGTAGGCTTCGAAGGCCGCGGGGGCCCACTTGATGGCCACCTTGCCGTCTTCGCCCCGGACCTCGAAATTGACCTCGAGGTCGTTCGTTGGCCGGACGGCGGCAGGGTCCTTGACGGCCGCGCCGAGGACGAAGAACAGGACCTCCAGATTCTCGCCGGAAGCGGTTGCGCCGGTCAAGTTGGCCACGACCTTCATGGCGCCCCAGGTGAGATATCCGCGATGGACAGTGGGCCGCTGGTCCGGTTCGACCTGCTCCAGAGCTTTGACGATCAAAGGTTCCGTCAGCCAGAGGGCGGACTGATAGGTCTCGGCAACGGGCAACGAAACGTCGCAGTACGCGACGCTCATTTTCTTCATGTCGGGAGTGGCGAGGACCAGTGCCAGCGTGTATTTGCCCGCGGACATGGCCATGCCGAACGAGTACCAGTCTTCCTTCTCCGGATCATAGCCGGCGCCGTCGCTCTTCAGGATGGCCAGGGACTTCCCTCCGAACAAGGGCTTGACCGGCACGGCTTCGCCGGCCTGGAAGAACTGGAAGAAAACGTTGAGGGTGGTTTCCATTTCTCCCGAACCGGAGGACGAGGGCACGTAGCCGAGGTCCCCGTTTTTCGCTTTGAAGCAGAAGACGGGGTAGAGGTTGCCTGCCTGGGCCGGCAGGACAAGCTGTTTGAACACGCTGAAAGGGATATCCTGCCGTCCCTGCCGAGTGGCCAGGCCTTCCTGGATCAGGGCTAAGACCTCCTTGGGCATCGAGGCTTTTGCCGGGGGCTTCATCTCTTGACCCTTGCCTTGGATCCCGGACGCCGCCTGTACGGATACAGAGAGCATGCCGATGATGGCGAGAAGCGCGAGGCCGGCCGCGATCGTTCTTAGGGTTTTCATTTTTCCTCCTGTTGGAAATAGCTCATTCCGCCTCCCTAGAGAGCAATTCTCATGCCAACTTATATGGCAAGGGCTCTCATAGTCTTGAGAAAACCCGGCGGGCGGCGTAAAGGTCCTTTACAGCCTTCCGGCGAACCATACACCGGCGTCTCCGCGGCGGATCGAGTCAGCTAATATATCAAATTTCATTATTTTTTCAATCCTCGATAATCACGGACGGCGTCTAGATGCTCGCCCAGGGTCCGGCTGAAACGATGGCTGCCGTCGCCTTGGAGAACGAAGTAGAGGTATTTCTCCGCCGCGGGATTCAGGGCGGCGTCGATGGCCGGCTTGCCCGGATTGGAGATAGGGCCGGGCGGCAGGCCGGGGTGCATGTACGTATTGTAGGGCGAGGGAAACTTGAGGTCGCGGAGGAGAAGACGCCCGGCGTATTTGTTCTCGAGCTTGAGGGCGTAGATGACGGTCGGGTCGCAGTCGAGTTTCATGCCGATCCTCAACCGGTTGTGAAAGACGGCGGAAACGAGCGGCCGCTCTTCGGGCAGGGCGGTCTCTTCCTCGATGAGGGAGGCCAGCGTGACGACATCCCGGACGCTCATGCCAAGCTCCGCCGCCCTCAGCCGGCGGCCCTCGTCGAAGACCTCACGGAACTCGGCGACCATGGCCGCGACCAGTTCGGCCTCCGTCGCCTTCCGGGGAAGGTGATAGGTGTCCGGGAAAAGGTAGCCTTCGAGGTCCCTAGCCCGGCGGTCCCAGTCGGCGATGAGGCCGACGTCGAGCAGGGCCTGCCGGAAGGCCGCCTGCCCCTCTTCGTCGCCGGGCCTGAGGAGTTCCCCGATGTCGCGCCCGGCCAGGCCTTCGGGAATGGTGATGGGCTGGAGATGGATGCGGCCCTTGAAGACCTGGAACAGGACGTCCTTGGGCTTGAGGGGCGGGGAGAATCGGTATTCGCCGGCCTTGAACTGCTCTTCGGGGTAGAAGAGGCGACAGGCCAGCTTGAGAGGGAGGGCGCTCCGGACGAGGCCGCGCTGCCGCAGGCCGTCGACGACGCCCCGGGCGCTCAGGCCTTTCTGGAGGTCCAGGAGAACGGAGGGGGGGGATCCACCCCCGACGGGCGTCGTGAGCTCCCTGACGAGCCAGCCGGTGAAGGCGGGGACGATGAGGACGGCGGCCAGGAGAAGCGCCTTAATCGGCTTCAGGGACATCCCTCGCACCGCGCTTCTGCTCGAGGTAGGTCGATAGGATGATGACGGCCGCGATCTGGTCCTCCCACTCCTTTTTCTTCTTGCCGCGGAGCTTCTCGTCTTGGAGGACGTTGAGGGCCTGCCGGGTCGTCAGGCGCTCGTCCATGAAGACGACGGGCTTCCCGACGGCCTTCCCCAGCCAGGCGGCGAACACGCGCGTCTTTTCGGCCCGGGTCCCGGAGCTGCCGTCCATGCGGAGGGGGTCGCCGATGACGATCTCCCCGACATCGTGTTGGACGACGAGGTCGAGGAAGTGCTGACGGTCGACGTTTTCCCTCCCGGTGAGCTCGTAGGTCCCCAGCGGCTGGGCCGTGATGAGGAGCGGGTCGCTCAAGGCGAGGCCGATGTGGCGGTCGCCGTAGTCTATCCCCAGGATCCGCATCAGCGGTCCCTTTCGAGGCAGGCCTTTCGGTTCCCGTGCCGCTCGAACCCGAGTTCGATGAGCCGCTCCAGGAGCCGCGGGAACGGCAGGCCCGAGGCGGCCCAGAGCTTCGGGTACATGCTGATCTCGGTGAAGCCCGGGATGGTGTTGATCTCGTTGATGAAAAGACGGTTCGTCCCCTTCTCGAGGAAAAAATCCACCCGGGCCATTCCGGAGCAGGCCAGGGCCTTGAAAGCGGCGATACCGAGCCCCCGGACCCTGGACAGCGTCCGCGGCGCGAGCTTGGCCGGAATGACGAACGTCGTCCTGCCGTCGATGTACTTGTCGTTATAGTCGTAGAACTCCCGGAAGGGGATGACCTCCCCGGGGAGGGAGGCCTCTGGCGTTTCGTTCCCGAGGACGCTCAATTCGAGTTCGCGGCCGCGGATGCCCTTCTCGACGAGGGCCGTCGTGTCGTAGCGGAAGGCGGCGGCGAGGGCGGCCGGGACGTCTTTGGCGTCGCCGACCTTGGTGATCCCGACGCTCGACCCGAGGTTGGCGGGTTTGACGAAGAGAGGAAGCGGCAAGGACCGGCGGATGAGGCTGAGAAGCCTGCCGGCGTCTTCCAGGAACTCCGCTTCCCGGACGACGAGGCAGGGGACGACAGGAAGGCCGAGGTCGCGGAGGACCGACTTGGTCGCGGACTTGTCCATGCCCAGGGCCGAGCCCAGGACGCCGGCCCCGACATAAGGGACGCCGGCCATTTCGAGGAGGCCCTGGATCGTCCCGTCCTCGCCGAACGGTCCATGGAGGACGGGGAAGTAAATGTCCGCGGCGAGCTCCGGCCCCTCTTCCCGCACCGCCCAGGGGAGGAAAGAGAAGGCCCGGCCCGCTTCGAGAGTCGTGATATCGAGGGAGGGGGCTTCGACGGCCTTCCAGAGGCCCTGCCGGGTGATATAGATGGACCGTACTTCGAACTTGGACTTGTTCAGGTTTTTATGGACGGCGGCGGCCGAAACCAGGGAGATCTCGTGCTCCGCCGAGCGGCCTCCGAAGATCAGGGAAACCACGATTTTTTTGGACATTCAGGCCCTCGGAGCGACTAACCTTATGGTTTGAACCATTTTAATCGAATCGCGGTCAATTGTCTAACGCTGATGAAAGCCGCTAACTATATGTTGACAGCCGCGCGAATGGGTCTTTATAATAACGCCAAGTGGAATTCCATCGGCCGAGAGGTGTGACCATGAGCAGAAAATCAGTACTCTGTTTGGGCTTCCTGGTTCTCGTTTTCGCCAGCCTGACCCTGATCGTTCCGGGGCGGCCGTTCGCCCAGGAGAACGAGATCAAGAGGGCGAAGATCTTCGACGAGACCTACCAGCTGATCATGGAATCGGACCTCAATTGCTCCTTCTATATGCATGAGGTAGGGAAGTTGCTTCCGGACATCCAGATCATAGGCGCCGAGCGCATGAACGAAAAAGGCCTCTTCAGCGACGGCGATGTCATTTACATCAACAAGGGGTCCGCCGACGGACTCGAGATCGGCCAGCTCTTCCTGACCGTCGGCCTCCGGGCCAAGGTCGTCAAGCTCGGCACCGTGATGGAACGGCACGGCCGGGCCAGGATCGTCCGCCTCGAGGACAGGATGGCCACGGCCAAGGTCGAAAAGAGCTGCGGTACGATCCAGGTTGGCGATTTCCTGATCCCCTTCGAGCAGGAGGCCGGCGAGATCGGCAAGGACCTGGGTTTCGGGGACATGGACCCGAACGCCAGCAAGCACGGCAAGGTCGTCTACATCGAGAACGACTTCCACATCGCCGGCACCGGCCAGTGGGCCCTGATCGATATGGGCCGCCAGCACTGCGTCCAGATCGGCGACCAGCTCAACGTCTTCTATCGCGCCCGGCCCGACCTGCCGCGCGAGGCCATCGCCAGCGCCATCGTCATCGATGTCCGCGGGGCGACGTCGACGGTCAAGATCCTCGGCGCCCGCGACACCGTCGACATCGGCAGCGAAGTCCAGCTCATCGTCGCCCGATAAGACGGGCCTCGGGCATCGTCTCCGTTCGCTGCGGTGATACGTTCGCTGCCACCAACCCCCTTTTTAAAACTGGGTTGGTGACGCTCAGTATTAACCCTGCGCATATCCCCGGGCTTAAGGCCGGGGAGTCGAATGGGTTTAATTCTTAACGCCTTCCCGGTCCGGATCCGATGGGAGCGACCGATAGAAGTGCGGCAGAGTGACTCGGAGCCGCACTTCTAGGAAATATCTGAAACAAGTCCTAAATCTGATAATTCGGTTCAGTTATCCGCCTCCCCGGCAGCGCTCTGGCTGTCCCTCGGCTCGCAACCGTTTTTGGGCCACGGGTGCGATTGACAGGCCCGGCCGATTCTGTTAATTTATGGCGTGCTGTCCTGCCCTCAAGGGTGGGGCGAGCGGGCGGGCGTAGTTCAGTGGTAGAACGTCTGCTTGCCATGCAGAAGGTCGTGGGTTCAAGTCCCATCGCCCGCTCCAAGCACTGACTCAGTCTTCATGACGAACCTGGCGCGGTACCCAAGCGGCTAAGGGAGAGGTCTGCAAAACCTTTATTCGTCGGTTCGAGTCCGACCCGCGCCTCCATATCCCCCCCCTATCCTAACCGTTTTCCCGCGTTGACACCGTTCTGCCAACCGGTATAGAATTGGCCTAAGTTTCAGGAAGGAGGTCCCATGGATATCGTTCAGAGAGTCCAATCGATCATTCTCAAGCCCAAAGAGGAATGGGTCAAGATCAAGGCCGAGTCGACGACCGTGGCCGAGCTTTTCACCTCTTACGCCATGATCCTGGCCGCCATTCCCGCCGTCTGCCAGTTCCTCGGGAACATCCTGGTCGGGCGCCGGCTTCCCATGATCGGACGCTACAGGTGGCCCATCGGCAACGCCCTCGGGAACGCCGTCGTCTCCTATGTCTTCGCCCTGATCACCGTCTATCTTTTCGCCCTGATCATCAACGAGTTGGCGCCGAACTTCGGCTCGGCTAAGAACATGACGAACGCCCTCAAGCTCTCGGTCTATAGCATGACCCCGGGCTGGGTGGCCGGCGTCTTCTTCATCATTCCCGGCCTCTGGATCCTGGGCATCTTGGCCAGCCTGTACGGCCTTTATGTCCTTTACCTGGGCTTCGACACGCCCATGATGGAGACGCCCAAGGACAAGGTCGTCGGCTATATGGCCGTCAGCATCGTCGTCGTGATCGTGCTTTACGTGGTGTTCACCTGGATCCTCGGAGGGATCTTCGCCTTCCGCTATGGCCGGCTCTGATCGAGCTCTTCGACGATCCGGAGAAAGGCTTCGTTGGGGGCGGGCGCTCCGGTGATGGGGCGCCCGATGACGAGATAATCCGCGCCTTTGGCCACGGCCTCGGCCGGGGTCATGATCCTCTTCTGGTCCTGGGCCGCCGCCCAGAGCGGCCGGATCCCCGGCGTCACGATGAGAAGCTCCCGTCCGTACTCCTTCCGCAGGACCTCGATCTCCTGGGGCGAGCAGACGACTCCGTCCATGCCCGCCGCCTTGGCCAGCCCGGCCAGGCGGAGGACCTGGGAGGCCACGTCCGCGCCCATCCCCACCTCTTCGAGGTCGGAGCCCTTAAGGCTTGTCAGGACCGTGACGCCCAGGAGCAAGGGTTTGGGCCCCTTGCCAGCCTCGGCCGCGGATTGGGCCGCTTCCGCGGCCTTGGCCATCATTTCGCGCCCGCCCAACGTGTGGATGGTCATCATCTGGACGCCGTGCTTGAAGGCCGACCGGACCGCCCCGGCCACGGTGTTGGGGATGTCGTGGAGCTTGAGGTCGAGGAAGATGTCCTTGCGCATCGCCCTGAGCTTACGGAAAAGCGCCGGGCCCTCGGCCGTGAAGAGCTCCAGGCCGACCTTGAACGTTCGGGCGTCCTTGAGCCGGCTGACGAGCGCTATCCCCTCGTCCTTGGTCTGTACGTCCAGGGCGATGATGATGCGGCTTGCGTTGACGTTGTCCATGGCGCCGTCCTTTCCTTTTAGTTTGCTTTGATCGTGCCGACGAGCTCGCGGACCGCGGCGACGCCGTGCGCTTCGCACCAGCTCTCGATCTCGGCCACGATGCGGAGGGCGGCGTCGGGGTCGACGAAATTAGCTGTCCCGACCTCGACGGCGGCCGCCCCGGCGACGAGGAACTCCAGGGCGTCCGTCCCGGTCATGATGCCGCCCATGCCGATGACCGGCACCCGGACCCGCGAGGCCACCTGGTAGACCATGCGCAGGGCGATGGGCTTGATGGCCGGCCCGCTCAGCCCGCCGTAGATGTTGGCCAGCTTGGGCCGGCGCGTCTCGAGGTCGAGGGCCATGGCCAGGAAGGTGTTGACGAGAGCGATCGCGTCCGTGCCGGCCTCCTCGGCCGCCTTGGCGATCTCGACGATGCTGGTGACGTTCGGCGAGAGCTTGGTGATGAGCGGGCGGCGGCTCGCGGCCTTGATCCTTTTCACCAGATCGAAGGTCGTCCGCGGCGACAGGGCCGGGCAGAGGCCTTCGGTCTTGACGTTGGGGCAGGAGATGTTAAGCTCGTAGGCGGCGATCCCGTCCTGCTTATCGAGGTACTCGACGACCGCGGCGTATTCGTCGTCGTCCGCGCCGCAGACGTTGACGATGACCGCCGTCTTCAGGCGCCGGAGCTTGGGCAGGACCTTTTCCGAGAAGGCCTCGACCCCGATGCCCGGGAGGCCGATGGCGTTGATGAGGCCGCTGGCCGTCTCGACGAGGCGCGGTGGGGGATTGCCTTCGCGCGGTTTGTAGTAGAGGCCCTTGACCACGAATCCCCCGAGCTTCTCCAGGTCGAGGTAGGGTTCGAATTCGAGGCCGTAGCCGAAGGTGCCGCTCGCGGCGAGGATGGGATTGCGGAGCTTGAGAAAGCCCAGGTCCGCCGTGAGGTCAACGTTCTTTTTCGTCATGGCCATAAGATGCGCTCTCCGGGGAATACCGGGCCCTCCTCGCAGATCTTGGTCCAGCCGTCCCCGCTCTCGTTCTTGATGCGGTGGACACAGCCCCAGCAGGCGCCGATGCCGCAGCCCATCAAGGATTCGAGCGAGAACTCGGCCGGGACACGGTGTTTAGCGGCCATCGAGGCCAGCGCCTTCATCATCGCGTCCGGGCCGCAGGCGTAGATGATGTCCGGCTTCGCGCGCTCGCGCTCCCGGCCGACAAGCTCGGTGACGAGGCCCGCGAATCCGTGACTCCCGTCGTCGGTCGAGCAGTGGATCTCGATCCCGGCCTTCTCGAATTTGTCGCGAAGGGGGATGTCGACGAGCCGTCGCCCGCCATAAAAAACAGTCGGCTGAGCCCCCACGGCGGCGAGCTCCCGGACCAGGAAGTAGATAGGGGCGATGCCCCGGCCGCCGCCGACGCAGAACGCCCTCTTCCCCGTCATCTTCTCCGAGATGGTGAAGCCTTTTCCGAGGGGGCCGATGAGGTCGAGGGGATCGCCGGGCTTTTTGCTTGACAGGATCTCCGTGCCCTGGCCGGCGACCTTGAAAAAAAGCTCGATGCCGCCCGCCCCGGCGTCGTGGATGCTCAGCGGTCGGCGGAGGAGGGGAAAGGTCCCGTCGGCGACCTTGACCATGACGAATTGCCCCGGCCGCGCTTCCCGCCCGATCTCGGGGGCATCGATCGCCAATTGAAAATAATCGTCCCAGTTGTGGATCTCGCGGAGGCGGGCGTTTCTGTCGATGGTCATGGCGTATCGGGGGCTCGGTTCGCCCCCTAAACTAGCAGAAATCCCCCGCCGTTGGCAACCGGAAAGTACAACGGCGCTCCCTGCGCTCGGGCTTGACGAAAAGCGAAAAAATCGCATATAGATAGGGGGCGATGAGAATTCTTCGCCTCCCGGTCCTGGCCGCCGTCGCCTGTCTCTGTCTGGTTCCCTTCGCCCGGCCCCAGGATTCCCACTACTGGACGAGCCATTACGGCACGCGGGCGACGCTACTCGGCGGGGCGGTCATCGGTAGCGTCCTCGACCTCAGCGGGACCTATTACAACCCGGGGGGCATGAGCCTGATCAAGGAGCCGCAGACCTTGATGGCCGCCAAGGTCATCCAATACCCCCATATAGGACTGGTCGGGACTGACCAGGAGAGCGTCCCCTTCAATTCCGCCAGCCTGGCCCCAGCCCCGTCCCTCATCGCCGGGACGTTCAAGTTAAGGGGGCTCAGCAAGCACTGGTTCGGCTACTCCTACCTCTCCCGCCAGGACGTCAAGCTCGGCGTTTCGGTCTCGTCGACCGGCGCCAGGGACATCCTCCCGGACGCCCCGGGATCGGAGAAGTACGTCACCCAGTTCCGGCTGGAGGAAAAGATGTCCGAGCCGTGGTTCGGGCTGACCTGGTCCTATAGGGTCGCGAAAAACGTCGGCGTCGGCGTCAGCCAGTACATCGCGGTCCGGACGCACCGGGCGAGCCTCCAAACGCTCGTCGAAGCGCTGACCTCTGAGAACTGGGTTGCCATGGCCCTGGGAGCCCGGCAGTACCACTATCAGAACATCCGGATTCTGTGGAAGCTCGGCCTGGCCTTCGATTTCAAATGGGCGACGATGGGGCTGACGATAACCACCCCCGGCCTGACCCTTTCGGGCACCGGCTCGACGGGCGTGAACTCCACCGTGGTCGCCCTGGACATGGACGGCGACGGCGCCAGCGACGATTTTCTGGCCGCCGACTACCGTGACCGCCAACCGGCGGCCTTCCGGACGCCCCTTTCCCTGGCGGCCGGACTGACGTTCAAGCTCCAAAAGGTCCGTGTCTACTGGAGCGGGGAATGGTTCGCCCACGTCGGCGCCTATACCGTCGTCGACGCGGCCGAGTTCTCCGCCCAAAGCACCGGGGAGATGCTGTCGACCGACGTCACCCAGGAGCTCGCCTCCGTGCTGAACATGGGGATAGGCCTTGAATGGTCCTATTCGCCCCGCTTCAA
The DNA here is from genome assembly GCA_041303965.1 of Candidatus Aminicenantota bacterium. Lineage (GTDB taxonomy): Bacteria > Acidobacteriota > Aminicenantia > Aminicenantales > Saccharicenantaceae > RBG-16-66-30. Next base: position 20,144 of record JBFYOD010000089.1, read on the forward strand.
AGGCTACGCCAGCTTCAACACCGACTATTCGGCGAAGGATCCCGGGACGGCGACCAACCTTTCCCTGACCGACTGGGACATCTACCATATCGTCACCGGGGCCGAGATCGCCATCAAGAATTCGGCGTTGACCGTGGGGCTCGGCTATTCGTTCGGCAACCGCGAGATCGGCAGCCGGCCGGACATCCTCGAGCGCGAGGATCTCGGCGGGCTCTGGGACCCCTTCGAAGGCCTGAAGTTCCGCTATTCCACCTACAAGATGATCGTCGGCTTCGCCTTCTAAGGAGCCGTTGCGCTCCGCCCGGCATATCTCCTATAATGAGGTTCAGCAGCCGCAGCCCATCACGACGGAGGACTCAGTCATGAAGATCTCCCAGCGCGGAAACGACATCCAGGCGTCCCCCATCAGAAAGCTCAAGCCCTATGCCGACGAGGCCAAGGCCAGGGGCGTCAAGGTCATCCATCTCAATATCGGCGATCCCGACATCCCCGCCCCGAAGCCCGTCATGGACACTTTCCACAACTGGAACCAGCCGGTGCTGGGCTACGGCCCTGCCCAGGGCTTCCTCGAGCTCCGGGAGGCGGTCACCCGCTATTTCGCGAAATACAACATCCCCCTCGGGGCGGACGACGTGCTCATCACCACGGGCGGCTCAGAAGCCATCCACTTCACCTTCTCCGTGCTGGCCGACGTCGGCGACGAGATCATCATCCCCGAGCCCTATTATACGAACTATAACGGCTACGCTTCTTTCGCCGGCGTCCGCATCGTCCCCCTGCCGCTTCGCGTCGAGGACGGCTTCCGCCTGCCGCCGGTCGAGGCCATCGAGGCCAAGATCACACCCCGGACCAAGGCCATCCTCCTCTGCTCGCCGAACAACCCCACGGGGACGGTCTATACGCCAGAGGAACTCGACCGGGTCGTCGGGCTGGTCAAGAAGCACGATCTTTTCCTCGTCGGCGACGAGGTCTACAAGGAGTTCATCTACGACGGCCTGAAGCACAAGAGCATTCTCGAGTACGAAGACATCAAGGATAAGGTGGTCGTCGTCGACAGCATCTCCAAGCGCTACAGCTGCTGCGGCGCCCGGATCGGCATGATCATCACCCGCAACAAGGACGTCTACGCGGCCGCCCTCAAGTTCGCCCAGGCCCGGCTCTGCCCGCCCTCGGTCGAGCAGATGGCCGCCCTGGCCGCCTACAACATGCCCATGGACTATTTCCAGGGCGTCCGCGACGAGTACGACAAGCGTCGGAACATCCTCTACGACGGCCTCAAGGCGATCCCCGGCGTCGTCATCCGCAAGCCCCAGGGCGCCTTCTACGTCATCATCCGCCTCCCCGTCAAGGACGTCGAACACTTCGCCGTCTGGATGCTCGCGGAGTTCTCGCTCGACGGCAAGACGGTCATGATCGCCCCTGCCCCGGGCTTCTACTCGACGCCAAGCCAGGGGACGGACGAGGCCCGGATCGCCTATGTCGTCAACGAACACGAATTGCGCGAGGCCGTCCGCGTCTTCAAGGCGGGACTCGAGAAGTACAGGGCTATTTACGGCTGATGACGCCTTGAGCGAAACAGGGAAGATCGTACGGCAGGCCCTGATCATCGGGGCCTTCAGTGTCCTCCTCGCCGCGGCCGCCCACTTTCCTCTCCTCAAGAGGTTCGCCATGGGAGAATTCCGGGAGACCTTCCTTTCCCAGGCGGAATATCCCGGCATCCGCTTGATCACGCTCCAGGAAACGGAGGACCTCTGGGCGGCGGGGGAGACCGCCTTTTTCGACGCCCGGCCGGAGAGGCCCTTCCGGGAAGGTCACGTACCGCGGGCCAGGAATCTCCCGGCGACCGACTCCAAGCTGAAGATCCCCCCGGATCTTCTGGAGCTCCCGCGGGAGAGGACGATCGTCGTCTATTGCGAGGGAGGGGACTGCCAGTCGAGCCTGGCCCTGGCCAAGCGCCTGCATGACGAAGGGTTCAAGGACATCCGCGTCATGACCGGGGGCTGGGAGGAATGGGAAAAAGCCGGCCTGCCGGAGGAGAAGGGCGATGATCAAGAATAAAACCCTCCTCGTCGTCTTCCGGTTGGTCCTTGGAGGTCTTTTTATCTATGCCGGCGTCGTCAAGGTCCTCGATCCGCTCGACTTCGCCCAAAACATCCGCAACTACCGCCTCGTCGGTCAGTCGCTCTCTTTTATCGCCGCCATCGTCCTGCCCTGGCTCGAGATCCTGGCCGGAGTCGCCCTGGCCGCCGGCATCTGGAAACGCGCCTCCGCCCTGATCATCTCGGGCCTCCTCGTCTTCTTCATCCTGCTGACCCTGGTCACGATCGCCCGTGGCCTCGACGTCGACTGCGGCTGTTTCGGGGCCCTCAGCCGGAAGTCCGGATTCGGCGTCATCCTCGAAGACCTGGGGATGCTCTTCATGGGCCTGTCCCTCCTCTTTGCCCCGGGCAAACGTTAGTAATCGTTTTCCCGCGGTAGAAGCGCGACTCCGAGTTGCCGCATCGCGCTTTTCTCGATCGGTTCTCAGGATCCGCTCCCTGCCTCTCCGACCCGCCCTTCTTCGGACGCTGCTCGGGCGGTGATGGCAACCATCCGGTTCCCCCGTAGCGGAGGGGGGCCCGCCGCTCGCGGCGGGGGGACCGTCGGGACTGGTCCCCGGGGGCCGGGGGAGAGTGATGGTTGCCATTGCCGCTAAAACGAGCGGCGTCCGATTGAATTTCCGGCCGAATCCGTGTATATTTCACTGAATCTATTAGCGTTCAGGAGATGACCAATGGCTAAGAAATACGTATACTTCTTCGGGGCCGGGGCCGCCGAAGGCAACATGAAGATGAAGGACGTCCTCGGCGGCAAAGGCGCCAACCTGGCCGAGATGGCCGGGATCGGCCTGCCCGTCCCCCCGGGGTTCACGGTCTCGACCGAGGTCTGCGCGCTTTTCTATAAAAACAAGAATAAGATCCCGGAAGCCGTCCGGCTCGAAGTCGATAAAAACCTGAAGAAGTTGGAGAAGGCGGTCGGCCAGTCGTTCGGCGACCCCAAAAATCCCCTCCTCGTATCCGTCCGCTCCGGGGCCAGGGCCTCGATGCCGGGTATGATGGACACCATCCTCAACCTGGGCCTCAACGACAGGACGGCGGCGACGCTCGTGGCCAAGACCGGCAACCAACGCTTTGTCTATGATTCCTACCGCCGCTTCGTCCAGATGTACGGCGACGTCGTCCTTGGCCTCAAGCCGGTCCATAAGGACGACATCGATCCGTTCGAGGTCATCATCGAGGCTAAAAAGCGCCAGCGCGGCGTCAAGAGCGACACCGACCTCACGGCCGCCGACCTCAAGGACCTCGTCGCCCGGTTCAAGTCCGCCATCAAGGAAAAAACCGGCCATGAATTCCCCGATGACCCCATCAAACAGCTCTGGGGCGCCGTCGGGGCGGTCTTCAGCTCGTGGATGAACGACCGGGCCATCGCCTACCGCAAAATGTACGGCATCCCCGAATCCTGGGGCACGGCGGTCAACGTCCAGCTCATGGTCTTCGGCAACATGGGCGACGACTCCGGCACCGGCGTCGCCTTCACCCGCGACGCGGCCACCGGCGAGAACACCTTTTACGGCGAGTACCTGATGAACGCCCAGGGCGAGGACGTTGTGGCTGGGACGCGGACGCCGCTCCCGATCGCCGACCTTCGCAAGGACGACGCCAAGGCTTTCGCGGCGCTCGAGAAGATCCGCCACATCCTGGAGAGGCACTACGCCGACATGATGGACATCGAGTTCACCATCCAGCAGGGCAAGCTCTACATGCTCCAGTGCCGGGTCGGCAAGCGGACCGCCTTCGCCGCGATCAAGATCGCCGTGGACATGGTCGACGAGAAGCTCATCGGCGAAAAAGAGGCGCTGGCCCGCATCGAGCCCGACCAGCTCAACCAGCTCCTCCGGCCGATCTTCGATCACGCCGAGAAGGACGCGGCCATCAAGGACGGGCGGCTCCTGGCCAAAGGCCTCAACGCCGGGCCCGGCGCGGCCACAGGCCGGATCGTCTTCAACTCGGTCGACGCCGAGGATTGGGCCAAACGCGGTGATAAGGTCGTCCTGACCCGGATCGAGACTTCGCCCGAGGACATCAGGGGCATGAACGCGGCCGAAGGCATTCTGACCGCCCGCGGCGGCATGACCTCTCACGCCGCCCTCGTCGCCCGGCAGATGGGCAAGGTCTGCGTCGCCGGCTGCGGCGAGCTGGCCATCGACTACGCCGAGCGCACCATGATGGTCAAGGGCCGAACGCTCAAGGAAGGCGACTGGATCTCGATCGACGGCACGACCGGACAGGTCATCGAAGGGCAGATCAACACCAGGCCGTCGGAAGTGCTTCAGGTCCTGATCGAGAAAACCCTGCCCCCCTCCAAGGCCCCCGTCTACCGGACCTTCGCCAAGGTCATGGCTTGGGCCGACAAGTACCGGACGCTCAAGATCCGGACCAACGCCGACCAGCCCGACCAGGCGCGGAACGCCGTGGCCTTCGGCGCCGAGGGCATCGGTCTGTGCCGGACCGAGCACATGTTCTTCGGCGAGGGCAAGATCGGCCCCATGCGGGAGATGATCCTGGCCGACACGCTCGACGCCCGCAAGGCCGCCCTGGCCAAGCTCCTGCCGCTTCAGCGGCAGGACTTCGCCGGCATCTTCGAGGTCATGGCCGGCCGCCCGGTGACCATCCGGACGATCGACCCGCCGCTCCACGAGTTCCTGCCGCACGAGGAAAAGGGTCAGCGCGAGATCGCCGGCCAGATGGGCATTTCTTACGAAAAAGTGAAGGCGCGCGTCGACTCCCTCCACGAGTTCAATCCGATGCTCGGCTTGCGCGGCTGCCGCCTGGGCATCATCTACCCCGAGATCACGGAGATGCAGGCCCGGGCCATTTTCGAGGCCGCGGCGGCGACGAAGAAGAAGGGCATCGATGTCGAGCCCGAGGTCATGATCCCGCTCGTCGGCCACGTCAAGGAGCTCGCCCACCAGGAGAAGATCGTCCGGGCGACGGCCGAGGCGGTCATGCAGGAGCAGGGGATCAAGTTCAAGTACCTCGTCGGGACGATGATCGAGATCCCGCGCGGCGCCCTGACCGCCGGCGAGATCGCGGCCGTGGCCGAGTTCTTCAGCTTCGGGACGAACGACCTGACCCAGACGGCCCTGGGCGTCAGCCGCGACGACGCCGGCAGCTTCCTCATCCCCTATGTCGAGATGGAGATCTACGCCAAGGACCCCTTCGAGGTCATCGACCGGGACGGCGTGGGCCAGCTCATGCGCATGGCCGTCGAAAGGGGCCGCAAGACGCGGCCGGGGATCAAGCTGGGCATCTGCGGCGAGCACGGCGGCGATCCGTCGTCTGTCGAATTCTGCCACATCATCGGCCTGAACTACGTCAGCTGCTCGCCCTTCCGGGTGCCCATCGCCCGGCTGGCGGCAGCCCGCGCCGCCCTGCTCAACACTTCCGTGACAGCCGGGAAACAGGCCCCGAATAAGCCGGCCCCGGCGAAGAAGCCGGCTCGGAAATCTTTAAAGCGGGGAATATAGGCCCCTAGATCACCCACGGGCGGCGCATCGGCCGGTCGAGCATTTTCGTCGCCTCGCCGTCGCCGATGATCCGCTCCTTTTCGGGGTCCCACCGGACCGGACGGCTGAGACGTATGGCGATATCGGACAGGTGGCTGATCGTATCGGACCTGATGGCCGATTCGAGGGGGTTGATGGTCGGCCGCCTCGACCTCATGCACTCGACGAAATTGCGGCCCTGGCTCGAGCTCCGGATCACGGATCTCTCGTCCTCCCGGATCCGGGCCGGCTGAAGGCTCTTGGGGCTGGCATAGAGAGCCCCGCGGTTGACGCTGATCCAGCCGCCCTCGCCCCAGAACGTCGTGCCATGGTCGGAGAACGGACGTGTCCGAGGGTCGTCCATCAGGCCCTTCACCCCTTTGGCGACACGGTCGCACATGAAGCGCATCGTCACGCCGTTCCCGTAACGGCATGAGACATCCCAGTTGTCGACGGTGTCGAAGAGGCCGCCCCGGGGGACCTCGCCATTGCCCTCGTAGAAAACTGGGCTCGTATGGTCCATGTCGAGCCCCCATTGAGCGATGTCCAGCGGATGGGCCCCCCAGCCGGCGATGAAGCCCAGGGCGTAATCGTAGATATGATAAGCGCCCCACTCCGTGCAGCGGGACTTCGTGTAAGGCTTCATCGGCGCCGGGCCGATCCACGTCTCGTAATCCAGGCCGGCCGGGACGGGCTCCGGCTCGATATTCTTGAAATGCGCTTCGAACACTTCGGCATACCCGTCCGGAGACCTCATGCCGGAGCACCAGGCGTCGATGTGCTTGACCTTGCCGATGTATCCGTTCCGGACGAGCTCCACGGCCCGGGTGAACTCGCCCGAGGACCGTTGCTGGGTTCCATACTGGAAGACGATCTTATTCGCCGCCGCCGCCCGGCGCAGCTTCCAGGCCCAGGCCATGGCCACGCCCAACGGTTTTTCGACGTACATGTCCTTCTTGGCCATGGCCGCGTGAAAGGCCAACGGAACATGCCAGTGGTCCGGCGTGCTGATGATGACGCCGTCGACGTCCTTCCGGGCCAGCACCTCCCGCCAGTCGGCCATGGGCTGGCAGATATTGGCGCCGTAGCGGTCGTTGACCTTGGCGGCGAACGTTTCCCGCCGGCCGGCGAAACAATCGCAGGCGGCGATGAGGCGAACGTCCTCCTGGGTCTCCACGAAATCCTGCCAGACGTTCCCGGAGCCCCGGTTGCCGACGCCGATCGCGGCCAATTGGATCCGGTTGCTCGGGGCGTGGCGGCCGAAGACGCTCGAGGGCACGATGGCCGGGGCGGCGGCGATGGCGGCCGCCGACCGCAGGAAGGCCCGGCGGGTGATGTTCTTCTTGATCATGGTCCCTCCATCTCACCTGGGGTCGCGTGACTCACGGATCCATCGTTCGTATTCCCGGCGCAACCGGGCCGCGTCCCACCGCTCGGAATGGACGAGCACGCGATAGCGCAGCGTGACACGCTCCCCCGGCTGGAGGGTCATCGGCTCGTAACAGAGGACGGCGGGAGCGAAGAAGCTCATCTCCGCGGACTTGATGACGTACCAGGGCGTCGGGGACCTCGGATTTCCCGGGAGGTCGAAGATGGCGGCTCCCGAGGGCTGCCCGTCGAGAAGGCCCGAATAATCGACGGCCGCGTGCCTGCCCCGGTAGCGGTCGTCCGTCATCTCGCCGACCGGCCCTCCGTCCGTCGTGACCTGCCGTCCGTCGAGATCCCTCGCCAGGCGAAGCGATAATCCCGCGTATCCGCCCCAAACCTGACCGTCCGGTTCGCCGGGCAGGGGTGTGCGGTCGAGGACAACCGCGCGTTCGGCCGTGAAAACCCCGGTCCAGTCGATCGCGTATGCGCCTTTGGGATCCGGAGCTGAAACTCCGATCGTCCTCTTCTCCGTGAGGACGGGGACGTCCTCTCCGACGGGCCGGTAGGCCAGGTCCATGGCGATAAGCGCCGAATGATCGTCCCGGCCAGCGACCCTGACATTGGCCCAAGATGTCCGGCCCGCCGGCCGGCCGGTTTTCGGGTCGACCTCCCAGTAATTGACCTTGTTGACGAATTTCCAGCTGAACCAGAGGCCGTGATGCCAGATGTGATCGGGCGGCTGGTCCGCGGTCATGGTCCGCCCATCGACGGTATTGAGCGGGTGGAAGTAGGGGACGTCGAGGGCCGGGTCGTAGCGGAACCGCCACACCGGGCCTTTCGGGCCGACAAGCGCCAGCGACGCGCCGTCCTGCTTCTCCCACCGCCACATGTTCGCCGCGGACCCCGCCGTCGCTTCGACGCGGCCGGTCGCGGCCCATTCGACGCCCCGGCAGAGGAGAGCTTGGAAGCCCGGGTTGTCCATCGACACGGAGTCATGGCCGAGCAGGATCGTCACGCTCCGCCCGGCTCCGAAGCGGCCGGCCAGGACGGCCGGTTCCCAGCCGCCCGTCCCCTCCTTATCCGGGGCCGAATAGGAGGAGGCAAGCACCGCGGCCCCGCCGGAGACCCCGGGTTTGTTCCATAATTCGTCGAAGATCCGGAACGTCCCCATCCCGGCGGTGACCGGGTGGGAGGCGTCTTCGACGCGTACGGTGAATTCGTGCCGGAGTCCGTGGGTCGTCTGGCCGTTCTTCCAGCCGGCCAGTGTCAGGCGTCCGTATTCCCCCCAATCGGGGAACGAGGAGCTTCCGGCATGGACGACGACGTGACCCTTGCCCCGCCTGACGAAATTGAGGTAGGCGCGCCGGGTTTCTTCGGGCCAGCCCGTAGCTGCGGGCTCGCGGCCGAAGTCGTTCCAATTGCTCAGGACGACGTCATACGGCTCGAGCGATCGGTCCGTGAGCAGGGCCGGCGTCCCGGTGATCTCGACATGGAAGCGGCCGGATCCCTTGAGGATGGCCTCGAGTTTCGGGGTCGTGGACTTCCAGTCGTGATTATTCTCGCCGCTCAGGATCAGAACGCGGATCGGCCGGGGCCCGGCGTCAGGCCGGCCGGGTCCGGTCCCCCGCTCGGAGGCCTCGAAAGAGGTCGTGCCGCAAGCCAGGCCTAAGACCGATCCCAGCAGGAAAAGGGCCATCTTCGCCGGAGGCGATGTTCTCGCTCTCATTGCCGTCCTTCATCCATCCCGGCTCAACATAACACGCCTTTCGGGCCCTTGCAACCTCGGCGCCGCCGTTATTTACCCTGCCGTCGATTTTTGATATGGTGAGGGAGGCATGGGCGACCTGCTCAACCTCTTCCGGGTGCTTGTCGGGAAACGGTTCCCCTTCCAGCTCGTCTACAGCAACGAATACTGGATGGTCGAGACCGGCAAGCACGTCTTCCCCCTTCAGAAATATCGCATCGTCTACGAGAACCTTTTGGCGATGGGGGCCAAGAAGGAGAATTTCCTCAGGCCCCGTCCGGCGCCCGACGAGGACGTCCTGCTCGTCCATACGGCCCGCTATCTCAGGCGGGTCAAGACGGGCACCCTGAGCCACGCCGAGCTCCGGGCCCTCGAGATCCGTTATTCCCCCGAGCTCGTCCGCTTCGCCCTGCTTTCGGTCGGCGGGACGGTTCTCGCCGCCCGCAAAGCCCTCGAATGCGGACTGGCCGTCCACCTCGGGGGAGGCTTCCACCACGCTTTCCCCGACCACGGCGAGGGCTTCTGCCTTTTCAACGACGTCGCCGTGGCCGCCCGGAAGATGATCGAGGAAAAGCTCGCCCGGAAAGTCATGGTCGTCGACTGCGATCTCCACCAGGGCAACGGGACCGCCGCCGCGCTGGCCGGCCGAAAGGACATCTTCACCCTGTCGATCCATCAGATGGACGTCTATCCCGCGGAAAAGCCCCTGAGCACCGTCGACATCGGCCTCTGGGCCGGCGACGGGGACGTCCAATACATGACCGCGCTCGGCGCCCATATCCCGCGCATTTACAACGAGTTCAGGCCGGACCTCGTCCTTTATCTGGCCGGCGCCGATCCCTACGAAAAGGACCAGTTGGGGGGTCTGTCGCTGACCAAGGCGGGCCTTAAGGAAAGGGACAAAGTCGTCATCGAGAACGCCCGGCGCCTCGGGATACCTGTCGCCGTCGTCCTGGCCGGGGGATATGCCGCCGAGATCAAGGACACCGTGGAGATTCACCTGAACACGGTCCGCATCGCCCAGCGCGTCCAGCGGGTTTTCCCGGAAGCGCCCGTGCCCATGGCGGCGCGACGCCCCGTCTAGGGCCCGGGGACCGCGCCCGCCCGCCGTCAATCCTGAAGGAAGACGTGGCCGTAGACCTTGGCGTCTCCGACCATGTTGTCGATGATGCAGTATTCGTTCGGTTGATGGGCGGTTTCGTCGAGCTTGGACCAGCAGGCCGCGGAGAATCCCGCCCGGCGGAATATGGCCGCGACTGTGCCGCCGCCGATGCCCATGGGCTTGGCTTCTTTCTTGTAGACGGCCTTGATGGCCCTCTTGAGGGCCTGGACGACGGGGGCCTGGACCGGCGTCGGGGGCGCGGCCGCCGCCCGCTGCTGGATCTCCGTATGGATCTTGACTTTGAACTTTTTCTCGATGCCGGCGGCGATCGTCCGGATCGACTTCTCGACGTCCTGGACCTTGACCTTCGGCAGGATCCGGGAATCCAGGTAGAAGATGTCTTCCCCGGGGATGGTGTTGATGTTCGGGACGTTGGCCTCTTTCTTGGTCGGTTCGAAGGTGGAAATGGGCGGGTCGAAAAGCTTGTCCCGGCCCGGGTAGATCTTGTAGAGCTCGTTCAGGGCGGCGATAAAGAAGCTGGCCGCCTTGAAGCTGTTGATGCCCTTCTCCGGCGTCGAGCCGTGGGCCTGCTTGCCGAGGGTCTTGATCTTGAGCCAGAGGATGCTCTTCTCGGCCACCTCGATCATCGTCCCCGTTGCGTTGCCCGCGTCCGGGACGATGATCAGGTCCTGCTTGCGGAAGGCCTTGTAGTTCTGGACGACGTAATCGATGCCCTTGCGGCTGCCCGTCTCCTCGTCGGCGACGAGAGCGATGCCGATGTCGCAGTTGGGGACGATGCCCTCGGCCTGGAGGGCTTTGATGGCGTAGAGCGACGCGACCATGTCCTGCTGGTTGTCCTCGACGCCGCGGCCGTAGATCCGGCCCTTTTCGATCCAGGCCTTGAAGGGATTGCCGCGCCAGAG
>JBFYOD010000090.1:0-15191 GCA_041303965.1 Candidatus Aminicenantota bacterium
GGGCACGATCCTGGTCGATCGCCGGGGCGGCGTTTCTCCTGTTTATAACCGGCATCGTGCCGGCTTTTACCCAAACCGTATCCGCGGACCTCTATCAAAGCCTCAGGTACCGCTACATCGGCCCTCCCGGAAACCGGGCCGCGGCCGTCGTCGGCGTCCCCGGAGACCCTCTGACCTATTACGTCGGCGCCTCGTCGGGCGGCGTTTTCAAGTCGTCCGACGCAGGGACGACGTGGGAACCCGTCTTCGACGACCAGCCGGCCCAGTCGATCGGCGCCCTGGCTGTCTCCTGGTCCGACCCTAACGTCGTCTGGGCGGGAACGGGAGAGGCCTTCGTCCGGAGCAATATCTCCATCGGCAACGGCGTCTACAAGTCGACCGACGCCGGCCGGACCTGGAAACACATGGGCCTTGAAAAGTCGGGCAGGATCGGCCGCGTGGCCATCGACCCGCGCGATCCCGACGTCGTCTTCGTCGCCGCCATGGGGCATTGCTATGGCCCGCAGAAAGAGCGCGGCGTCTACCGGACGAAGGACGGCGGCAAGAACTGGGACCAGGTCCTCTTCGCGGACGAGAACACCGGCTGTTTCGAGATCGCCATGGACATGAAGAACCCGCGGACCCTGTTCGCGGGCATGTGGCCCCTCACCATCCGGACCTGGGGCCGGGAGAGCGGCGGCCCGAACGGCGGCGTCTGGAAGTCGACCGATGGCGGCGACACCTGGAAGCGGCTCGCCGGCCACGGGCTTCCCGAACCGCCGGTCGGGAAGATCGGCCTGGCCGTTTCGTACAGCAACCCCGGCGTTGTCTACGCCCTGATCGAAACGGGCTCCCCGAACCGGGGCGTCCTGTGGCGCTCGGACGACGGCGGCGAGAACTGGCAGCTCAGGAGCTACAACCGCCTGCTCAACGAACGGTCCCACTATGCGTCCCGGATCATGGTCAACCCGGGCGACGAGGACGAGGTCTACTTCGCGGCCAACAGCATCAGCCGCACGCTCGACGGCGGCTACGATTCCGACGTTGTGGATTGGAGCGGCGACACTCACGACCTGTGGGCCGACCCCAAGAACCCCGACCGGCTGATGCTCAGCGACGATGGCGGCGGGGCCATCACGCTCAACCGCGGCCGGACATGGCAGCGCATCGAGCTGCCGATCGCCCAGATGTATCACGTCGCTGTGGACAACCAGATCCCCTACTACGTCTACGGCGGCATGCAGGACGGCATGGCCCACAAGGGAGCCAGCACCGGCGGGCTCTTCATGAGCTGGGGCAGTTCCGCGTCCTCGCAGTGGCAGTCGACGGCCGGAGGCGAATGCGGCTTCATCGTGCCCGACCCGGTCGATCCGAATATCGTCTGGGGAGGAAGTTATAACGCCGACCTCCAGCGGGTCGATTACCGGACCGGCCATATCACCACGGCCAAGGTCTGGCCGGAGTCGATCTACGGCTCGAACGCGGCGGCGGCCAAGTACCGTTTCCAGTGGACCTTCCCCATTTCCATCTCCCCGCACGACCACAACGTCGTCTACGTCGGGAGCCAATTCGTCCACCGGACGTCCGATGGCGGAAAGACATGGAACATCATCAGCCCCGACCTGACCACGAACGATCCGAAGCTGCAAGGCCCCTCGGGCGGCCTAACGTACGACAACCTGGCCGTCGAATACGGCTGCGTCGTCTTCGCCATCGCCGAATCTCCCCTGGAAAAGGGCTGCATCTGGGCGGGGACGAACGACGGGCTGGTCCAGCTGACGAGAGACGGCGGGAAGACCTGGGCCAACGTCACCAGCAGCATCCCGAACCTGCCCCCCCTCGGCACGGTCAGCAACGTCGAGCCGTCCCGATACGACGCCGGGACATGCTACATCACCGTCGATTTCCACCAGGTGAACAACCGCGACCCGCATGTCTACAAAACGGCGGACTATGGAAAGACCTGGCTTTATCTGGGCGCGGATATCCCCAAGACGGTTTTTTCCTACTGTCATTGGGTGCACGAAGACCCGGTCCGGAAAGGACTGCTCTTCCTGGGCACGGAAAACTCGATCTACGTCAGTTTCAACGACGGCCGGAACTGGCTGCTCATCCAGAACAACCTCCCCCACGCGCCCGTCCATCACATGGTCGTTCAGCACCATTTCAACGACCTCGTCGTCGGCACCTACGGCCGGGGATTCTGGATCATGGACGACATCACGCCGCTCCAGCAGCTGACGGACGACGTCCTCAAAACCGAAGCGCATCTGTTCAAACCCCGCCCGGCCTACCGACTTCACGACGTCGCCGGAGGCGCGCCTGGGTCGACCCGGGCTTATGTCAATTACTATCTCAAGAAAGTCCCGGGCGGGCCCGTGAGCATCGTCGTTCTCGACGAAGAGGGCCACGAAGTCGCCTCGCTGGCCGGGACGGCCAAGCAGGGGATCAACCGTGTGGCCTGGAACCTACGCTACGCCGGGGCCCGGGTGGCCAAGCTCCGCACCAAGCCGCCGGGCAATCCCCATGTCGTCGAGGAAAAAAGATTCCATCTCCAATGGGAGAGGGAAGGCTGGTACCCGATCCAAAGCTGGGGCACGGACTCCGGTTTCCGCGGTTTCCTGGCCGCGCCGGGGACCTACACGGTCAAGCTCAGCGTCGGAGGCCGGGAATTCACCCAGAAGCTCGAAGTCCGCAAAGATCCCCGTTCGGCCGGGACTGTCGACGACATCAAGGCCCAAACAAAGATGCAGCTCGATATCCGGGAAGACCTCAACGCCGCCTCGGACATGATCAGCCAGATCGAATGGTTGAAGAAGCAGCTTTTCGACATCCGTGACGCCTCCGCAGCGAAGGACACGGGGCTCGCGGCGGCCGTCGACGGGCTCGCGAAAAAATTCCAGGGCGTGGAGGATGGGCTCTTCCAGCCGACGATCGCCGAGGGCGATACGAAATCGTTCCGCGACCCGCAGAAAGTCTACGAAAAGCTTTCTGTCCTGGCCGAAGATCTTTCCGGAAGCGTCGACTTCGCGCCGAACAGACAGCAGCGCGAGGTCTTCGCCCTGCTCCAGGAACGGCTGGCGGTGCAGAAGGGTCTGTTCGACGCGCTGGTCAACACCGACCTACCCGCCTTCAACAGGCTCCTCGCCGAAAAGGGCGTTGCCGGGATCGTCGTCCCCGCGGTGAAATAGCCCACGACTCACCCTCCTGCCCTCAGAGGGTCAGGTCGAGCGCCGCGAAGCACGTCTCCTCGTGCTGAGGCGGAGGCTCGTCATCGCCGAGGCCGTCCTCTATGAAGATGCGGATGACGTCGCGGATGTTGGCCAGAGCGTCCTCGTAGGTCGCGCCCCGGGCCCGGCAGTCCGAGAATTCCGGACAGACGGCCGCCCAGCCCTCCCTGTCGCGGATGGCGTAAACAGAAAAACGATAGCTGTTCATGTCGTGCCTCCGTTTCATCTAAAACTTACTCCGAAAACGGTGCCATTCCTTCTCCCCCTGGAGTGTCCCAAAAAATTGTAAAGAAAGAATAAAGACCATCAGAATGACCTCAGGAAGGCGCAATTATGGATCTTGGCGATCCCCTCGCCGTCCTTGCGGACATCGCCGCGAAGGAAACAGACGGGAGGCGTTCCGTATGTGACGCAGCGGGTCTCACCGATGCCCTCGAGAAGGCCCGTCTCATCTTCGAAGAGATAAAAATACTTCGCACCGCCGCCCTGACCGTTCCCGCTACCTGGGTCCGGTCCCCCGTCATCAATCCCGTCGTTGCGGCTCGGGCCGAATCCCATGCCGTCACCGCCGCCGCCGCCCCCGTTCCCACCGTGTCCGCCGTGACCGGTGGCGCTCCGCATCATGCCGTAGGTCTCCCTCTGCCGGGCGTCGACGACCCGGACGACGAGCTCGACCATCGTCCCGGCGCAGCCCTTGAGGTCTCTCACCCGAAGCGCCGGCCGCTTGCCTTCGTAGAGGTCGAGATCGTCCCCCTCCGGCAGGAAGCCGAGCGACTCGTAGAGCATGCGCCGCTTCTCGTCCGAGGCGATGTCGGCGACCTCCTCCATGTGCTCGAGGCCCTGGAAGTAGCGGAGGACCTGGCGCGTCCGCCGCGGCTCGAGGGAATCGAAGACGCCGGCCCGGATGAGGGAGAGGAGCTCGGCCTTGCCCGGCTTCGTCCGGGCCAGGAAGTCCTCGACCGAGGCGTACTCACCGCCCGCCTTCCGCTCCTCGAGGACGCGCTCGATCGTCTTGAGGCCCAGCCCCTTGATCGACGTCAAGCCGACGCGGATGAGGCCGGGCCCACCGCCCGAGCCGTTCCCTCCGCTCCCTGTTCCGTTCTCGACCTCGAAGCCGGGTCCGCTGCGGTTGGCGTCGGGTCCCAGGATGCGGATGCCGTTCCTCTTGGCCTCGGCGACGTACTCGGGGAGGTCGTAGTAGCCCCCGCCCGCGTTGAGCACGGCGGCGAAGTAGGGCACGGGGTGACAGACCTTGAGGTAGACGGCCTGGTAGGCCATGTGGGCGTAGGAGGCGCTGTGGGCCTTGTTGAAGGAATAGGACGAGAACTTCTCCATGGTCTTCCACAGCCGTTCGGCCTCCGCCGCCGCGTAGCCGCGCTCGCCGGCCTCGCGGACGAACTTGGTCCGGAGCGCCGATTCGCCGCCCCGGGCCTTGCGCAGGCTCCGCCGCAGGAGGTCGCCCTCCTCCGGCGGCATCCCGGCCACCCGCTCGGCGATCTGCATGACCTGTTCCTCGTAGAGAAGGATGCCGCCGGTCTCGGGCAGGATACGGGCCAGGAAGGCGTCCTCCGCCGGCGCGCCCGTCCTGCCGCTCCGCCGCCGCAGGAGCGCCTCCTTCATGCCGCTCTCGGTCGGGCCCGGCCGGATGAGGGCCAAGGCCTGGGTGATCTCGTGGATGTCCGTCGGCTTCATCCGCCGCAGGAGGTTCATCATGGCCGGGCTCTCGACCTGGAAGCAGCCGATCGTCCGGGCCGCGCGCAGGGCCGCGTAGGTCCCGGCGTCTCCCGGCGGGAGCGTCCGGAGCTTCATCTTCTCCTTCGTCTCCGAGATCGCGGCCAGCCCCCGCACCGAGAGGAGGTCGAGCTTGATCAGCCGGAGGTCCTCGACCGCGTCCTTGTCGAAGTGGGTCATGCGCAGGCCCTTGGCCGAGGTCTCGAGCGGGAGGAACCGCTCGACCGGCGCCGGGGTCAGGATGACGCCGCCGACGTGGAGCGAGGTCTCGTGGTAGGCGTCCTGGAGCTCGGCGGCGAGCTTCCAGACGTCGAGCCGGCCCGGGTCGGGCGCGGCCCGCCGCAGATAGAACGGCTCCGCGAAATACGGCACGCGCTTCGAGAGCCCCCGCGCCTCCTCGGGCGGGACGCCGAAGGCCCGGAGCGTCTCGTAGAGGGCTGAGCGGGCCCCGAAGTTCTTCAGGCTGCAGACGAAGGCCGCGCCCGTCTTCCCGGCGCCGTACCGTTCGAGGACGTACTCCAGGACCTCGTCGCGGCGCCGCGAATCGAAGTCGATGTCGATGTCGGGCGGGTCGGGCCGGCCGCGGTTGAGGAAGCGCTCGAAATAGAGGTCGAACTCCATGGGGTTGACGTGGGACACGCCGAGGAGCCAGCCCAGGAAGGACGAGGCCCCCGACCCCCGCAGGTTGTGGAGGATGCCGCGGCCGCGGGCGAACTCGACGATGTCGTGGACGGCCAGAAAATAGGGGCCGAAGCCGGACTGCTCGACGACGGCCAGCTCGCGGCGGGCCCGCCGGCGCTCCTCCCAGGTCAGGTCCTTCGCGGCCGTGAGCCGCTCCGTGACGACGTCGCGGAGGGTCCGGGGGAAGAGGTCGGCCGGGAGGTTGGGGATGACGTCCTCGAAGACGAACTCGCACTTTTCGGCGACCTCGACCGTCCGGGCCAGGGCCGCCTGGGCGGCGTCGCCGAAGCGGCGCAGGGCGAGCGCCTCCTGGTCCGGCCCGAAGATCTTGACCTTCGCCAGGAGCCGGTCGCGCTCCGGCGGGTAGGGGATCTTTTTCTCGATGGCGTGGAGGAGGACGAGGCGCTCGGGGCTCGTCAGGTACTTGACCGGGTTCGCCCAGACGACGGGCAGGCCAGCGAATGGGGACATGTACCCCGGGTACGTGTCCCCATTCTTGGCTTTCTCCGAAGAAATTGGTACGTGTCCCCTAGATCCCAGCAGCCGATTGAAGTTGGCGAAGTCGGCCCCGAGGTAGAGATCTCCCGGCGCGACTTTCGCTCGGAGGTCGGCGATCATCGCGGCCTCGCTCGCCCAGTCACACGACGGGCCCGACGGGGACATGTCCCCTTTCGTGTCCCCGTTCTTGCCGGCCCCTGAGGGACCGTCCCGCTTCAGGGGCAGTCCCTCAGGAACGTAGATCACGACGAGGCCGGAAGCGTCCCGGACCTCCCTGCGGTTGAAGATCTCCATCAGGTTCGAGTAGCCCTCGCGCGTCTTGACCAGGAAGACGAACCGCCGGCCGCCGCACTCGAGTTCGCACCCGAAGAGCGGCCTGACGCCGCCGCCCGCCGCGACGCGTTTCCACTTGCCCCAACCGTAGATGTTGCCCACGTCCGCCAGGGCCGCGGCCGGGAGCCGCCGCCGCCCGACCCACTCCGCCGCCTCCTCGAGCGTGACGCTCCCCTTCCCCCGGCTGTAGACGGAATGAAGGCGGAGCGGGACGAACATGCTTTCACTTCGTCAGGGACGCCGTCTTCAGGACGTAGCCCCGCCGCGGCTCGAAGGCGTAGACGGCGGCGAGCATCTTCTCCCGGGCCGTCAGCACCGAGCCGAAGCCGTACTTGTCGCGGACCTGGTCGAGGGCCCGGCCCAGCCGCTCCGGCCGCTCCGAGTAGGGCTCGAAGAGCGACAGGGGCCGGACGCGCACCAGGTCCGACGCCTTGACCCCGACCAGGCGCAAGGCCAGCCGCGAGCCGGAGAAAAGCCCGAGGAAGAGCTCCTCGGCGATCTTGTAGATCTGGCCCATGTCCTGGAGCGGCGACAGGACGAGGCGGCGCTTGATCTCGGTCTTGAAGTCGGCGTAGCGGGCCTTGACCTCGATGACATGGGCGTAGAGGCGATCCTCGCGCAGGGCCAAGGTCAGCCGGTCGCAGAGGTAGGCCAGGTGGGCCAGGAGCAGGCGCTTGTCCCAGAGGTCCTCGAGGAAAGTCGTCTCGCGCGACACGGATTTGGGCAGCGTCCGCGTGACGAGCGGCCGGCTATCGATGCCGCGCGATTGGAGATAGATGTCGTCCCCGCCCGCGCCGAAGAGCGTGTGGAGGGTCGTCCGCGGCAGCTCCCATAGCCCGCCGATCTTATGGATGTTCATCAGCCGCAGGACGACCTGGGCCTTGGGGCCGATGCCGGGCAGGGCCTCGATGCCGAGGTCGCGGAGGTAGGTTTCCTCCTCGCCCTCGCGGATCTCGAAAAAGCCGGCCGGCTTGGCCCGGCGGGTGGCCAGCTTGGCCAGGATCTTGTTCGGGGCGGCCCCGGCCGAGACCGTAACGCCGATCTCGCGCTCGACGCGACGCTTGATCTCGCGGGCCGCCGCCGGGAACGAGGGATAGATGTGTCCGCAGCGGGTGAGCTCGAGGTAGGCCTCGTCGAGGGAGGCCTCCTCGACGTCGGGGGTCGCGGCGTGGAGGACGCGGAAGAAGCGCTCGGAGAAGGCCTGGTAGACCTGGTAGTTGCCACGGACGAAGACGCCCTCGGGGCAGAGCTGGTAGCACTTGCGAAGCGGCATTCCGGAGTGGACGCCGAACTTGCGGGCCTCGTAGGAGCAGGTCGAGGCCACGCCGCGCTCGTGGGGCAGGCCGCCGACGATGACCGGTTTGCCTTGGAGCGAGGGGTCGAGCAGAACCTCGACGGCGGCAAAAAAGGCGTCGATGTCGACGTGGACGATGTAGCGCCGCCCGTTTTTCGACAAAGACACCTCTCCTCCTTTTTTCGTTCGATTTAACTTTTTACTCTCCCCCTACCCTAAGGGGAGATCCATCGGGAATCGCCCCGTTCAGTACTTCCTCATGACGCCGATGACCCGGCCCAGGATCCTCGCGGACGGGGCCTCGATCGGCTGAAAGGCCGGGTTCTCCGGGATGAGGAAAACCTGGCCGCCCGTCCGCCTCAGCCGCTTCAGGGTGACCGATCCGTCCTCGAGCAGGGCCACGACCATCTCGCCCGAGTTGGCCAGGTTGGTCCGTTCGAGCAGGACGTGGTCGCCGTCGTCGATGTAGGCGTCGATCATGCTCTTGCCGTCGACCCGGATGCAGAAGACGTTGCCCCGGCGGCGGCCGACCATCCAGCCCGGAACGTCCATGGCCTCGCCCGAGACGTCGAACGACTCGCGCGGCCCGCCCGCCGGGACGAGCCCGGCCATCGGCACCCGGACCTGGCCTTCGAGGAGGGCCGGCAGTCCGGCCACCCGGATCTCGCCGCCCTCGCGGGTGATGTAGCCCTTGCGCTCCAGGCTCTGGAGGTGCTTGAGGACGGCCGACGGGCTGGGGATCCCGAGGGCCGACCCCAGCTGGCGGATGGTCGGGGCGTAGCCGTGCCCTAAAATGAAGTCCTCGACGGCCTTGAGGACCTTGGCCTGCCGGACGGTCAGTTCGCGTCTCAATGTGTTTACCATTTTGTTCACCTTTTATAAAATAAGCCCGCCACGAGCGTTTGTCAAGAGGAAATCGATTGGAGATTATTTTGATAGGAAATTCCTTTTTATTGCGCAGCATAAATCCGCAGTCGACCAACGTGTCCCCCGGCCAGAAGCCGTTTCTGAAGCTCCTCCCGGGAGACGGCCTCGCTGGCGCGCTCCAGCAGGATCGCTAGGAGCGTGAACAACTGCTCGCGAAGCCGGATCTCTGTCCCCTGCTTGAAAAGGCGGCGTGCCTGCAGGTCGATCTCGATCTCGCCAAAGCGGACGATCTTTCAAGGCTCGCGATGCCCATGTAGTGGACCCGTACATACCCTTGACATCGAAAAAAATAGGTAGTATTCTCGCCTCAAGATGCTCCCAACGAGAGCAGAAACGGATGGACGGGAGGAAAAAAGCATGAAAAAGAGTATCTTGGTCCTTACCGCTTTCCTGACCCTGGCGGCCCTTGTGGCAGTGCCCGCCGTAGCGGCGACCACGTTCGATTTCGGGGCCAAGGCCGGCGCGTCGTTCTTCAAGAACGACTGGAGCGACAACGACGGTTCGGAGAGGACGCTGACCCGGGTGACGATCGGGGCCTTCGCCCTTGTCAACATCACTTCGATGATCGCCCTCCAGCCGGAGATCAATTACCTGACCACGGGCAATTGGTGGCCCGACGACGGCGGGAAGTTCGTCGAGACTTACGGCTATCTCCACATCCCCGTCCTCGTCAGGGCCCGGCTGATGAGAGAGGGCACCTTCGTGCCGGTCGTGTTCGCGGGACCGGCCGTGAGCTTCCTCCTGAGCGCCAAGTGGGACGGGGACGACGTCAAGGATCTCTTCAAGTCCACGGATCTCGGATTCGACTTCGGCTTGGGCGGAGAAATCGCGCTTAACCCGGCGAAGCTCCTCATCGACCTGCGCTATTACATGGGTCTGGTCGACGCGTACAAAGACATAGCATTTAGCATGAAGAACAGGGGCTTTGTCATCACAGCCGGCGTCCTCTTCTGATCCGGGCCAACCGAGGATCGCCAGGCGCTCAGGGCCTTTCGGGGCTGGAGGGCTCCAACCCGCGCGGCCGACCAGGCCAGATACACGAGCAGCAGAATGCCCTTAATCTCCTAAGGCGATCTTCAATCGTCGCAGCGGACTCCAGAACTTGATTTTCGCGGGGTCGAAGCGGTCCGGCCTCCAGCGGCCCAACCAGGTCAGCCGGTCCTCCGAGTTATCCCGTTCCCTCAGGGCCCTGATGCAGTCGTAATAGCCCGGAATCCCTCCGCAGTCTTCCGGCGGGCCGGCCAGTTCGCCGGCCAGGCAAATCGGACACTTCTTTCCCGGCTCCTTCGGATATCAATCTTTTCCATGAAACCGGACTTCAGTTCCGAGCTGTTCAATTGCACGTATTTTATCTGGCGAAGCGTTTTCTGGAACAAATACGATGCCCGGTGCATGGAGTTTGCTTAATCCGAAGGCAACTGCTTCGCCGTGGTTGCCTGTAGAGGCGGCTACGACAGCTATCATCGCCGGATCAAGCGTGGTTGGTAACATCTGTTTATCTGCCCTGAATCTGGACGATTAAATCGTGGATCCGGTTGAATCCTTTCAGGAGGAGGTCATGCGGAAGACCGTAACTGATACGAAAAAATTTGTCCATACCGAAATGATCACCCGGAACAATGAGCACGCTTTTTTCGCGTATCAGGCGATAGATGAACTCAGTGGAATTGATGTCAAGATTGTAACGGACGAAAGCAATCGCAGCAGCTTGCGGAGGAACGAAGGAAAATGTGTTTTCATGACTGTCCATCCATTCTTTCAGCACAGGAAAACCTTTCCGGATGTAATTTCTTGTCCGCTTGATGATTCGGGGCCTGACTTGCGCTGAAAGCGCAATCGCCGCGAGTTTGTTCGCGATCATGGTAGCGCTTAATGATGTGTATTCATGGCGTTTCCAGATTTCGTCAATGATGTTGACTGGACCGATCGCCCAGCCGATGCGCAAACCTGGCAGGCCATATGCCTTGCTCATACTTCCGATGGCGATAACCTTGTCGTACGTACCGAAAAAAGATGGTGTCTGAGTATCGGTGGAACGCTCAGCTCCGGAGTATACCTCATCCGCAAGGATCCATGCACCGACTCTGTCAGCCGCGGCAACGACAGCGGCCATCTCTTTTCCGGTGAGTATGTGCCCTGTAGGATTATTCGGGTTACAGATGGCTACCAATTTTGTTTTATTCGTTACCGCGCGTGCAAGTTCGTCAATATCAAGTCCCCAGCCGCTTTCTTCACGTAGCCGGAATGTATTTATCTTACAATTATGGTTTTTTGCGACGCCCCAGATCTGCATGTAGTTGGGAAGCATAATCGCGATTTCATCGCCGGGTGCGAGAAGTGAGGTGATAGTATTGAAGTTCGCTTCGATCGCTCCGACCGTGACCAGGACATTCTCCGATGCCGCGTTTGTATACATTGCCGCGATGGTTTCCCTTAAAAGCGGGATGCCGCTGGCATGCGCGTAGCCTATCTCTGTGTCAAGTAAGGTGTTGATATAGTCAGGGTTGTCAGAAAGGAGTTCCTTGAGCGTCATGGGATGGACGCCGCTTTCGGAAAGGTTGAATTCAACTTCCATCTCATATTTTGACATCATTCGTTCTATTTCGAATGGCTGAAATTGAGACATGGGTCACTCCTTTAAATTAAAATAACGTAAGGATATCCCTGCCCCGGATATGTGTCAAGAAATCAAACCCCGGGGGCCGGAATTCCTGTGGGCGGATTATCGGTGCGGCGCTGAATCGATTAAAGGGAGGGATCCAGAACGATGCGGAAGCCGAAATACGGCTTGCCGATCGCCGGGTCCTGATCGTTGCGGTGCGCGCTGCGCAAATAATTTCCGCCGTGAAGGAAACCTCCGCCCCGCATGACCCGACGCTCGCCCCGGCTTGGACCGGCCGGATTCAAAATGGGAGACGCTCCATAATAGGCGTTCCCATACCAGTCGGAGCACCACTCCCAGACGTTTCCCAACATATCGAAAAGGCCGAAGCCGTTGGGTTTCTTGGTCCCGACCGGATGGGCTTTGCCGTCGGAATTTCCCGCTTGCCAGGCGATCTCGTCGAGCGGGCCGTAAAGAGCCGCTGGATTCCCGCCCCGGCAGCATTTCTCCCACTCGCCTTCGGTCGGAAGCCGGAATTTGAGGCCTGATTTCTTTTGCAGCGCTAGCAGAAATACTCGGATGTCCTGATAGGACACGTTCCCTTGAGGAAGATCCCGTTCCTCGGGTTTTACGGCATCGCCGCCCATGACGGCCTGCCAGAACGCCCGGGTGACTTCATATTTGCCGATCCAGATACCTTTCGTGAACACGCGATGGACCGGACCTTCGCCCGGCTCCCTCCCGTATTCATCGCGCGGAGATCCCATCATGAATTCCCCGGCGGGGATATAAACCATTTCGATCCCATTCCTCAGCTCGGCTTCCCAATAGCCCTGGGGGTTTTTTTGGATCTTGTCCGCAAAAAGCGTGATCAAAGCCAGCTCGGCCGGGAGGGAGCTATCCTGTGCGAGCGGTTTGGCCGGGGCGGCCAACAAAAACCCCGCCAGCAGAAGCATGGCCGTCGCCGGAGGGACTTGTTTCTTCATTTAAGGATATTTTGCTTCAAGATCCCTGGTTAATAAAGCCCCGCGTTTTCAGGAATTCGATCGGCGTGACCTTGCCTGCCGAAAGGCGGTAATCGATAGCGACGGCCGCCAACCCCGAGGCGGCAAACCGGCGGGCTTCGTCGAATGTCCAGTCGGCGCTTCCCGTGACCCAGCCGCCGCCGTGAAAGAGAAGAACGGCGGCCGGCGACGGCGATTGGGCGGAAAAGACCCCGGCCATGGCTAGGAGAAAAAGAAAACCGAGTTTCGTTCGCATGTTTCTCCTCTTCAATCAGGGATCGCGGACACTACGGATCGAAGAGAAAGGAGAAGGATATTCCGGCCCCGGAGCCATTCCGGTCACGAGCCTGACCGGGCCGATCAATCCGGCAGCCTGCAGATGATATGTTTCATCGCCTCCCCCGGCCCAGTTGTCCTTCCGGATAAAAGGCTGATTGGTTTTGCAGATCCGCTCGTCAGGAGGCAGGTCCATGTCCCCGGTCAGACGGTTCACCCACATATTGGTGATGTTGATCCGGAGGTCGTTTTCTCCGTCTTTGAGGTATGGACCGATATCCGCGGTAAACGGTTTGGTCCAGAGGATCCCGGCTGACACTCCGTTGACGATCACCTCGGCGACATCACGCACATCACCCAGATCAAGAAAAACGCGCGTGTCATCACCGGACACCGGTTTTCCGACCTGTATCTTATGATGATAGGAAGCCGTTCCGGAGAAATATTTCACACCCGGATCCGGATGGTCGGTCCACGAAATGAGCTCATCGAGTTCAACCTCGCCGGGCGCGCCCCGGTTTTCGGGGAAACGGACTTTCCAGGGCCCCGCTATTTCCAGGGTTTCCTCATGACCCGAAGTTCCATAGATGGAAAGGTCGGGCGCGGGGAGTCCTGCTGTTTTTTCCTGTTCCTTGTTGAAAACGATGAAACAGGATGCGTAGGGCGCAAGCGATATCGGGACCCGGGTGATCCCGTTTGACCGCTGGACATTTTCGAGCCGGAATTGCGCGGGCCTCACGGGATCCCAAAACTCCAGATCACCTTGGCTTGCCCGGAAGGAGCAGGTTTCGGTCAGCCATTGGTCCGTCGGATTCCGGACGAAATACAGATCGGTTTCACCGATCCTCCGGTGGATGTAATCCAATTGCCCGGTTTCGGAGATGAAGTCCCTGGCGACAGACATCTTTTCCAAAGCCGCATCGATCGTCTTTTCAAGCAGGGCCCCCTCCCCGATTTTCGCGGCCAGCTCCTTGCTCCCGGCCAAAACCTTCGCGCCGGCCCTCGCCATTTTCCGGAGCTTCTCGATGACGGCTTCAGGGATGTCGCTACGGTCAGGGATGACCAGCAGGCTGTAACTCATGCCGTCCGGCAAAATAATGCGATGACCCCGGACCTGCATGCGATGAAGCAAAACGTCGCTATTTATGACATCGAAATCGTAACCCGGCGACAGGCCATCCAGCCGGGGCCTTTCCGGTACGTCATGGAATTCGGGAAAAAAATTCGGCGCCTTGTCACCGTAATACCAGGCCACGTCCGCGACAAATAAGCCCTGCCGAAGCAGATAGGAACACCGTGACAGATAGTCCATGAAAGGCTTGGCCTGCGGCCACCAGGTCGTTCCGGGATTGATATCGACGCCGGCATGATAGGTTCTGCCGGGCAATCCGTGCTCCGGACGCGTATTGGCGAACGTGTGGATGGTGATATTGTTCAACCCCTCGCAAAACGCGCGGTCAACGTACTTTTTCAGGTCGTGGGGGGCGTCCTTCCATCGCCTCCAGGTGGTGAACGACTCGGCATCGACGATCTTCAATCCATAGGCATGCGAGGCGCTCGCCACTTCCTTGATCAGGAACATATTCCGGTGACGCACCCAGAATTCCCCTCTCGGGATACTGACATTTCCAAGGGCCTTTAAGGCATCGACCGGACAGGTATCCCAGATCGGCGGTCCGGGTCCTCCGGCCTCCGCCACCAGCTGCATGCCATACCTGCCAAGAAAATCACGTCCCGTTGTATAATGGCTGAAGATAAGCCGGTCGCTGACTGTTTTGTGAAACTGATACAGAAAATCCGCATTCCCGTCCGGCATTTCCCATCCGGCGAAAACCGGCAAAAAAGGTGAAATATCATAACCGGACTCCGCCTTGAAAATGCTGTCCATGGCATCAGTCCAGGGAGTTCCCGGATCCAGTTCCATGCTGTCGAACTCCAGATAGGACAAGCCGGATCCAGCCGCGTTCGCGGGAGTGATGCCCAACCGTCCCAGGATGTGTCCGAGATGTCTTCGGGTCGCCGCCGGATCCAGGAAGTCGATGAAGAGACCCCCGGATCCCGGACTCGGGACGATCAGAGTCTGGCCGGTGTTCGAGCAGATGAAGCGGAGAACCAGCCAGCTTCCACCAGGCACATCCCAGGCGAGCCGCCGGCCGTCAAAATGGTTGCTCAGAACGATGATATCGTCCGTTTTGACGATCTTCTTTTCAGGATTGACGGGAACAGCGACTACCGCTACTTCACGGTAAAAAACCGGTTTGCCGGATCCGTCTTTCGGGCAAGGTTCCGGAACCGTTGGAAAAGGGAGCTCTTTCACGAACCTGGATGGACCGGTCACCTCGAGTTCCGAAAAGAACAGCGCCTTTGAGGCCCAATCCGGAGTCACCCAAGTGCCGCCTGCGTTCCATCCGCTGGAACCCACCATTCCTTTTGTCATTCCCAGTCTCTTGCCTTCGGACTGGGCATGCTTTATAATTTCGACCGACTCATCCCCTAGGATTGGAGGCCCCGCTCAATAAGCGCCCGCAGGGTTGTTCACGGCCGCCACATCCCAGATCTCGGCGCGGCTCATCCCTTTGGCCTTCATCTCCTCCAGATCATGGGTGATGGATGCTTGGGTCACGTCTCCGTTCAGC
>JBFYOD010000091.1:0-3643 GCA_041303965.1 Candidatus Aminicenantota bacterium
GACACGACATTCATTCCCGAGCACAAGCTGCCCCGGCCGAAAAGCGCCCGCTCGGACATGGCCGTCATCAGCCAGAGCGGCGCTTTCATGATCTGCCGGATGAGCAAGCTGCCGGAAGTCGAGCCGGTCTACGCCGTCTCTCTCGGGAACCAGCTCGACCTCACCGCCTCGGATTACCTGAGGTTCCTCAAGGACGACCCCGACGTCAAGCTGTACGCCGTCTATATGGAAGGTTTCAAGCCGGGCGACGGATTGGCTTTCGCCCGGGCCGTCGGCGAGCTTACGGCTGCGGGCCGGACCGTCCTCGTCTACAAGGCGGGCCGGAGCCCCGAAGGCCGGGCGGCGACGTCGAGCCACACGGCTTCCGTCGCCGGCGACTACGGCGTCTTCCGGGCCGTCCTGGAACAGGCCGGCGCGGTCGTCGCCGGGGACATCTTCGAGTTCGAGAGCTTCATGAAGGGGCTGTCGTTCCTCGAAGGCCGGAAGGTCCGCGGCCGCCGGGTCGGGCTCATCAGCAACGCCGGGTTCGAGTGCGTCGTCCTGGCCGATAACCTCAAGAACGGGACCGGACTGGACCTCGTCCCGTTCACGCCGGCGACGCAGAAGCGCATCGTGGCCATCCTCCAACCGCTCGGCATCGACCGCCTCCAGGACGTCCACAATCCCCTCGACGTGACGCCGGTCGCCGACGACGCTGTCTTCGTGGACTGCGCCCGGGCCATCCTGGAGGACCCGGGTGTCGATTGCGCGGTCGTCTCGAACGTTCCCATGACCCCGGCCCAGAACACCCTGCCGCCGGGGGAGGGGCATCGAGAGGATCTCGCCAAGCCGGGGAGCTTCGCCATGCGGCTGATCGAGCTCGTCCGATCGACGGACAAACCGGTCGTCGTCAACATCGACGCCGGAGAGCTCTATACTCCCTTGGCCGGATGTCTCGAGCGCGCCGGGATCCCTGTTTTCAGGCGGGCCGACGAGGCCGTCCGCTTCCTGCGGACCTACGTCGGGCACCTGTCCCGGGTCACGGAAAAATAGGCGGGTTTCAGCGGCTTCTTTGCTGGAATCTGTGGGGGAACTCCAGCGGATTATTGGTCGAGATGGGCCCCGTGTGGCAGACCATACACGACGTCGGCTGGCTGCCGCCATGGGCCTCGGCGATCCCCGTCAGCCCGCCGCCCTTCGAGCCGCTGTGACAGACCCGGCAGCTGCCGAGAGCCAAGGCCTTGTTCTGATACTGGAGGGCCTGGTAGTTGTCCGCGGCCTTGTCCGTGGGGACCTGGGCGTGGGGGCTGCCGTGGCAGGCGGCGCAGGATATGCCATTATGGGCGCTGGCGTTGCGGTAGAGCGTCGAGCCGGTGTCGACTTCAGCGACGAACGTGTGACAGTTCACGCAGTTCGGCTCGCTCACCCACGGGACCCGGCCGTTGTTGATCGTCGTGGTGATGTTGGCCATGGTGCCGTGGCATGTCGTGCAATTGCCGTCCGCCGTCGCGTGGGCCGTGCTGCGGTTGCATTTCGTCGTCGTCCCGGGGTGGCAGTCATAGCAGGCCGCGCTCTTGGTGCTGTGGAAACCGTGAATGACCTGGGAAAGATACAATTCCGACGAACCCGGACCGGTCTGCCCGAGGGCGGGACTTCCGTGACAATCGGCGCAGAGGACGGGGACGCCGTCGTCGACGAACGTCGTATCCTCGGCTGAGTCGTGCTCATCCAGGACGGACTTGACGTCCCCCTGGCCGTGGCACTTGGCGCAGTTGATCTCGTCGGACGTCGGGACGGTCGCCCGGGTCCGGGCCAGCTCGGCGCTGGTCGCGGCGTCGCGGACGACGATCTCGGCGACCTGGTAAGGGTCCCAGGTCCCGGCGTCATTGATGGGGACGACGGGGACGCCGTCGACCTCGAAGTGGTTGCCCTTGAGGAGCATCGTTCCCGAGAGCCCGTTGTTGACGCCCGGGTCGACCAGGTTGAGGCCCGTGTCGTGGACGAGGGAGACGCCGAAGAGGTCGAAGGAGTTGTCCCAGAACTGCCCGTAGCTGCGCAGCGGCGACGCCGTCCCTTTGCCGTAGGAATAGGTGTTGTCGATGATCCGGTATTCCAGCGTGACGCCCGTCGTCACGATCTCGGGCGGGTTGCCGCGCTTGATCACCTGGGCCCAGACCGTATTGTAGGGCGGCAGGATGACTTCCTTGTCGTAGGTCGGGTTGAGGCAGTGCATGCCCAAGTCGTTCCAGGCGAGCACGATGTAGGACATGGAGGCCGCGGGGATGTCGACGGGGGTGACGTCGCCGTCATCGGACGTCGTGGAACAGGCGGCCAGGAAGCCGGCGAGGACCAGGACGAGGAGGGCGGGATACTTCAGACGGCGCTCAATCATGCGGACTCTCCTTTGGTCGGGCGTCGGATCGTCATCGGATCACGCGAACAGCGTCTATTATTCCCCGAAACACCGAAATTTGCAAACGCTCCAGCCGGTCCGTCCCGTTCCCTTGTCTCGCCCGGGGCGGCGTGATACAATCGACGGGAATGAAGAGGGTTGTCGCTTATGCATCCGTCCTGGCCCTCCTGGGAGGACTCGTCCTGATGACCGAACCGATCGTGTCCGACTTCCAAAAGCCCGCCTCGTTCATCCCGCCGACCATCGGCCCGTATCTCTCCGAGGCCGATCAGACCTTCGACGCCGAGACGATCTTCGACTACATCGACGGCGCGGGAGAAGTCTACAGGTCCTACAACATGAAGCTCCTCGTGGCCCGCCGCTTCCACAAGGACGGCAAGCCCGACATCGTGGTTGACCTCTTCGACATGGGGTCGCCGGAGGACGCCTTCGGCGTCTTCACCCACGACCTCGACGGAGAGGACGCCCGGATCGGGCAGGGCTCCACCTACAAAGCCGGGCTCCTGTCGTTCTGGAAGGACCGCTATTTCGGCTCCGTGTTCGCCGAAGAGGAGACCAAGGATACCAAGGAGGCCGTCCTTGAGCTGGGACGCCAGATCGCTCGCGCCATCCCGAAGGAAGGGCCCAAGCCGAAGCTTCTTTCCTACCTCCCGGTCGAGGGCCTCGTGGCGGACCGGGTCTGTTATTTTCATAATCATTCGGTCCTCAATTACCATTATTTCGTGGCCGACGGAGATATCCTTCTCCTCGAGCAAACGGCTTCGGCCGTCCTGGCGCCCTACGCGACGGCAGGCGGGAAGAGCTATCTCCTCGTCGTCGGCTATCCGGACGGCGCGAAAGCCGAACGGGCCTATGGGTCCTTTGCCAAGAATTACATGCCGGACGCCAAGAGATCGGGGATCGTCAGGACCGAGGACAAGAGATGGACCGCCTCGGCCAGAGCGGGGGACATCGTCATCGTGGTGTTCAACGCGAATTCGGACCAGTTCGCCATGAATCAGCTGGCGTCGGTCCAGGAACTGATCGTCAGCCGGGATCCCGTCGCCGCCGATGCCACCGGGCTCCGCGTTCTCCAGGCGAAGAGACGTGATTATTTCAAGGAGGACCGGCCGCTGCAGCCGACGCCGCACCATATCTTCCTGGCGGACACCCGGCACCACCTCGGGGTGAGCGGCGAGGACCGGATCGAGCTCATCAAGCTCGGCTTCGACGAAGGGATCCTGATCTAGACATGCCCATATACGAATACCG
>JBFYOD010000092.1:0-3546 GCA_041303965.1 Candidatus Aminicenantota bacterium
CCCCTGATACCAGACCTGGCCGAGCCGGCCTCCCTCGTATCTACCGTCCTGGATGACCAGATCTTTCCCCGACTCCGGGTCAAGGAGAGGGGTCATGTCGGGGGGCTGAGGCTTGGGCGGCGTCGTCGGCCGATGGGGCGATCTGGGCGTCGACGGCCCGGAGACGGCCTCCGCTGGTGGCACGTCGATCCTGGTCAGTTCGTCGAAGAGGGCGTCCCCCAGGGTGTTCGTGATGTTCACGCCGAGCAGCGAAAGGATGAGAATGAGGATCACGGCCATGCCGGCCACCGCTTGCGGATCGGACGGGACGACGCGAGCGGGCTTCACCGGACTTCGCTTTCCCGGCACGATCGGGGCCGCCCGTCCGGATTTCCGGGGCGCGGGCAACGCGCACAGCCGCGGGCTGCATGTTTGCAACAGCCCCGTGAGCAATTCCTGCTGCCGGGCCCTCAGGTCCTGCTGCTGCCGGATGATGATCCCCTGGTTGACGTCGAAGCTGTCGGAGGACGGCGCCGGACTGTCCACGTTCATGTCCGAGGAAACCAGCAGGAGCCATCTTCCGCAGACGACGACGGCGCCCGCCACACCCCCGCTCGAGCCGATGGCCGCCATGTCCCCGCAGCCGGCGATCGCCGTGACCACCATGCCCACGTTGGGGATGGATTCGGTGCTCCGCCAGCTGTTCTGATAGAAACGACCGAAGGCCAACGCCGAGGCGGCGTCGGGAAAACGCAGGAGAACCGCTTTGACCCAATCCGTCCGGTCCGAATACGCGGCCGAGTGGGTGAAATAAGCGGCATAAGCCGGATCGTCGACGTTCTCCGGCGAGGTCAGGCCCACGGCGGAAGCCATCTGGCCGGAAGGCACCGCGAGCATGGATTCCGAGGTCGCCGACGCCGCGGCGTAGCCGGGAATATCGGCCGCGGTCAGGACCTGGGTTATGCCGGACGAGGAGCTCTGCGACCGCGCCGCTACGGCGGTCAGCATGATGGCCAGAACGAGGAGGGCCGGGCGGACCGGATCCGCGGGCCGGCCGATCTGCCGCCGGGCCAGCGCATATTTGCGGAACAGGGCCATCGAGACGGCCGTGAGCATGGCCGTCGAAAAGATGCCACCGGTGAGACCCAATCCGACGAGGTCTTGCAGGTTGAAAAGAGCGAAGCCCTGGGTCGCCGTCGTGGTCGCGAACCAGGCCAGGAGATAGAAGAAGGTCCGTCGTCCGAAGACCTGGTTGTCCTTGACGAAGACCTTATGGCCGCGGCCGCTGATGAAACCCAGGGCAAGGCCCGTGAGAAGGCCGGGGCCGAGGAAGCCCTGCCAACGCGCGGCGGGCAGGAGCGCGGCCTGGAAGATGAAGCAGCCGATCGAGCAGGCGGCCGGAAGAAGGCAGGTCAAGGCCGTGAGGCGCCATTCTCGCCCATAGGAACGAAGGAGAAAATAGCCCGACGAAGCGATACCCCAGAGCAAAGCCAGGGTGGGGCTCATCCGCCAGAGGAGGACGGAGACGCCGACGATGACGAGCGTTTGCTTCAGGCTCTTGAGTCCGGCGCGAAGCAGGGCTTTGACCTGGACAGGGGTCAAAGGAGCCATGGCGTCCTCCTGGAAGATCAGAGGGGGATTGTATTGAAAAAGAGGGCCGCGGGCAATACCGATCTTTCAAGGGCGTGCCGCCTTGACAACCTCCCCTGCCTGGGATAAAAACGCGGCAGGAGGAGACGCCATGAAGACAAGAACGTGGCTGCCGCTGGCGGTTCTCGCGGGCGGGCTCGGCGTTTTTTTCATGGGAGCAGATGCGAGCAGGGGCGCGGCGGCGGCGGCCGAAGAGCGCCTGTTCCTCATCCTCCAGGACGGCAAGTTCGGCTTCATGAACGGCGCGGGAAAGGTCGTCATCGCCCCGCGATTCGACGAAGCGTCGGAATTCAGCGAAGAGCTGGCCGCCGTCAAGTCGGGAGATCTGTGGGGATTCGTCGGCGCGTCCGGCGAAACGGCCGTTCCGTTCCAATTCGAATGGGCCGCCCCATTTTCCGAGGGACTGGCCATCTTCCAAAAGGGCGATCATCACGGTTTCATCGACAAGCAAGGGCGGGTGGTCATCGAGCCGCGGTTGACGACCGGAGGCGGGTTCCATGACGGGCGGGCCAGGATCCAGGCCGCCGATAAGTGGGGATTCGTCGACAAGACGGGGAAGACCGTTATCGGCCCCGCGTTCGAGCAGGCCTTCGATTTCGCGGAGGGCCTGGCGGCCGTCAAGGTCGACGGCAAGTGGGGTTATATCGACCCCGGCGGGAATTTCGTCATCAAGCCGGAATTCCTAGAGACATACGCTTTCTCGGGTGGCCGCGCCTGGGTCCTGACCGAGTCCGGGATCGGGTATGTCGATAAGAAGGGGAAGCTCCTTCTGTCCGGGTTGCCGTACGTTGAGGCCGGGAATTATTTCGAGGGCCGGGCCTCTGTCCTCGACGACAAGCTCTACGGTTTCATTGACGAGGAGGGCAAGCTCATCATCCCGGGCCGGTTCTTTCTCGTCTCGATATTCGCCGAAGGGTTCGCTCCGGTCAACAAGGACGGCAAATGGGGATATATCGACAGGGCGGGCCGGCTCGTCGTCGGCTATCAGTTCGACCTGGCCCAGCCGTTCGAGGGCGGCTTGGCCAAGGTCCAGGCCGGCGAAGCGATCGGCTACATCGATCGAAGCGGCAAGTTCGTCTGGAAACCGACCCGTTAGCGGGGGCGGCGGGGGGTCCGCCGGAAGATCAGGACGGCGCCGGCGCCCGCGCCGAGGCCGAGCACGGTCAGCAGCCAGGCGATAAGAACTTCATCATCCTTAAGATCGAAGAACCCGTCCGTGGTAAACACAGACCAGGCCACCGAAAAGACGATCACGGCGAAGATCAGCAGGGCGGCCGGCAGGAGGATCCTCAGCCAATGCCGGGGCGGCGGCGCGGGCTCTGACGCCGGGGTGGGCGCGATAGCGGGAGGCTGAGCAGGTTTGAGAATCGGAGACGGAATGGGAGTTGGTGCGGATCTGGCTATCGGCGCGGCGGCGATGGGCGGAGCGGAAGCCGGTCTCGGCGCAGGCGCAGGCGCAGGCGCCGGCACGGCAAGGGCGGCGCCGCAGCCCGTGCAAAACTTTTTCCCGGCTTTAAGACTCATCTCGCATTTGGGGCAGTTCGTCATGTCGGGGTTCCCTCGCAGTCGTCATGATATATGAACCAATTCGGGGACACAATACCCATTTCCGAATTTATTACTGAAAAAGAGTTGAAACTCTATCATGGATAAGCACACAATACGGGAAAAAGAGGCAGAGATGGATTTGATAAGCAAGAAACGTCAACGATCAATAATGGGCGTCCTCGGCCTGGAGCTTATCGTGGCGTTTTTAGCGGCTATGATGAGCTGCGGGCGGGCGCCGTCATCCCGCGCGATCACCGTCGAAACCCTGCTCGCGGAGATGGTCGATCTCGAGAACCTGGCCGTGCGGCCGGTGCCGTTCTTCAAGCAGGCCCAGGCCTCGAGCTACAGCCGCGAAAGCCATAAGGGCGG
>JBFYOD010000093.1:0-4157 GCA_041303965.1 Candidatus Aminicenantota bacterium
ATCTCGGTGAGGTTCGGGAACGTCCTCGGCAGCCGCGGGAGCGTCATCCCGGTTTTCGAGGACCAGATCAAGCGAGGAGGGCCGGTGACGATAACGCATCCCGACATGAAAAGATATTTCATGGCGACATCGGAAGCCGTGCTTCTCGTCCTCGAAGCGGCGGCCATCGGCGAAGGGGGCGAGGCCTATGTCCTCGACATGGGCGAGCCCGTCAAGATATTGGACCTGGCGCGAGAAATGATCAGGCTCAGCGGCCACGAGCCCGACGTCGATATCCCGATCGTCTTCAGCGGCCTCCGGCCCGGAGAGAAGCTCTTCGAGGAATTGCTGGGCGCTGAGGAAGGGTCTGAGCCGACCGAACACGCTAGGATCTTTAAAGCTCGGAATCCCACGGTCAAGCCGGATGAGGAGACGTTCCTCAAGATCGAGAAGCTGATCGACGGATGTCGTGACGGGAGCGATCGTAATTTCATCATCAGCGGCCTTATGGAGATCGTGCCGACATATAAACCGCAAACGCTAGGAATCGGGGCCAGGCCGGGGCTGGGAAGTTGGTAAGAAGAAAGATCTCGATCGCCGGCATGGCCCTGCTCATTGCAGCGGCAAGCATGGCCTCTGCCGAAACCTGGAAAGGCAAGGAGCTCGAAGCAAAATGGCGCGATGCCGCCTGGCACTTCGGGCCGTTCCGCATCCAGCCGTCACTCGTCATCTCCAACGCGGGAGTGGATTCGAATATCTTCTATTCCCCGGCCGAACCGATCAAGGATTTCACGATCACCGCGGGGCCGGCGGCGACAGTCTATATCCCCATCCATAGGAAATTCGTTCTGTCGGCATATGGGTCGCCTCAATACGTCTGGTACTCCAAGACAGAACAAGAGCGGACGTGGAACTATTATTTGAACGGGGCGGCCCAGCTCAGCCTGAAGAACGTCTTCTTCAGCGTGGAGGGGACATACTCTGACGCTAGGGAGCGGTGGAATACGGAGATAGACATCCGGCCGAGGCGAAAGGAAGAGGGCTATGGCGGGTCGATGCTGGTCAAGCTTGCCTGGAAGACATCGTTCTCGCTGGGCTACCGGACGGTCAAGTATGACTATGAGAGCGTCGAATACGCGGGCGGATTCAATCTCCGAGAGAGGTTGAACAGACATGAGAGCTACGCCAACTTCTCGCTTTTCTACCAGGCGTCGACGCAGAGGCGGTTTTTCCTGGACTTCGAATACGGTCTCTATGAATTCGATTTCGCCACGCAGGCGGCCGTCGGGGATGCCCGGAGCGGCGCTGCTTATGCGGGGCTCGAGTTCTCTCGGCTAGGGCGCCGAGTGCGAGGGCGTGTCCGGATCGGTTACAAGAAGTACGATGTCCGGGCCGTGGACGGGCCGGATTACCAGGGAGTCGTCGGCGATTCTCAGCT
Organism: Candidatus Aminicenantota bacterium; assembly: GCA_041303965.1. Classification (GTDB taxonomy): domain Bacteria; phylum Acidobacteriota; class Aminicenantia; order Aminicenantales; family Saccharicenantaceae; genus RBG-16-66-30. Next base: position 1,418 of record JBFYOD010000093.1, read on the forward strand.
CTGGATCCGCCTGGCCAAGCCCTTCGTCATCCGCGGATCATATGTTCGCGACGTCCGTTTTTCGCTCTGGTACGGCAACCCCTATTACATCGAGAGCCGGCCGGGCGCGGGAGTATCGCTTTACCTGATGCGATTCCTGCGGCTCGACTACGATTATTCGGTTGGGCGGAACAGATACCCCGTTGTCGGGGGCGGCGGAACGGACGTGAAAAGGCTCGACGAATTCACGATCCAGTCGGCTGGCATTTACTTCCGGATCAAGAAGAGCGTCGCGCTCGGATTCATCGCCAGTTGGTGGGTGCGGGACTCGAATCTGGACGCGGAAGATGACAAGAGGACCTTCTTTGGGTTAAACTTGACGTACGACTTTTGAGAAAATCGGGGACACGTACCAATTTCAGAAAATTGTTACATGTCCCCATTACATGTCCCCTTATGATGGGACCGGATAGTTGGAGAGGATAAAGATGAAGAAAGCCGCGCGTGTTTTCACACTCGGGATATCAGCTGTGTTAGTCTGCACCGGCATGGCCGCAGCTCAAACTCCGCCCCAGGCCAAAACCCAGCCGCCCGCCCAGGCCCAGGAAGCACGCGATCTTTTCGTCCGGGCCTACCGGATCGGGCCGGGGGACCTGCTCGAGCTCAAGGTCTTCCAGGTGGACGAGCTCAGCCAGACCGTCCGCGTCTCGGAGGACGGTTCGATCACCCTGCCGCTCCTCGGGCGCATCGTCGTTGAGGGCCTGACCCAGGAAGGTGTCGTCCAGAAGCTCTCCGGCTTGCTCCAGGCCAAGTATGTCAAGAACCCCCAGGTGACCATTTTCATCAAGGAGTATAAGAACCAGCAGGTGGCCGTGATCGGGGCGGTCGAGAAAGCCGGGAGTTACGAGCTCGTCGGCCGCAAGAACCTGCTCCAGATCATCTCCATGGCCGGCGGGTTCAGCGAAACCGCCGGCAACGAGATCTTCATCCTGCGCGAGGGGCCGGACGGGGTGACTTCGAGCGTGGCCATCGACCTCAAGGACCTGCTCGTCAACGGCAACCAGAAGCTCAACATCCCCATCGAGCCGAACGACGTCATCAACGTGCCGGTGGACAGGGAGATACGGGTCTTCGTCATGGGCCGGGTCAACAAGCCCGGGGCGATCAAGTCGAAGTTGTCCGAGGGCGTGACGCTCTTCCAGGCGATAGCCGACGCGGGGGGCCTCGCCGAGGGCGCTAAAGAAAGCAAGATCACGATCACACGCAAGGATAAAGCCGGGAAAGAGCAGAAGATAAAGGTCAACCTGAGGGATATCATCAAGGGCAAGAAGAAGGACATCATGCTGCAAGAAGGCGATGTCGTGTACGTGCCGGAGAGCTTCTGGTAGAAAGAGGCGGTAGATGAAGAACGGGAACGAGATACAACTCGCGGATTACGAAGTCGCCGAGGGGCAGGAGATCAACCTCCGGGAATACTGGGAGAAGATCCGCAGGCGCAAGGGGACGGTGCTCTCGGTAACGGCGGCCGTCTTCATCCTCGGGACCTTCTGGACGTTCGTCCAGAAGCCCGTCTACACCGCGAAATCCCAGCTCCTCATCGAAAAGGAGCCGAATATCCTCTCGTTCGACCAGGTCCTCCAGATCGATTCGATGCGGGACGATTTCTACCAGACGCAGTATAAGCTCCTGAGCGGGCGGGGCCTGGCCGACACCGTGGTCGACAGGCTGAAGCTCTATGAAAATGTGGAGTTCGCCGGCAAACCGAAGAAAGGGAAGCCGGTCGACCCGACCGATAACGTCTTTCGCGAGGGGCTCATCGACGGCTTCCTGAAGCGGCTCTCGGTCAAGCCCGTGCGGCTGACGCGCCTGGTCGAGGTCAACTTCAGCGCGCGCAGCCCCGAGCTCGCGGCCGACTGCGTCAACGACCTGGCCGCCGCCTTCATCGACCTCAATATCAACATGAAGTACGCCGCGACCGAGCAGGCGACGACGTTCCTGACAGAGCAGATCAAGAGCCTACAGGCCGAGATCGAGCAGAAGGGAAAACAGCTCCAGGGTTTCGAAGCCGAGGCCAACATCATCGCCCTGAGCGACAACGAGACGACGGTCATCGACCGGCTGAGCCAGCTCAACAAGGCCCTGACCGAGGCCCAGATCGACCGTTCGCAAAAACAGGCGACGTGGAACGGGCTGAAGAACGTCGGCCCCGACTACGTGCCCGAGGCCATCAACAACCTGCTCATCCAGCGTCTGCGCGAGGACTACGTCCGGCTCAAACGGGAATACCAAAAGATGGAGGAACGCTTCCAACCCGATTACCCCGAGCTGCAACGGACCAAGGTCGAGATGGAGTCGGCCCGCAAGTCGCTCGAGGACGAGACCCAGAACCTGGTCAAGGGGGCCTACTCGGAATACCAGACGGCCCTCAACAAGGAGCAGTCGCTCGAGACCGAGTTCAACGAACAGAAGGCCGAAGCCTTCAAGATGAATTCGAGCGCCGTCCTCTACAACGGGCTCAAGGTCGAGATCCTGAACAAGAAAACGCTCCTCGATTCGCTGTTGAGGAGAGAAAGCGAGACGGGTGTCGAAGCTCGGCTCAAGGGGCTGAGGACGTCGAACATCCGGGTCGTGGACAGGGCCCGCGTGCCGGTGCGGCCGTCGAGCCCGAACAAGAAGCGGAATCTGATCCTGGCGCTTATCCTGGGCTTGGGCGCGGGTGTGGGATTGGCGTTCCTGTTCGATATCCTCGACAACAGCGTCA
>JBFYOD010000094.1:0-4553 GCA_041303965.1 Candidatus Aminicenantota bacterium
GCAACGACCTACTCTCCCACACAGCTGCCCATGCAGTACCATCGGCACGAACGGGCTTAACTTCCGTGTTCGGAATGGGAACGGGTGTTGCCCCGCCGTTATAGTCACCGGGATTTAATACGATGTTAGCTTAGCAATAAGGACCCTCCTCCGCAGGCGCGTCGGTCATCCCCCGATGATAACCTTCCAGGGGAAATGACGCCTGTCAGGCCGGAGGCATGGGGGACGGCTTGTGCCCGACGATCCGGCTGGCTTGCCTCCATCTCCCATTGTTGGTATCATAACCTAGTGAATATCAAGGACATCCTAGATAAGATCGGCGCTACGGAAGCCCCATTAGCCCGTCAGCTCCTCATGACGGGATTGATCACCCGGCGCCTCGAGGAGAAGGGCAAGCCGGCCCCGGTCCTCATCGGAGGACTAGCCCTTTCCTATTACACGCGGGACGTCTATTTCACGGCCGACATCGACCTGGCCTGCGCCGACCGCGAAGCCTTGGACGACGTCTTGCAGGAATTGGGATTCACAAAGGCTGGCCGCTATTGGGTCCACCGCGGTCTGGATATCGCCGTCGAGGCCCCCGCGTCCGGATTGCCCGGCGAGGAGGCGCCGCGCGAAACGGTCGAGCTCGAAGGAGGGCTTTCGTGCATCGTCATAGGGCTTGAGGATCTCATCATCGACCGCATGAATGCCTGCAAACACTGGAAGTCCGAGGTCGACTGCGAGATGACCGAGCTTCTGATAGCCCGGTACGGCAAGGAGCTCGATTGGGACTACCTTGATAAGAAAGCGGCCCTGCCGGAGAACGGCACGCTGGCCGAGCTACGCGCCTTCAAGGACAGGAGATCCTCATGAGCCCGATGGACGGCGCGCGGCCGAAAGCGTCCTCCGTCGAAATGCTGCTTCTCCGAGACCGCCTGGGGCTCGGGAGGTATCGGAAGAAGGCCGCGCGGAACCCCGAAAAAAGAAAGCTCCTGCTAGAGCTGGCCCTCGAGAGGATCGAAAAGGCCGAGCGCGGCAATTACGCGGTTGTGGGAGCACGGAAACGCCGCTTCCGATCCTCCGCAATATAGAGAATCGCCTACGGCACTGGCCTGTCAGAGCCGAGCCTCAGCCCTTGACGATAATGGGACTTCCAGATTTCCTCGAAAAGACGGCTCACGTGGTTTCTCCGGCGGATGGGGCGGGATCCGTCGAATGATTTTTCGCGCCTCGCTGACTTTAAATCCCCCGGAGAACTTGAGTTCGGGGAGGGCTCATGGCGCCGTACAAAACGTCTCCGTGGGGTTACTCCTCGGAAAAAGCGTCTTTGAGGAGCTGGCTCTGGTGGCCGAACGCCACGCGTGGACTCCGGGTCTCCTTCATCAAAGAGATTTCCTGGGTGACCAGCCTGGCGATATACATCGTCTGAGCGAATGCTTTGCTCGACTCCAATAGGAAAAGCGGATGGTCACGGTTGATATAGACAACGTTTCCTTCGGAGAAGCACTCGGGCCCTTGGGGGCCGAAAAAGTCGAGACAGACGGAAACACTCTCCGTGCCCATGCGCATGCGACGGACGATGGCGTTGGGCGTGACCCTCTTGACCAGGGGGTGGCGGCGTTTTTTCCTTTTCAAGACGGCAGGTGTCGCCGCCTCCTCTGATTTGAGGGCGGCTCGCGGAGTGCCCGCCCGGCCCGGAGCGGACAGGGCTACTAAGGCCATCATGAAGGAGATCAGCAGAATCCGGGCTCCTCGAGCGGTCACGGCTCCTCCTTATAGGATTTGATTCACCACACCCGCTGGTGGACGAGCTTGCCGTCCCTGAAGACCACCCGGATGTAGGCGAACTTTTGAACAATAGTTTTATCGTGCATGCCGGCCAGGCCCATGTTCATCATGGTCTCCGTACTCGCTTCCGCCTCTCCGACGGGCTTTCGAAAGAGCATCACCTTATAGGCGCCCGTGGGCGCGAAGATGTCCCGGGCTTCCCGCTTGCTAAAGCGATGTTTTTTGAAATTATTCTTGAGGACATTCTCCAGACTCGGGTTGGCGGCTTCCCATTGTTCGAGAAGCCCGAATTTCCAGACGAAGGCGATCTTGTTTATAACTTCTTTGCTGCCTTGACCGACCATCTGGGTCATTCCTTCCGCATAGACCTTGACTTCCTTGCCCGTCTGAGAAGTTGCGTAGGAAACGAGCGCCATCGCGCACACGAACGATGCCCAAATTTTAATTTTCATGATTTCCCCCTCAGAATCAACTCTTCATCGGATGTCTTCTTGACCGGACAATACGACGACCTCACGGCAGTTATGCCGGAACACGGAACGGTGCACGACGTTAACCTTTAAAAGCGAATCATGGAGAAGACCCATGATACCACCGCCAGCCGGGAATTCCCTGAAGAGAGAGTAGTCTCTCGGTCCGACCGCCTCCTCCACGATCCTCAGGGCAAGACCATGGGCGTTCATCTTTTCACCCGGCTTGAAATCGCCGGCTTCGCGCTCAAGATCAACCCGTCCCCTCACAAAACAAGGATATCCCGGCCCCGGATAGGTGTCAAATCCTCCCCGAAAATAAAAAAGGGCGGACTCCCCTTTCGGGGGCATCCGCCCTTTACAAATAACGCTAGCCGATCAAATCGGGGACACGTACCGGAAGTACATGTCCCCAGCGCGATCAGTACCGGCCCCGGCCGCCGCCCGTGCGGGGGGCCGGGCCTTCATCACTTCCGGGCGATCTTCAATTCATAAGGCAGCTTATATGAGCCATATTCGCACGGAAAACCGCAGGTTAGCCTGAAGCAATCGCCATCGGGCAGCACGTCGGTCCGGTCCCACGACTTGATCACGACCTTGCCCGGGATCGTCCGCAAGATCCAGTCCATGACACCGTCGCCGTCCCAATCCGTGGCCGTGACGAGAAGATACGCCGCGCTGCCGGGCGATGACTCCAACAACTGCGTGCCCGTCATGAGATAGTGGTCCAGGCTGGACTCGTCATAGCCGGTGGTCGACTCATTGTCGGTGGGATTAAATCTCATCCCCTCCACCGAGACGCCGACCGTCTCGCCCGGGACCATGGTCTTCAGATTCAGGATCGTCGAATCTTTGCGGGTCGTCGATCTGATGAGTTCGGTCCAGGTGGTCCCGTCGGCCTCCACATGAGGGATGTACCGGCATTTCCAGTAGGTGCGCAGCATCCAATAGGTCGTCTGGACCGGAGTTGGAGATAGGAGGAAATTGGGATCGGTGCAATCGACCGGATTCGGATCGACCGGTGGCCTACATTGGGTATCGAAAAGGAGATTGAGCATCCGTTGGGATACGGCCCGAACGACCATAATGAAATGCCCGTCGCTCTCGATCTGGACGCTATTCAGCTCGGTCGTAGTTCCCTGGTGGACATAGGGTCCGAAGCCGTCGTCAGTGATCTTGACCCCCGATTCCCCGGAAAAGAGCGCCGTCATGGGGATGACAACGCTCTTCCCGCCTTTCTGGGCGACCCCGGTCCCGAGGACGCCCGCCACTAGCAGCACCAGTAATAAGGCTTGCAAGTATTTCCGCGACATGTTGCGCCTCCTTGCTTGCGGAACTTGAGGTGGAGCGGGAGAGGCCTTCTGGCTGGCGCTTGCCTTCACCTTTCGGCCAAATCCTATTTCCCCTCACCAAGGAATTAGGGCCGAGGCGCGGAGATGTCAAGCGACGGCCGGGTGAGTATGGAATTCAATGCGAATTGTCGCATCTTGTTGTATCTTGTGGCATCCGGGCGGCAGGGGAAGGGCGGAGTTCCCTACCGGGCCTCGAGGCGGGCCAGGCGCTGGCGGGCGTCTTCGACCTCGGGAAAGATCGGATCGGCATCCTTCCAAAGCTCGAGGAACTTCCGGAAATATCCGATGGCCTTCAGGCGCCTCTCTTGGACAACGGCCGGAGCAGCTGCGCTGCGCATCTGCCGCTCGCTGTCCAGCCCCATCCAATAATAGCTCCTGGCATAGAGGTCGCCGGAGAATTCCCGGCTGACGGTCGGCAAAGCGACCTTTTCGTACATCGCGAGAGCGTTGGTGTTATTTCCCGACCGTCGATAGGCCTCGGCCAGGTCGTAAAAATATTTAGCATGGTCCGCGTCAACGCTTGAAGCCGCAAGGACCGAGAGGAGGTCCAGAGCTTTCCAAAAGTAGCGGATGGCGAGGTCATAATTGTTCTTCCGGAGTTCACGATGGCCGAGAAGGTTGAAATAGATCCTCATGTACCTGGGCGCTCCCGCGAAAAACCTGTCCGGATCCAGGTATCCCTTGATCTCCTCGATCTGCTTTTCGAATTCATCGAGCCTATTCATCTCCAGCGTGATGAGGGCCCTCAGATAAAGCATCTGGACGAGTCTGACTCCTCCCTGGCCTTCGGTGACGGCGCAAGCCCGCTCGGCTTCGTTCAATGCCTCCGGCAGCCGGCCGGAGAGGCGTTCGAGATAAGCCAGGAAAAAACGGTACTCGCTTTCCTGGTTTGGACCGTAATCCTCCAGGCCCTTGGAGATCTCGATAGCCCGGCGGACCCGCTGCTTGGCTTCCTCGACCC
>JBFYOD010000095.1:0-17159 GCA_041303965.1 Candidatus Aminicenantota bacterium
TGAGATCGAAACTCCTCGGCGATCCGGCCGCGTTCACGATCTTGTAGCACCGTTCCGTCCGGTCGAAGCCCCCGGAACGGAGGTCGCCGCCCTTCAGGACAAGGTCGGGCGGATAAGCCCAGGATCTTCCGAATTCGATCACATCCTTGACGGCCATGGAGTTCATTCCATACAGGGCGGCCCAGAATTCCCGGTCGTCCGTTTCGTGAAGGACGGGATCTGAGATCGGGAAGCTCGAGCAGTGCGACGGCCGGTCGGACGTCAGGGTCGTCCGTCCGTCGCACCGGGCCTGACCGACCGGGAAATGGTTGCACCCGCTGGCCCGGTCGTACGAGGCGAGATCTTCAAAGCGGAGCCACATCTTGTTCCCCGGTTCGAAGCAGATGAACGGCTTGTTCTGCGATTTGAAATGGTATTGCTGAACGGTGTAGGGATGGGAGACATCCCAGTTGAACGGCCCGTACGGGGCGACGTCGGGATCCTCGACAAAGGAGACTGTCCCGGTCTTGCCGGAATAATCCGCGACGGTGACATAATCCCTTTCCAGGAGGTCGGACACGATCTGACCCGGATGCAGCAGGGCCAGCGTTTCCTGGAACTGCCTCGGCTCTCCCAGGGTCCCCTTTTTCCAGGAGACCTTCCGGATGGCGCTGGCGTCCGGATAGATGAAGTAGTACTCGTCGATCCAGCATTCCCAGCCGGTTTTCGGATCCGCCCTCCAGGTGTTGTTGTAGGCGCTGACCGGGGCGTACCTCCAATGAACGACCACCCGGGCGTCGGTGTTCTCGATGATCCGGACGTGGGAAAACCGGCAATGCCGGTCCTGCATGTGTTCGAAACAGCCTTCCTCGTGTTCGGCCCCCTTTCCCCAGGCTTCCACGCTCTGGTCGGTCATCCAATTTTCGTTCTCGGACACCCAGGAGGCGCCGTAGCGGATGCCTCTCCAGAAAATGAGCTTCACCTGGGACCCCGGGAAGCACACCACGACGTCGGGATCCTGGTCGACCGGCCACAGTCGATCCCACCCCGGGTAGTATTTCAGCTTCGTGTAGTAGGCCCCGAACCGTCCCGGATTTTTTCCAACGACCGGCAGTTTCCTCGGGGAGATGTCCGGCTTCCCCACGCTGACGGCGGCATAGCTCTTTTTGATCTGCTCCGCCGTCAACGCCTGATCATAGACCTTCACCTCGTCCATGATCCCATCCAGCCCGAAATAGGCCGCCACAGTCCCCATCGTTCGATGGATGTCGGAGGGCTTTTCGGGCCGGGCCACCATGCCCAGGACATAGTTGGACCGGGCGGCGGTGATCGAGCCGTTGATCTTGTTCGAGGCGATCAACGCTCCGTTGATATATAGGGCCACGTCCGTATCCGCGCGGTAAACTCCCGCCACGTGCATCCACGTCCGGAGCGGGATCGCGTCCCGTCCGCTGGTGCAGGAGATCCACTGTCCTCCGATCGCGCATTCCATGGAGGCTTGCCCCAGCGGCCCGATCATCAGCCGGTATCCCTTGACTTCGTCGGATTCGGCCGTCAAGACCGGGCACCAGTTCCAAGGGTATTCGCCGAGCGAGACCCAGGCCTCGACCGTGATCTCCTTCCCGGTCACGATCCGGTCCGGCCCGGAGCTTCTCAGGCAGGCGGTGAAACCGTCCAGGCGCAATCCGTCGCCCTTGATCCCGGGAGCTTTCTCGAAGTAGCCTTCCAGCGTGTCCGCCTTTCCGCTGATCGCTTCCTGCGTTTGACGGTTCTCTAACTTGTCGAAGCTCCAATACGCTTTGGGGCTCTGGGCGGCGGCCTCGACCGCCACGAACGTGAAGAGAATGACGGCGAGCTTTCTGTTCATAGTTCGGGCACCTTTTTTTCTTTGATTTCACTTCCGCCAGGATTTCACCGGGAAGGGCGGGGGAGTGGGGCGCGGCACCGGCTGAGCGGCGATCTTCTCCTTGAGATAGGCGATCGCCCGGTCCAGCTGGGGGTCCCGGCCTTCGAGAACGGCGTTCGGGTCCTGCTCGACCGTGATATCGGGCTCGACGCCGGTCCCTTCGATGATCCAGGCGCCTTCCACCCAGTTGGCGTAATTGGGGATGTTCAACCGGCCGCCGTCGATCAGGCGGTAGCCGCCACCGCTGCCAACTTCGCCGCCCCAGGTCCGGACCCCGATCACCGGGCCGAGCTTCTCCCTCCGGAAGATGTCGGGGAACTCCTCTCCGTTCGAGCCGCTGTTTTCGTTGATGACCGCGACGCTATGGCCCGCGAATCCCCAGCTTTGACGCGTCCAGGAGGCGCCATAGCGGGGTTTGAACCAGGTGATGGGCTTGCGGGCCATCTGGAGGATGAGCATCGAGGAGATATAGCCGCCGCCGTTGAAGCGGTCGTCATAGATCAGGCCGTCCTTGTCCAGGTTGGGGTAATAATGTTTGGCGAACTCCACCAGCCCGCTGTTCGACATGTCCGGAAGGTGGATATATCCGATGTCGGGGCCGCCGTGCTTGAGGACATAAGCGCGCCGCGATCCGACCCAGTCGTAGTAGCGGGCTTTGGACTCGTCGGCCATGGGCCGGACCAGGACCTGCCGGGCCCCCTCCAGGACGGGCTTCGCGTTGACGGTCAGGGCGGTCACCCGGCCAGCGGTTCCGACGAGGAGCGACTGGATATCCACGTCCGTCCGAATCGGCCGGCCGTCGACGGCAAGGAGGCAGTCGCCCTCCTTGACGTTGAGGCCGGGGGCGAGGAGCGGGCTCCGCTGGGCAAGATCGAACGCGTCACCCCGGAGCAGCTTGACGATACGGTAGGCCTTCCCCCCGGCGTCGGGAACGAAATCGGCGCCCAGATAGCCCATCGGCGGGCCGCCCGCCCCTTCGGGCAGATCGCCGCCGCCCACATAGGCATGGCTCGTATTGAGCTCCGCGATCATGTCTCCCAGGATCTCGTTGAGCTCGCCCCGGTCGCCGATCCGGGCCAGCCGGGCCTCGTAGATCGGACGGATGGCCGCCCAATCCACGCCGTGCATGTTGGGGGCGTAGAAAAAGTCGCGGGCGATGCGCCACGATTCACGGAAGATCTGTTTCCATTCGGCCGGGGGATCCACGGCCAGAGTCAGGCCGTCGAGGTCGATCTTCGGGGCGTCGGCCGGGACGGAGGACGCGGCCGCGTCGATGACCGCATACTGGCGCCCGGTCCGGATCAGGAGCTTTTTCCGGTCGGCGGAAACCTGGAATTCAGCCACTCCCTTGGCGATCGTGGCCACGTCCGTCTTCCGCGGGGTTTTGAGGTTGAAAGCGCGCAGCTCGTTGCCGCCGCCCGCTCCTTCCGGTCCGCCTGGGCCGGGTGTTCCCGGAACGAGCATCAGCAGCCGGCCCTCGACCGCTTCGACGCGCAGAAAGCGGTCGGCCGGAACGGGGATCTCGCCGACACGGTCGGCCAATCCGTTCAGGTCGATCTTGACGATCGGCAATTCGGGCTTCGAGTCCTTGGTTTCGGGTTTCGGGGCGGTCTTCGGGTCGGCCTCGCCTTCCTCGTCTGCGGACGGAAGGAAGGGCGATCTGCCGTCGGCGGAGAGGACCACGAAGGTGATCTTCGCGGTCTTGTCGAAGGTGAAGGACCGGGTCAGGTTGGTGCCCATGGGATCGAACTGCCGGTCGGCGAGGAAATAGAGGAGTTTTCCCTCGGGGTCCCAGAACGGGGCGTAGGCGTTGAGCCCGGGCGGCGTGACCGCGGTCGTTGTCCGCCCTGCGATGTCGTAAAGATAGACGGCCCGGTTCAGGTTCGGCTCGGTCCGATGAAAGGCCAGCCATTTTCCATCCGGGCTGAAGACTGCCGAATAATTGACGCTGTCGTAGGAACTGCCGCGGTCGCTTTGATCGACGAGGGTCGCCGCTCCCGTGTTCGCGTCGACGAGGAGGATGCGCATCTCGCGGTCGAAGGTGACCACGTACTTTCCGTCCGGCGACCATTTGATCTCGCCCAGGGGGCCTTGATGGTCCCTGGTCAATTGCCGGGGCTCGCCCGAGCCGTCCGCGGAGACCGTCCAAACCTGGTCCTCGCCCGAACGGTCCGAGATGAAAGCCGCCGTCTTACCGTCCCGGGACCAGGCGGGGAATTGGGACCGCGACCCGGAGAGCGGCGCGAGGACGCGGGCCGGGCCTTCCTCCACGGGCGCGCTGACGAGCTGCCCCCGGGCTTCGACCAGGACCCGTCTGCCCGTCGGACCGAGAACGATGGAATTCAGGAACGAGGAAGCGGACACGCGTTTGGGCCGGGCATGGATGCGGTCGGTGTCCAGATGGAGGGACAGCTCCTTGACCCGGGCGGAGGCGATGTCATAAAGGGCGAGCCCGTCGCCGTGCTGGAAGACGACCGACTGTCCGTCCGACGAAGGATAGCGGGCTTCCGCGTCGCCGTAGTTCGTCACCGGCGCCGTGGATCCGTCTTCGGGGTTCATCCGGTAAAGATTGGCCAATCCCCGCCGTTCGGAAACGAAGAAAAGAGCGTTTCCGGCCCACGCCGGGGTGGTGTCGATGCCCGGATCGGAGGTCAAGCGCCGGAACCGGCGTTGAGAGATGTCGGTGATCCAGATCTCGTCGGCCTGCCCGCCCCGGTACTGCTTCCAGTTCTGCCTTTCCGCCGAGACGGGGACATAGGCCACCCGCTTTCCGTCCGGAGCCATGGCCGCCAGGGCGGCGCGCGGGAGGGGAAGAAGGGCCGGCAAGCCGCCGCGAACGGGGACTTGCCACATCCGGGAAACGTTCTCCGGATTCGCCCGCCGCGAGAGGAAAAGGACGTTCGCCCCGTCGGGGCTCCATCCGACGACCCTGGCGCCGCGCGGGTCCCAGGTGAGCCGTTTCGGCGTCCCGCCGTCCGCGGACATCACGTAAACGTCGGTGCCTCCGTCATACTGGGCGTTGAAGGCGAGCGCCGTCCCATCCGGCGAGAACCGGGCGTTGGTCTCCGTGCCCGCGTGGGTCGTGATCCTTCGGGCCGAGCCCGTGGAGACCGAAGCCATCCAGAGATCGCCTTCCGAGGTGAAGACGATCCGGTCTCCATGAATGTCCGGCCGCCGGAGAAACGAGGGCGGCCCCTCGGCGGCGGCTGCGGACGCCGCGCCCAAAAGCGCGATCAGGATCAAACCCTGAAACGCGGAACGGGGTCCTGAGGAGATGCGGGGGGAAAGATCCATGGTTCCTCCTTGCGAAATCGATGATGACCTATAACATGAATCCGAGACGGAACTCAACATCCCGTAGATCCCTCCCCCGACGGTCAACGAAGCCCGGCCGCCCTTTTTGATTTTCGGGGGATTCCTTAGGACCGAACGATTGACAGGGGAAATCGGCGGAGGATATCATGCTCCGTGATGAGAAGGGTCATCTGACAAGGAGCCGCCGTATCATGATCATTCGCCGCATCGCCATCGTCACCGTCATCCTGTTCGCGCTCGCCATGCCTCTCTTCCCCGCCGCCAGCAGAGCCGGATCCGTCCCGGACGGGACGCAGGCGGTATCCCCGGGTCCCGGCCTCGGCTTCGGGACCTGGGCGTTCACCGGCAAGGACAAGGCCGGAGTCGTCTGGACGGGCACACTGGGCATTGAGAAGCTGGATGCGAGCCAGTTCGACCCGCAAGAATATATCGCCCAGGGCAATCTCTGGATCGAGAGCGCCGGCGGAGACGCGAAGGGGGCCAACCCCCCGATCCGGTACGATCCCGCGACACGCGTTTTCACGATGGGAGCGGAATCGGATTACGGCGGGGCGGTCTACACCGCCATTCTCTCGCCCGACGGGAAACGCCTGACCAAGGGAACTTGGCGGGAAACCGAGCGGTCGTCCAACGAGAAGGAGAAGCGGCTCGTCAGCGAGGGCGAATGGTCGGCGACGCGGATCGAGAAGTGATCCCGGTCCGAGCCTTGACGCACGCACCGGCCGCGGTCGGTACGAATCTCTAGGGAACTTACCCCGATTCGGGGACATGTCATCGATTTCTCCAAAAATCGGTACGTGTCCCCAAGAATCGGGTGGAGCGTGTCACCGATATGATCGACTATCAGCGGCGAAGGGCCCTATCCGGAGCGCTAGGCGTGCTTATACGCCCTTGCCGCATGGCCCGTAGCCGATAACTATCAAGCCCTCAATATAGCCTATGATCCAGCAGCCCTTCTCCTGCATCCCGCCTCCCTCGCTTTCGAGTTTCGCTATCATCTCTTCGATGGCGAGGTCGAACTCCTCCTGCTTCCGTTTTCGGCGCTCTTCGGGAGTTTCCCACTTCCTCATCTCCTCGATATGCTTCCGGATTGAGGCCCCCAGGGGATCCATGGTGGTGATCAGCCGCAGCTTTTGGCCGTTCCGGCCCGTCGCTGTGTAGCCGACCACGTTACCTCCCTTGACCAGCGCTACCAAGGAGAATCGGTTCTTTAGCTCGTAGACGATATGGCGCCCCGCCCGCAAAGGCCGTCGCTGCAATTTAGGCCGCAAGTCTACGACCGTCACGTTTGATGTCGAATACACGACCGGCCACCCCCTTACGGCTTGAATGCTAAACGAGGAGGCGGAAGCAGGGGCCGACGGGAGTGCCGCGACCACCAGCAAGCCGCCCAACAGCCCCAGCGTGACGCGTCTGCGATTACGGGAGCAAGACGGCGGCGCCGCCTGACGGAGCCGATGGTCCATGCAAGAGATTGTCGCTTTGTCGTACCGGACGGATTTTGTTTTCATGGTTCTCCCCTTAGTCACCGGAGTGAACGCGCGAGGATCTTCTCCTTCGTGGCGCGCGTCTTTTCCTGTCCTGAAAATCGACATCCCTTCCACTTACTTCGAAATGAGGATATCGCAGGCCACCCGCCCATGTCAATGAGCTCCTAAACCGCTTTTCCTGACCAAAGGCATGGTCAGGCAGTGCGGTCCGCCCAACGAATCCGCCAGATATTTCCCTTCAAAGGTCAGCACCTTGACGCCTCGTTTTCTCAAGGCTTCGTTGGTGTATTTGTTATGCGCGTAGGCGATGACCTTGCCCGGACCCAATTGGACGACATTGGCCGCCTGAAGGCTGAGCTCGTAGAGAACCCGGTCGTCGAGATAGAGATCTTCTCTCAAGTCCCCTCTCTCTCCGCCAACGGGAATGATCTCATATCCCTGGTCCAACAGATAATCCCCTAATTTCTGCCCCAGTTCTTGTGCGTCGCCGGTTCCGGCCTTGAACAGGGTCAGCCATCCGATCTTGGGAATGGAATCCACGGCGGTTTTCAAAGCCGTCGGCAGATCGATCTCCCCCTTCTCGGATTCATGATTGGGCCGGCCTTGGACCGCTTGGAAATACTTCACTACGGGATTATCCGCAGCGTACCTCTTTAAAAAGAAATAGGGGACAGTTAAAGCCTTTTTATGATCGACGAGGTTGAATACCGTATCCAAATGCATGATCTCGAAATTAACGCCGGAGAAGGCCTCTATGGGGGGCATGGAAACCCCGATGACATCCATGTTCAGTTTTTTGGCGATCTTGAGGGCCGCCTCCCGGTCACTGAAATTGCCGATCCCCATGAGAACGGTCTTTTCGTCCTTGATGATGATGTCCCCTCCGTCACACCGGACGCCTTCTTCCTCCGCGTCGAAAACGACCGGATGCGCTTGGAGCTCGCTAGCGAATCGGAAAAGAAAGCGTCCGACAAGATGCTCGCGCTTTCTCCATTTGGGGCGGCCATTGGTGATAATGATCCCGCGGGGGGTGGACACCGCAAAATCCCGGGTGAAGAAAAAGGCCGCGCTTAAAGGGACCAATGGATCAAGATATCCTTTGTCATGATAATTGAAGTAAAAATCAGGGTCCCGGCCAAGCATCGTCGACGCTGTGATCAAGGAGAGCTTGTTCTTGAGCCGCGCAAATTGGTCTGGGAAAATCTCCGCCAGAGCGCTTTCCAGCTTCCCCGCCTTTCGGGCATTCAGGATGGCATCGTTCAAGAGGTCGACCACATTGAGCGTGCGAACGCCGCGATTCCTGATGAGATCCGTCAAGGTCTTGTGCTGTTGGACCATTCCGTCAAAATAACTCAACAATACGAATGGCGAATCCGCATAGAGATTGTAGACCTCTTTACGTTCATCCCCGGTGGGGGGCAAGATGACGACAGATTGCAGCGGGTCGATATCTGAGACAACGCAATCCGTCCGGCCTTGGGGGCTCCTCGAAGTGATTAAGAATAGTCCTAAAAGGCAAACGATTGCGGGAAGACCGATAAACGCAAAATTCCGGATCTTCATTTGACGACGAGGGGAGCCCGCCTCTCTATCTTTATCAACTCAATCGCTTACCGGAATTCCCCTAATTTGCGCGTATTATCAGTTGATTAACCGGCGAAGTCAAGCGCTGCGTGCAAAGCCGCTGACGGATTGACTCCGTCAAGCTCCATACATTGACGAATCCGGCCGGCTTTTCCAAGAGTATCCGCAACGCCTTGACAATCCCTTTTCTGGAGGTCTATCATCATCACGGCAAGGGTGGAATCAAACCGGCAAGGAGGCAGCGATGATCGATCTCCGCGTAGTGTGGATACGAGCCCGAGGAGCCATGATCGGAGGCGCGAGAGGCGGCTTCCTGTCCGGGAGGGGGCCCCTCATAAGGTTGCTGGCCGCGCTACTCTGCATAATCGTCGTCCCGATTCTAATCAGCCCAGCCTTCGCCCAGCAGGACCCTTGTTCTGAAAACGGCCCGGACTGCCGCTTACTGACCTCGGCGGAAATCAACGCGCTGAAGGGCCGGTTGCTGGCCCTTCGGGCGGTCTTGCCCGTCCCGGACCCGGCCCGTTGGGCCCCGCCACCCGACGTGGGAGAGGCGTTTACCATGTCGTTCATCGCGGAGCTCAACGCCGGCGGCGCGATGATCTCCGGGTCGTGGCCGGCCGGAGCTTTCACCGAGCGCAACGACGTCCATTTCATATACGATAGCCTGGTCAAACCCGCGGCGAAGCAAAAGGACACCAAGGACCCCCTGGCCTGGGTCGAGCAGATGCAGGCCGAGGTCGGGAACCGCGTCGAGGTGCTGGCCAAGCTCCTGCCCCACGCCTATCTCGTCGACAACATCGACGGCGAATGCGTCGACGTGAGCGACCCCGAAGCGACCGACGTCGAGAAGACGCCGACCTTCCTCACCTGGATGTCCAACGAGGGGACCAGCCTGACGATGATCTTCGGACCGCGCACCTGCAAGGAAGCGGAGACCTTAAGGGTCGATAAACCGGCCAAGACCCTGGCACCCGTGAAAGGCATCACGCTCGAGATCACCGGGCCCAATCGGGCCGAAGTCGCGGCGCTGAAGAAGAAGATCGACCGTAAGGCCTTCGAGGCGCTCCTGGGTCCCGTGATAAGGTGACGGGGGGGGGCCGCGGAACGCCCGTCAAGAGGGACGGTCCCGCTTCGGGGATTTCGGTTACGTTTTAGTTGAGTCGATGCGCTGGTTTGACTTCCATGATCATTTCGCTGAAGATGACAGCTTGGGAGGGATAACATGAGGCGTATGAAATGGCTGGCGTTCCTCTTCATCGGTTTCGCCCTGGCGCTTGCCGCGCAACAGGAGATCAAGGACGTTTTTGGCGTCCCGGTCTATCCCGGCGCGAAGCTCGACGAGGCGACAACGAAATTCTTGACCGAGAGCATGAGCATGAATGGCAAGGCGTTCCGCACACCTGACCCAGTGGCGAAGGTGGCGGAATTCTACAAGACGCAGGGATTGACGGAGATCATGGTCTCCGAGGAAGGGGCGATGTTCAAGAAGGGTGACGACGTGGACGTCACCCTTCAGAATCCCTGGCAGAACATGCAGACCGGCAAGATGGAGAAGGAAACCCTCATCTCCATCGTCAAGCACGACTAGGCCGATCCGAGCGGCAATCAGATCTTCTTGACCATCCACTTAACCAGCTTCTCGACGGCTTCGCGAAGGGCTTTGCCGTTGGGGCCATCGCCCTTATAGGAATCCGTGTTGTAGCCGGCCCAATCGGTGGAGATGTCGGCGCCGACCGATCTGTCCGTTTTGCTGCCCGACGCCTCGTAGCTTTCGATCAGCGTGCCCTTCTCCACCGATATCAGGTCTCCCTGAATGGTTATCGTCGCCTTGACCTTGCGCAGGGCGGCCCCGACCGAGCCCTTATCGAACGAAATGCCGTTGATGCCGGACTCGCTGCTTGTCGATTCGGCTTCGAGGATGGTCCCGATGACCACGAAATCCACCTCGTTCTCCCGGCCGAGCTCGAGGGCCTTCTCGAGGTCAATAGGTCCGGATTCCTCGCCCTCGGGAGAATACTCAATGAACTTGGGGATCACCTTCCTCGTTTTCAGCAATTCAGCCCGTATGAACAGGGCGACCTGCGCTCCCAGTTCGGGCCCCACCCCGGCCGCATCGTCGAAGGGGAGGATCCCGATCCTCTTGGTTTGGGCCATGCCCGGCGACGCGAGCGTCATCAATAAAGCCAAGACCGCTATTTTTTTCAAGGCTCCACCTCCCTGCCGTATTCGCCACTCTCCCGGGTA
This sequence comes from Candidatus Aminicenantota bacterium, assembly GCA_041303965.1. Classification (GTDB taxonomy): domain Bacteria; phylum Acidobacteriota; class Aminicenantia; order Aminicenantales; family Saccharicenantaceae; genus RBG-16-66-30. Next base: position 10,519 of record JBFYOD010000095.1, read on the forward strand.
AGTTACCACAATCCTCATTTTTCTGCGATGACCAACATTTCGAAATCTTCCGTCGTCAGCTTGTCATTTCTCGAGAACGCGCCGAGTTTTGCCCCGTAAATGTCCGTGGTCCTGTATCCGAGCGATCTAAGCAACCAGGTTATTTCGCTCGGCACGTAATATCTTTCATTGCATTCAAGGACTTGTCTCATGCCCGAATCATCTTCGACTTCCGTGATGTTGAAGTCGCGAAAGGTCATCAGATCGAACGTATTGCTTCTGTAGGTCGCGTTCCCCTTATCGGTCGTCGAAGCGCAGAATTCTTCAACGGAATGATAGAGCGGGAACAGCCCGTTCAAGGTCGTAAAGATGAGCTTCCCCGGGCTTGTCAGTGATCTTGTGATATTCCTGAGTATCTCGAAATTCATTTCGTCGGTTTCCATCAAAGGGAAGCCGCCCTCGCACAGCATCAGGACGGCGTCGAATTCATCATGAAAAGGCAGATCCCTTGCGTCGTATTTGAGAAAATCAATGGTCAGGCCATTTTCCGCCGCCTTTTCCCTGGCCCGGGCAAGGAGCGATTCCGATAGATCGATGCCGGTAACGGAATATCCCCTTTTGGATAGTTCGATGGAATGCCGTCCTGTCCCGCATCCGACGTCCAAGAGTTTCAACGATCTGTCGAACTTGATCTCTTTCTCGATGAAGTCGCATTCCCCGACAGTTCCCTGCGCGAAGCTTTCGTTATCATATTTTTGTCCGTAGTTCTCAAAAAGCGATTCGTACCATTGTTTTTTGTTCGTCATGATCGATCTCAAGTCCTATGCTTCCTTGTTTCCCCTCTTCGGGATATTACCGAAAAAACACCTGCTCTTTCAAGGATATCCGACTTCTTGACACCTGTCCGAGGCCGGGCTATCCTCATCCCGTCGAAACATGGCGACTTCGAGCGAAAGGACGGTTCCCATGAGAACAAGAGCCCTGAAACTCCTGATCGCGGTGCTCGTCTTGCTGACGGTCGCGCAGATCTCGATGGCCCAGCTTCCGAAAGAGACGGATGCCCAGAAGGCGCTTCGGATGAAATGGTGGACCGATGCCAGGTTCGGCATGTTCATCCACTGGGGTCTTTATGCACTGCCGGCGAGGCACGAGTGGGTCAAGAACCGCGAGAGAATGACCAATGAGCAGTACCAGAAGTATTTCGAACTGTTCGATCCCGATCTTTATAATCCTAAAGAATGGGCCAAGATGGCCAAGGCGGCCGGCATGAAATACGTCGTCTTGACCGCCAAGCACCACGAAGGGTTCTGCTTGTGGGATTCGAAATACACCGACTACAAGGCGACGAACACGCCCTTTGGGAAGGACCTGATCAAAGAGTACGTCGAAGCGTTCCGGTCGGAAGGCCTGAAGGTCGGCTTCTACTATTCGCTCATCGACTGGCATCACCCCGATTACACGATCGACCGGGTGCACCCGCAGCGCCAGGAGAACGACGCGGACTACGCCAGGCTGAACGCGGGAAAGGACATGAACAAGTACCGCGAGTATTTGAAAAACCAGGTCCGGGAGCTGCTGACGAATTACGGTGAGATCAGCATCATCTGGTTCGATTTCTCGTTCCCCGGAAAGAACGGAAAGGGCCGGGCCGATTGGGATTCCGAGAACCTGCTCAAACTCGCAAGGTCGTTACAGCCCGGCATCATCGTCGACGACAGGCTCGACCTGGAGGATGTGGCGGGAGGCTGGGATTTCACGACGCCGGAACAGGAAAAGGTGGCCAAATGGCCCGAACGCGACGGCAAGAGGATCCCCTGGGAGACCTGTCAGACCTTTTCGGGGTCGTGGGGCTATTACCGCGACGAGTATACCTGGAAAAGCCCGGCTCAGCTTGTCGAGCTGCTCGTCGAATCGGTGAGCAAGGGCGGTAACCTACTGCTCAACGTCGGGCCCACGGCGAGAGGGACCTTCGACTACCGGGCCCAAGCCAGCCTGGCCGCCATGGGGGAATGGATGAAGGTCAATGGCCGGTCGGTCTACGGATGCACCGAAGCCCCGGCGGGATTCGTCGCGCCGCCGAATACGCTCTTGACATGGAATCCGGCGACCAACCGGCTTTACGTTCATCTGCTTGTTTATCCTCTCGATAGGATAATCCTTGCCGGCCTGGCCGGTAAGGTGAAATACGTGCAGTTCCTTCACGACGCCTCCGAGGTCCGGTTCGGTCCGGCGGGGGAGGGATCTGGGGACCTGGCGCTTTCGCTCCCCGTCCGGAAGCCTCCGGTCGAGATCCCCGTGCTGGAGATCTTCCTGAAATAGGCTCCACCCAGTCGGTAAGTTCCGGGCGCTTCGCGGTCCTTGACACCCCGCCGCGTGCGGAAATATCATAAGTCCATGAAATTCAAGGATAAAACCGTTCTCATCACCGGCGGGGCCTCGGGCATGGGCGCGGCCTCGGCCCGGGAATTCGCCGCCGCCGGGGCCAACGTCGTCATCGTCGACCAGAACGGCCCTCTGGCCCGGCAGGTGGCTTCCGAGATCGGGGCTTCCGAGCCCCTCATCGGCGACGTCGCCGACTCCGGTTTCTGCGCCAAGGCCGTGGCGACGGCCCTGGAACGGTACGGACGCCTCGACGTCCTGGTCAACTGCGCCGGTATCCTCCACCGGGCCGGGGCGGTGGGGACCTCCGACGACGAGTGGCGGCGGGTCATGGCCGTCAACGTCGACGGCGTGTTCTACATGAGCCGAGCGGCCGTCGGGCCGATGAAAAAGCAGGGCGGCGGGGCCATCGTCAATTTCGGCTCGATCTGGGGGAACGTGGGCGCCGCGGGCGTCCTGGCCTATTGCACGAGCAAGGGCGCCGTCCACAACCTGACCCGGTCCATGGCCCTCGATCATGCCAGGGACGGGATCCGCGTCAACGCCGTTTGCCCGGGCGAGGTCAACACGCCCATGCTGGCCTCCGGCCGCGCGGTCCCGCCGACGCCGGAGGACCTGAAAAAGCTCGGGGAAGCGGTTGTCCCCACGGGGAGGCTGGCGGAACCGGTCGAGATCGCCCGGGTCGTGCTGTTCCTCGCCTCCGACGACGCGAGCTACATGACCGGTTCGCTGGTCACAGTGGACGCGGGCTATACGGCCCGATGATCGGAACTGCCGGAGGACCCCACATGGAATACAAAAACCTCGGCCGCTCGGGCCTCAAGGTCTCCCCGTTGTGCCTGGGCACGGACAATTTCGCAAACCCGACCCCGGAAGCGGAGTGCGCGGCGATGATCGCGGCCGCGCTCGATGGCGGGATCAATTTCATCGACACGAGCAACAGCTACGTCCACGGCGAATGCGAGAGCATCATCGGCCGGGCGTTGGCCGCGAACGGAAGGCGCCACGAGGCCGTCCTGGCGACAAAGGTCTTCTATCCCACCGGACCGGGTCCCAACGACCGGGGCGGTTCCCGCCGCCATCTCCTCAAGGCCTGCGAGGACTCGCTCCGCCGCCTTCAGACGGACCACATCGACCTCTATCAGCTCCACCGCCCTTCGTTCGATTGCCCCCTCGACGAGACCCTCGGCGCCTTGACCGACCTCGTCCGGCAGGGAAAGGTCCTCCATATCGGCGGCACGACCTCTCCCGCCTGGCGGGTCCTGGAGGCCGTCCTGCTCGGCGAATGCAAAGGCTACGCTCCTTATGTCTCCGAGCAATCTCCCTATAACCTGCTCGACCGCAGGATCGAGAACGAGCTCGTTCCGATGTGCCGGGAACACGGAGTGGCCGTCCTGCCTTGGGGCGTTCTGGGCATGGGCGTCCTGGCCGGGCGATATCCTGACGGGACGCGCTTTCCGCAGGATTCGCGGGCCGCGCTCCGGGGAGGGATATACGCCGGGCGCGTCACCGCCAAGGGCGTCGCCGTCGGACGCCAATTCATCCAGATCGCCAAGGAAACCGACCTGACGCCCGCCCAGCTCGCCATATTATGGGCCAAGGACCAGCCCGGAGTCACGGCCCCGATCATCGGGCCCCGGACGCTCGAGCAGCTCCGGCATTTCCTGCCGGTCCTCGAAATGAGCCTGCAGGAAGAGGTCCGGAAGAAATGCGACGAGCTGGTCCCGCCGGGAAGCGTCGTGGCCAACTTCCACAATTCCGCCCCGTGGATGAAGATGACGGTCCCCGACGCCTAGGCCGACCCAAGGTCAGGGGAGCGTCACCTGACGAACCGCAAGACCCTCTCATAAATGCTCGCGGCGATCTTTTCCGCGAGCTGGTTATCGAGTCTCTCTTGCAGCTCTTCCTCGGCCCGAAGCCACCCTTCTTTGTCGAACAGCGCCCGCTCGTCCCGGGACAGATCGAGGGTGGTGTAATCCCCGTCGAAATAACCCCGTCTGAATTGACCGGACGCGGTGGCGTTGACCGTTTGCTCCTCCACGACTCTCCTCGAAGCGAGCTCGACGATCCGGTACATGACCTCGCCGGTCAGCTTGACGGTGTACTTTTTTTCTGAATATGTGGCGACCGTTGACCTGTCCTTCCGGAGAGTGGCTTTCCGCGTGGCCTCTTCGGGAACGCCGTCTTCCTGCAGGTAGGATTCGAGCCAGCCGATCACGACAAAATCCGCGTACAACGCCTGCCCGACCATCACCGCCGTCCGGAGAGGGATCTCTCCGCCCCTGATGCGGAGCCGGCTCATCTCCCGGTGGACCGCCCCGCGATCGATCGGGCCGACGAACAGGACCGGAGCGTTCATATGCTCATATAAAAGCGTATCGTAGAGTTTACTCTCCATCCCTCGAGGCGCCCTATCGCCGGCTCCCGGAGAGGCCCAGAAGGGAAGGACGGCCACGGTCTTCGTCCCGGCTTCGAGGGCGGCCTTCTGGACCGCCCGGCCCTCGGCCCCCGTCTGGCTGTCGGGACCGAAGATGTCCATGGCGCCTTGCGCATTCCCATAAGCCGCCCGGAAGGACCCGCTCGCCAGGTCCTTCTCGGACCATCGGAGAAGGACCCGGGCCCGGGCCTCATCGACCCTGCGCATTTCGTCTGAAGCCAGAGGATACGCTCGCAGCCGTTCATATCTTCGGAGAGCTTCGGGCCAGTTCCCGGCATTCTCCAGACCCTCGCCCTGTCGAAGAAGGGACGCAACGGCAGCGTCGATCATGTCCCGGCGGAAGTCCGCATAATCCTCCGGCACGTTGAGGGTGACACCCACCTGACTCGTCCGGCCTCTCAGGTCGTCGAGGCGGTCGAGCGCCGAGACGGCGTCTTCGTAAACGCCGTCCGACTCGTGCGCATGGGCCTGCGTCAGGTAGGAGTCGACCAAACGGGAGCCCACGTCGGTCAGGCTTTGCCGCGCGTCTTCCATGCCCGGGTCCTTGGCCAAGACTTTGATGTAGCGTTGGGCCGCCTCTTCCAACCGGCCCTTGCTTTCCAGCTCCTGGCCCTTCTTGTACCGTTTCTCGGCACTGACACAGCCGGCGAGGACCAAAATCAGAAACAGGGAGATGGCCCTGACGATTTTCTGCTTTTCCATTTTCATGATCATAAGGAATATGTATGGGAACCGGGTGATTCTGTCAAGGCGAGCCGTATGCGGACGCCATGGGCCTGTTTTCACATCGCGCCGCGTTTCGGATATAATCTGGTCCGCGCCTGGCGCGAAAAAAGGAAGGTTCCCATGAAGCGAAGAAAGTTCATGACCAAGAGCCTGGAGGGCGCCCTCGGGGCCCTGATGATGTCGCGATGGCCCGGGATGGGGCTGGCCTCAGAGGGAGCTCGCGCAAGCGACACCGGATCGATCTTCGAATCGGACGATCCGGGCCTCGTCCGCCTGGCCGACGACGTTTTCCGTCAATGCGTCATCGACAAGATCAGGCCTCCGGAGGGCACCCTCAAGCATCGCTGGCTGCAGGCGGGAACCGGCGAGGACTTCTACGGGCAGTGGATATGGGACACCATGTTCGAGGTCGACCTTCTGGCGATCCTGCCCGAACGTAAAGAGCTTATCCGCGAGATCTTCCAGAACTATTGGGATTTCCAGGAACGGTGGAACGGCAAGCGCCCCGCCTATGCCCATGACATGATCGCCTGCATGATCGAACCGAAGAACACTCAAACCTGGAACGAGTATCCGGCCTACTCGCAGATCCCCATTCTCGCCTGGGGGCTGGAGCGCGTATTCAAGCGCAACGGGGACAAAGAGCTGGTCCGGCGGGGCCTCGGGCCGCTCGAAAAGTTCCATGAATGGTACTGGAACGAGCGGGACGTGACCGGCATCGGCCTCGTGGCCGTCGGGTCGTACAGCGGGAAGATCCAGCATGGCCGCTTCGAAACGTTCGATTACGAGTGCAATCTCGACGACCTCAAGTTCACGGCGCATCCGTCGCGAAAGGGCGGCGGCGAGGGTCTCTGGTATGGCGATATCTGCCTCCCCGGCCTGACCGGCTACCTGATAAGTTCCGAGCGCAGCCTGGTCCGCTTGGCTAGGGCGCTGGGCGATCGGGCGATGGCCGAACGGCGCCTCCAACGCATCAAGAGATCGGTTGAAGCCGTTCGTAAATACATGTGGGACGAGGAGAGCGGCACTTTTCTGGCGGTCCGTCGGGACACCCTGGAGAAGATCAAAGTGGCGACGATCGGAAGCTGGATGCCGTTGATGGCGGAGGTCCCGACGCCGC
>JBFYOD010000096.1:0-4750 GCA_041303965.1 Candidatus Aminicenantota bacterium
TCCCGAAGTGCTTGCGGACGTATTCCTGCGAGCCGTAGATCCCCTGTTCCTCGCCGCCCCAGAGGGCGACGCGGATCGTCCGGCGCGGCTTGGCGCCGATCGCCTTCAGGATGCGGACGGCTTCGAGGGCCACGGCGCAACCCGCGGCATTGTCGCTGGCGTTGGGGCTGGCGTGCCAGCTGTCGAAATGAGCCCCGATCATCACGACCTCGTCCTTGAGGTCTGTCCCGGGGATCTCGCCCAGCACGTTGGCGGCCTTCTCGGCCTTTTCGCCGATCCGGTTCCGGATCTCGATCTCGATCTTGACCGCGAGGCCCCGCTTCAGGATCCGGACCATGCGGTTGTAATGTTCGGGCGTGACGGCGACGATCGGCAGGGACCCGAGGCTCTTCTCCCGCGACCATTTATCGTCCTTGGTCCCGGGCCTGGCGAAGCCGATGACGACGCCGGGACGGCCCCCTTCGCACTGCAGGACCGCGACGGCTCCCTCGGCCTTGAAGAAGGCGATCTTCTCCTCGGGCTTGAGCAGGTCCGGGTTCGGCGGGGTCGGGGTCGGGCGAGGGGGCGGCGGGACGACGTTTTCCTGGAGCTTTTTCAGGTCCTCATCGGTCAGCCGGGCGACGCCCGCAGCAAGCGAGGCTTGGGTGATCGCGAGGGGAGGCGAGGCAAGGACCGCGGCCCCCTTCAGCTTCCCCTTGAATTTGGCCAGGTCGGCCGTTGTCTTGAGTTCGGCGACGACGGCCGGACAGGTGATCTTCCCCTGGGTCCCCGGCGTGTGGGTCAGCGGAAAGCCCGTCATCGGCTGGTAATCCGGCTCCAGCATGTGGAGCGAGAAGTATTCGTTGTCCCAAGTGACCCCATAGTCCATGAACGGCTCGATGACGACGTTCTCGAGCCCGAGCTCGTCCATCTTGCTCTTGACCCAGGCCTGGGCCCGCTTCATGTCCTCGGAGTTCGTCAGGCGGGCGCCGAGGACGTCGACAATGTAGCCGGTGATGTCCATAACCTGCGAGCGCTGCAGCCCTTCTTCACGGATCTTGGCGACGGTGTTCCAATCGATGGTCGGCGCCTGGTCCGACGCGAACGCGCTGAAGATGATGACGAGAGAGATGGCGGCGAGCGCCCGGCCGATAGGCTTCATGGATGGCCTCCTTGATCGGGAGTGGACGAAACCCTATTCTCCACATTCGGACGCCCGTCCGCAACAGGTCTTGAAGCGGGATGAAGAAGTGGGGCCTTTCGGCGAAGGGCATTGCCGGCCGTCAAGACACGTGATAAGATTTCGTCAACGAATCTTGTCCTCGCCCGGGGGAGGGAGGTTGGCCATATTTTACGACATGGATTTCCGTTATAGAGCAGGTCTCCGCCGGGTCGCAGCCCTCGTCTTCTTTATTGCCGCCGGCGCCGTCCATCCCCCGCTGGCCGTGTCCGTGCCCGAAACAGCGGTGACGAAGATCAGCGTCATTTCCCTTCCATCGCGGACCAAGGAAATCCGGCTTCTCCGCTCCTTCCCGACGGAAAAGGATGAGGCCCAAGAGGTTTTCTTTTCGCGGGCCCAAGATATTTCGTCGGATCCCCTAGGCCGGATCTATGTCACGGACGTCAAAGCGAACCAAGTTTTCGTGTTTGACCCCGAGGGCCGTTTTCTCAGAAAGATTGGCGGTCCCGGCCAGGGGCCGGGAGAATTCGACATGGCCGGACGCGCCCTCTGGACCAGCGGCGGCCTGGCGGTCCTGGACCGGAGTAACTCCCGGGTCCAGTATTTCGACGATCGGGGTTGGTTCAGCAGATCTCTCAAACTCACGAAAAGCTACATCGAAATGGCCATCGGGACGGACGGGACGATCTTTGCCTTCAACATGCGGGGCGGCCCCGGAGGAATGATCGATGCCGTCGATGCCGACGGCCGGGCGCAGACGTCGTTCGGGAACCCCCCGCAAGCTCTCTCGGACGCAGCCAGCCCGCGCGTTTGCTGGCTGAGCATGAGCCCGCGCGACGAGCTCTTCGTCGCCTATTGGTTTTCTCCCGCCGTCCAGGTCTATTCGGCGGCGGGCGAGCTGAAATCCGTTTTCGAGATCCAATACAAGCCGATGCAAGACAAGCTGGCCCGTAACCCGGCCAATTCCAAAACTACGGCAGGCGGCGCACGAGTTATTGGCCAATCGATCATCGAGGCCATCTGGGCTACGGGAGAAGGCTTTTTTATTCTTCATCGGGATTCTGCCGGGAGAATCGACATTCTTGAATTTAACAGGGACGGGACCTTCGTGAGGGATTATTGGTCGGCTCAATCGCCCGAATATTATCCGAGGGGATTGGTCCTTCGGGAGGATGCCGGCAAGAAGGTATTCTATCTCCTCCAAACCGTTCCGGAAAACAGGGTCGACATCTTTATCGAGAAATGAAAGGGGTGCGCATGAGCCGCTCAAAAAGCTTCGCTTCGATCGTTCTGGTCATCCTGCTGGCCAACCTGTCCGTGGCCTTCGCGCAGGAGGCGTCGCCCTCCGACGAACAGGTGAAAGCGCGGCTCGACTTTATCGCTGGTGCCCTCAACGCCGGCCAGCCTCGAGCTAGAACGTGGTGGTACGGTTGGATCGCCGCGTATTCGGCCGGGGCCGTCGCAATGGGTGTCCTGGCGGCCACGAACTGGAACGAACCGGTGATAGAGACTTTCGCGCCGGTCCCCGAACCCGACCGTGGGTTCGCCCAGGACATGCTCGTCGGCAGCGCAACCTTCGCGCTCGGCGTCGCCGGCCTGCTCATCGACCCGTTCGTCCCGGCCACGGCCGGGCGAAAATTGCGGCTCCTGCCGGAAGGAACGCCCATGGAGCGGGTGGATAAGCTGCGGCGGGCCGAGGAACTCCTCCGCCAGTGCGCCCGCCGCGAGAAGGACGGCCGCAGTATGAAAACCCACCTGATGAACGTCGGCGTCAACGCCGCGGCCGGTGTCGTGACCGCGGCCGCCTTCAAGCGGCCCTGGACCGACGGGCTGATCACGTTCGTGACCGGAGAAGCCGTATCGCTTCTGAATATCTTCAGCCAGCCCATGCGGGCGACGCGCGACCTGAAAAAATACGAGGCCGGCGAACTGGGGAATAGCGGGGTCTCGACGCCGGAACGCAGGTGGTCCCTCGGCGTCTGGCCGGGCGGCTTGAGCTTCCGGCTGCAGTTCTAGCAGCCCGCCGTATTCTTGACAAGGATCCGGCTTGAGCGGTCATTTCCGGCCTCGATATTAACGCATTGAAGGAGGAACATCCCGTGATCGACAAAAAAAATCGCTCGATCGGTTTCGCTCTCGTAATTATCGCTTCTCTCGGGCTCGTATCGGCCCTTTCCGCCGAGATAAAGCTGCCCGCGGTCATCGGCGACCACATGGTCGTCCAACAGGGCAAGCCCGTCACGATCTGGGGCTGGGCGGGAAAGAGCGAGCAGGTCACAGTGACATTCAACGGCCAGGAGAAAAAGTCCGTGGCCGGCGCCGACGGCGCGTGGCGGGTCGTTTTCGATCCGCTCAAAGCCGGCGGCTCTCCGCTCGAGCTGGCCGTCCGCGGCGCGAAAAGCCCGGAAGTCACGGTCAAGGATATCCTCGTCGGGGAGGTCTGGCTGGGCTCGGGTCAATCCAACATGGAGTGGGCCATGGATTGGCTCCCCGATCCGAACCCCGAGATCATGCGCGCCGATCACCCCAACCTGCGGCTGTTCCTCGTGCCGAAAAAAACAGCGGACAGTCCGAAGGATGACGTCGTCGCGAAATGGGAGGTCTGCTCGCCTGAATCCGTTCGGCCGTTTTCGGCCGTCGCCTACTATTATGGGCTTGAGCTTCACAAGAAGCTCGGCGTCCCCGTCGGGGTCATCGTGTCGGCCTGGGGCGGGACATTGATCGAGCCGTGGACGCCGCCTGCCGGGTTCGCGGCCGTGCCCGACATGAAGCCGATTCTTGAAAAACAGGTCGCGAGCTATGAGGATTATCGGAAAGCCCTGGAAAAAGCGCTTCCGGCGTGGGACCTCTGGATCCATGAAACCCAGAAAGCCCTCAAGGCAAGATCCACTCTCCCGCCCCTGCCCGAGCTCGACCCATCCAACCCTTACGATAGTCCGCAGGCCCCGACGGCGCTCTACAACGGGATGATCCATGCCCTCACGCCCTTCGCCATCCGCGGCGCGATCTGGTACCAGGGCGAGGCCAACAGGGACGACGGCCTGCTCTACGAGAAAAAAATGGAAGCCCTGATCAAGGGCTGGCGCGAGGTCTGGAAGCTCGGTGACTTCCCCTTTTATTACGTTCAGATCGCGCCGTATAACTATGGCTATGACCGGGATATGAAGGGCAGCCCGGTCGTCGACTCTCTTCGCCTGCCGCTCTTTTGGGAGGCCCAGACGAATGCCCTGCGCCTGCCCAACACGGGAATGGCGGTCGTCACGGATATCGCCGACCTCAGGAATATCCACCCCACGAACAAGATCGACGTGGCCCGCCGGCTGGCCCTCTGGGCCCGGGCCAAGATCTACGGCGAGAAGGACCTCGTTTACTCGGGCCCGCTCTATAGATCCATGACGGTCGAAGGGAATAAGGCGAAGATCGCGTTCGACTCCGTCGGCGGCGGGTTGACGACGAACGACGGCCAGCCCCCCGTCTGGTTCGAGATCGCCGGTGACGACCACATCTTTTACCGGGCCGAGGCGGAGATCGTCGGGGACACGGTCGTCGTCGGAAGCCCGCGTGTCGCGTCGCCCAAAGCGGTCCGCTTCG
>JBFYOD010000097.1:0-30118 GCA_041303965.1 Candidatus Aminicenantota bacterium
AGTCTTCAAGTGTGTCGGCTGCGGCACGTGCACCCGCAGTTGCCCCATGGACATCGACGTCCTGGGCTACGTCTCCAAGGCCATCCAGGGCGACCTCAAGGCCGTGGCCGAGGGCTCCTTCGACTGCGTCATGTGCGGATTGTGCGCCGCCCGCTGCCCGTCTGAAGAGGTCCAGTACAACATCGCCATCCTGGCCCGCCGTCTCTACGCCCGGCATATCGTCCCCAAGGCCAAGCACCTGGAAAAGGCGGTCAAGGCCGTGGAGGACAAGACCTTCGAGAAGGCCCTTCGAGAGCTCAAGAAAAAGAGCCTGGACGAGCTCAAGACTCTCTACAAGGGCCTCGAGGCCGAGCCGGACATAGCCGACGAGTCCTGGACGCCCAAGAACAAATCTTATTTGGGAGATTGACCCATGCCGTACACGCCTGAACTGAAAGAGCTGATCAAGAAGGTTGAAAAAACGAGACCGGCCCGAGTCGAAAAGAAGCGGGCGGGCGTCGAGTTCACGCCCATGTCCCTCCAGGAGCGCGAGGCCATCCTCAGATTCCACCCCGACTTCAAGGAAGAGGGGCGGACGGAGATCCTGGTCGGCCCCAACAAGGGCTACCGCATCGCCAAGGAGATGGTCAATATCCTCCATGCCAAGAGCCGCCTCGACCCCGACACGGTCGACCTCGATCACGTCGACTTCGAGACCGACGTCCTCATCATCGGCGCCGGAGGCGCGGGCTCGTCGGCGGCCCTCCTGGCCCGGGAAAACGGGGCCCGCGTCCTCATGGCCACCAAGCTTCGCATCGGCGACGCCAACACGATGATGGCCGAAGGCGGCATCCAGGCCGCGACCAAGACCGAGAAGGACTCCCCCTATTACCACTATCTCGATGCCATGGGCGGGGGACACTTCAAGAACGACCCCGAGCTCGTCGAAACGCTGGTCGTCGAGGCGCCTAAGGTCATGGCCTGGCTGGAAAAACTGGGGGCGATGTTCTCCAAGTACGAGGACGGACGCCTCAAGGCCATGCACGGCGGCGGCACGTCGCGGAAGCGCATGCACTATGCCGGTGACATCACCGGCGCCGAGATGATGCGGACCCTCCGTGACGAGGTCAAGAACCACCCCGACGACATCAAGATCCTGGAGTTCTCTCCCGCCGTCGAGCTCATTCTGAACGAAAAAGGCGCCTGTGCCGGGGCCGTCCTCTACAACCTCGAGACCGAGGAGTACTTCGTCGTCAAGGCCAAGGCCGTGATCCTGGCGACGGGCGGATCGGGCCGCCTCCACATCCAGGACTTCATGACCACGAATCACTACGGCGCGACCGGCGACGGCCTCGTCCTGGGTTACCGGGCCGGAGTGCCGCTCCGCTTCCTCCACACCGTCCAGTACCACCCGACGGGAGCCGTCTTCCCCGAGCAGGCCGAGGGGCTGCTGATCACGGAGAAGGTCCGGGGGGCCGGTGCCAATATCCTCAATATCGACGGCGAACAGTTCGTCTACGAGCGCGAGCCCCGCGATGTCGAGTCCGCGGCCTTCATCCGGGAGTGCCTGGAGCGGGGCAAGGGCGTGCCGACGCCGACCGGAAAATTCGGCGTCTGGCTCGACTCGCCGATGATCGACGCCCTCAAGGGTGAGGGCACGGTCCGCAAGGAATTCCCGGGCAAGTGGATCCTCTTCCACCGTTACGGGATCGACATCACCAAGGAGCCGATGCTGGTCTATCCGACGCTCCACTACCAGAATGGCGGGCTCGAGATCAACAGCCGGACCGAGACCGTCGTCCCCGGCCTCTTCGCCGCCGGGGAAGTCAGCGGCGGCGTTCACGGCGAGAACCGCTTGATGGGCAACTCCCTTCTCGATGTCGTGGTCTTCGGCCGGATCGCCGGTTGCGGCGCGGCCGAGTACATCAAGAAGGTCCAAAAGGACGGGGCCCTGTCGCTCGAACACGTCCGGGCCTATCACAAAGCCCTCGAGCAGGGCCATGTCCCCGTCGATAAGCAGGTCGCGCCGATGCTTCTGCCGGACTACTCCAATCCCGATGTCCGGAAAAAGCAGTTGACGACGAAATACCAAGGAACGCTGCGGTAATCCATGAGCGAGGTTCAGCCATGCCCGTAAGGCAAAGAGAAACACCGTTCGGGCTCCCCCGTCCGGAGACGCCCCACGGCGAGATCGTCATCCTCGAGGAACGCTGCAAGGGCTGCGGCTTCTGCATCGAGTACTGCCCCCACGGCGTGCTCGTCACCGCCAAGAAGTACAACGCCAAGGGCTACCACCCGCCGGAGATCGTCAAGGCCGAGCTCTGCGTCGACTGCGGCTTCTGCCGCATGATCTGCCCCGAGTTCGCCATCTACACCTATGAGCTGCCTAAGGCTGGGGAAAAACCATGAAAGCCGATCCCAAAGGAGTTCTCACCGGATCCCATTACATCGACGGCGACTTCGCCTGCTGCGAGGGCGCCCTGGCGGCCGGGTGCCGGTTCATCGCCGGCTATCCGATCACGCCGTCGACCGAGGTCGTGGAGAGGTTCGCCCGGCGAGCGCCGCTTGTGGACAGGGCGCTCTTCATCCAGATGGAGGACGAGCTGGCCGCTTCGATCGCCATCCAGGGCGCCGTCTGGGCCGGCAAGAAGGCCATGACCGTGACCAGCGGGCCCGGCTTTTCCCTGATGATGGAACATATCGGCTTGGCGGCCATGACCGAAACGCCCTGCGTCTTCGTCGACGTCCAGCGCGGCGGACCGTCGACAGGACTGCCCACGCTTCCGTCCCAGGCCGACATGATGCAGGCCCGCTGGGGGTCGCACGGCGACTACGAGATCATCGCCCTCTCGCCCAACTCCCCTCAGGAGACCTTCAACCTGACGATCGAGGCCTTCAACCTTTCGGAGCAGTACCGGGTGCCGGTCATGTTCATGATGGACGAATGCGTCGGCCATATGATGGAGCGGGTCGTCATTCCCCCGGCCGATCAGATCGAGATCACGCCCCGGCGTTTCACCAAGCTGCCTCCCGGCGAGTACCTTCCCTTCAAACCGTCCGAGGACCTGGTCCCGGAGATGTTCAAGGCCGGGGACGGCTACCGGCTCCACGTCACCGGGTTGACCCATGATTTCCGAGGGTATCCGGTGATGTCCCCCGAGGTCCAGGAGCAGCTCGTCCACCGGCTCGTCAACAAGATCCGCCTCAACGCCCCGAAGATCTGGCGCTACGAAGAGACCGGCGTCGAGGATGCCGACGTCGTCATCGTGACCTACGGCATCACCTCCCGCGTCGCCGTCGAGGCCATCGACATCGCCCGGAAAAAGGGGATCAAGGTCGGCATGTTGAGGCTCATCGTCGTCTGGCCCTTCCCGGAGCAGCGGATCTTCGAGTTGGCCAGCCGGGGCAAGGCCATGGTCGTGGCCGAGATGAACTACGGCCAGGTCTTCTACGAAGTCGACCGCTCGGCCCGGGGCAAGGCGCCGGTCGTCCTGGCCGGGCACGGCGGAGGAACGGTCCACAACATCGAGGACATCGTCAAAAAGATCGAGGAGGCCCATAGATGTCGGTCATAAAAGAACTTCAGAAAGCGTCCCTGAGCCCAACCGCGGGATTGACCGGCCCGGACAAGCATCCCATGGACGATTTCCTGCGCATGGACCGGATGCCCCACATCTGGTGCTCGACCTGCGGCATCGGCGTCAGCGTCAACTGTTTCGCCAAGGCCCTGGAAAAATGCGCCTACCCGCTCGACGACGTTGTGGTCGTTTCGGGCATCGGCTGCACCGGCCGCGTCGCCGGCTATGTCAAGGTCGACTCCTTCCATACAACGCACGGCCGGGCCATTCCCTTCGCCACCGGGCTGAAGCTGGCCAACCCCAAACTCAAGATCATCGTCTTCAGCGGCGACGGCGACATCATCGCCATCGGCGGCAACCACTTCATCAACGCCGCGCGGCGGAACATCGACATCACGGTCATCTGCATCAATAATTTCAACTACGCCATGACCGGAGGGCAGGTGGCCGCGACGACCCCCACGGAGTCCATCCTGTCCACTTCGCCCTATGGCAACTTCGAAAGTCCTTTCAACCTGCCCTTCTTGGCCGAGTCCGTCGGCGCGGTCTACGTCGCCCGCTGGACGTCGCTTCACGTCTACAACCAGACGAACGCCATGGTCGAGGCCATGCAGAAGCCCGGATTTTCGTTCATCGAGATCGTGGCGCCCTGCCCGACGATCTTCGAACGCCAGCAGAAAATGGGCGACGGCCTCGATCGCCTGCGCTGGTACTGCGAGAACAGCGAGATCCGCACCGACGCCAAAACGAAAGACGCCGACATCGGCCTACGCGACAAGATGATCGTCGGCAAGTTCGTCGACATCGAGCGGCCGACCTACCTCGAGGCGATGAACGTCCATTACCAGGAACGCCTCGGTTCGAAGTACAAGGTTTACGAGGGATAACATGGTCAAGACGGAGATCAAGATCGGCGGTTTCGGCGGCCAGGGCGTCATCCTGACCGGCTACATCATCGGCAAGGCGGCCTCCCTCTTCGACGGCAAGGACGCCACCATGACCCAGGCCTTCGGGCCCGAGGCCCGGGGCAGCGCCTGCAGCGCCCAGGTCATCGTCTCCGACGGGTCCATCCGCTATCCCTATGTCAAACAGCCGCAGGTCATGGTCATCATGAGCCAGGAGGCGTTCGCGAAATTTTCTCCCGAACTTGACCCGAACGGGATGATCCTCATCGAAGAGGAGCTCGTCAACCCCAAGGGGTTGCCTCCGACGGTCAAAATCCACGGCATCCCCGCGACGCGGATCGCCGAAGAGCTCGGCCGGAAGGTCGTCCTCAATATGGTCATGGCGGGGTTCTTCGCGGCCGTGACCGGGCTCGTGTCCAAGGACGCCATGCGCAAGGCGGTCGAGACCTCCGTGCCCAAGGGGACGGAGGGGCTCAACCTGATGGCCTTCGAGAAGGGCTACGAATACGGCCTGGGCAAGGTCCAGGCCCAATAATCCGGCGGCGTCTCGCCGGGCCGATGGAAGGAGTACCATGTCCGAATTCGTCTACACGCCCCTCTTTTCCCTGGGACAGGACACGACCGAGTACGAGGCCGTCTCGCAAGACCAGGTTGCCGCCGGCGAATGCGACGGGCGCCCGATCCTTAAGGTCGCGCCCGAGGGCCTGACCCTTCTGGCCGAGCGTGCTTTCCATGACGTGGCCTTCCGACTGAGGCCTTCCCATCTCGAGCAGATGGCCGCGATCCTCAAAGACCCGGAGAGCTCGGCCAACGACCGCTACGTCGCCTTGGAGATGCTGAAGAACGCCGTGATCTCGGCCGAGGGCGTTTTCCCGATGTGCCAGGACACGGGGACGGCCATCATCAATGCCAAGAAGGGCCAGCGGGTCTTCACGGGCGGTGGCGACGAGGAGGCCCTTTCGCGCGGCGTTTTCAACGCCTACACCAAGAACTATTTCCGCTATTCCCAGAACGCCGCGCTGACGATGTATGACGAGAAGAACACCGGGACGAACCTGCCCGCCCAGATCGACATCGCCGCCGTCGACGGCGACGAGTACGGGTTCCTGTTCATCGCCAAGGGCGGCGGCTCGGCCAATAAGACCTATCTCTTCCAGGAAACCAAGGCCGTGCTCAACCCAGAGGCCCTGCAGAAATTCCTCGTCGGCAAGATGAAAGGGATCGGCACGGCGGCCTGCCCGCCTTACCATCTGGCCGTCGTCGTCGGAGGCACGTCGGCCGAGCTCGTCCTCAAGACGGTGAAACTCGCCTCGGCCCGTTACCTCGACCATCTGCCGACGACGGGAGGACCGGGAGGCCGTGCTTTCCGCGACATCGAACTCGAGACCAAGCTCCTCGAAGCTTCCCGTAAGATCGGGCTTGGGGCCGGATTCGGGGGGAAGTACTTCTGCCTCGACGTCCGGGTCATCCGCCTGCCCCGCCACGGCGCTTCCTGCCCGATCGGGATGGGTGTCAGCTGCAACGCCGACCGGAACGTCAAAGCCAAGATCACCCGCGACGGGATATTCCTCGAAAAGCTCGAGAAGGACCCTGCCAGATACCTCCCTCAGCCCGCCGCGACCGATGTTCCCGCCGTCCCGGTCGATCTCAACCGGCCGATGTCCGAGATCCGAGCCACGCTCAGCAAGTATCCCGTGGCCACCCTGCTCAAGCTCAACGGCCCGATCATCGTCGCCCGTGATATCGCCCACGCCAAGCTCAAGGAAAAGGTCGACGTAGGCGAGGACCTCCCGGCCTATTTCAAAGACCACATCATCTATTACGCCGGCCCGGCCAAGACCCCTCCCGGCCATCCTTCCGGTTCCTTCGGCCCGACGACGGCCGGCCGCATGGACGACTACGTGCCTCTCTTCCAGAAGATGGGCGGGTCGCTGGTCATGCTGGCCAAGGGCAACCGTTCCAAGGGCGTGACCGAGTCATGCAAGGTGAACGGCGGCTTCTACCTGGGCTCGATCGGCGGGCCTGCCGCCCGGCTGGGCCGGGACTGTATCACCAGTCAGGAGGTCGTGGCCTATTCCGAGCTCGGGATGGAGGCCGTCTTCAAGATCACGGTCAAGGATTTCCCGGCCTTCATCATCGTCGACGACAAGGGGAACGATTTCTTCGAAAAGATTTTGACCTGAGCTCAGGGCGCCACCCGTTTTGGCGGCGCCAGGCATCCTCTGTATCCCCCGGCCCCCCATGAACCAGTCCCGGCGGTTCCCCCGTCGGCTTACAGCCGACGGGCCCCCCTCCGCTACGGGGGCTCCGGATGATACCTGCCACCGCCCGGATGGCGTCCCACGGACTAATTCGGCGGTGTCATTTCCAGTCTGAAATAATGGCCAGGATGAGGTCCGTTAGGGCCTCGAGGTCGCGACGGTCGATCTTCTCGATGAGGGAATGGGCGTAGGAACCCGGCCACGAGAGGGGAATGTCCACAGCGCCGCCGGCAAGGAAGACCGAGCCGTCGTTCCCGCCGCGGGAGTTGCCTACCTGGACGGGGATGCCGCGCTTTTTGGCGATGGCCATGACCTTGCTGATTTCTGTCCTGGGCGTGACATTGCTCGAGTCGACGGCCCGTAGGACCGCTCCCTTCCCGACCGGTAGATAGCCGAAGCGCTTGGATTCGAGCGGCGAGTCGGTCGAAACGAACGTGTCGATGGCGAAGACGAAGTCCGGCTTCAAAGTCTTGGCCAGTTCGGCCGCCCCGAAGAGTCCCGTTTCCTCCTGAACGTCCCAGGCGAAGGTGACCGTCTTGCCGCGGAAGGCGGCGGCCTTCAAGCGGAGGGCCGCGTCGAGAAGGGCGGCGCAGCCGGCCCGGTCGTCGATGGCGCGGCTGGCCATCAGGCCGGGGGCGAAGTCGACAAGGACTTTCTTGGGCGTTATAGGATCGCCTTCGGCGACGCCGAGCGCCCGGGCCTCGGCCTCGGTCGAGACGCCGAGGAAGATATCGAAATTCTCTGCGGTGAAGGGTGCTTCCGGCGCATCCGACGGCTGACGCCGTACGTCGTAGCCCAGCCGCGGGGCGACGATCCCAGCGACGGGGCCGTGGGCTGCGTGGATGAGGACGGGCCGCGCTTCCGCCGCCTCGGGCAGCATCCCGCCGCCGCGCTTGACCCGGAGCCGTCCTTCCGGCGTGATCTTGTCGACGATCCAGCCGAGCTCGTCGGAGTGGGCCACGAAAAGGATGTGGGGCTTTCCGCTGCCGACCGTGAACCAAACATTATGCATCCCGTCCCGCTGGGTTTTGAAGCCGGCGGGTAGTCTTTGCTGGATGAAATCAGAGACGGGACCTTCGTGCCCGGAGACCCCGGGAACGAAGAGGATCTCCCGAAGGATGTCCCAAGCCTGGGACAGGTCCGCGGCCAGCGCCCCAGACATGAAGACGGCTAAGATGAGGACTGTCAGACGCTTGGTCATCGGTCACCTCCCATGCGGAGAAATCTTTCGAGAAGGTCCCGCAAGGCCTGGATGTCCTTGAGGTCGACGACTTCGGAGGGCGTATTGAGGAATTGGACCGGCAGGGCGACCGTCAGGACTTCGGACTGCGGGCTGGCGAACGGGATGGCGAGCGGCGAGTCCGCCGCGGCCAGGAACTGATAGGGAATGCCCGCCCCGGTGGCCGCCCGCTCGAAGGACTGCCGTAGAGCCGTTGGTTCGTCTTTGGCCAGGACTAGGACCGGGCCCTTCCCCGGGACGGGCGCTGTCCCGTCCTTGCCGACGGCGATGACGCCGACGACAACCGTCCTTCCGGGATCCCACTTCGCTTTTGCCCGCACGGCGCCCAGGGCCGGACGAGCGCCCCGTCCGCGGGCGGCGGCCTTGGTTTGGGCGGCCCAGGCGATGATGGTCTGTCCCGAGGGCGATTCCTTGGTCAGGGACTCCGTGACGGAGATGAGGACGGCCGCGACGGCTTTCAGCCCGAGGGAAGGTCCGGACCACTCCTCCCCGGCGAGTTCAGTCAGGGCCGGCCAAAAGGTGACGGGGTCCAGGATCTCGACACCCTTCTCCCGCGCCTCTCTCTCCGACCGGACGCCGATGTCGACGAAGGCGTTTTCGAGGGAGAAATTTTCGACGAGCGCTTTTCGCCGTTCCTGGGTGAGAAGATGCATGGCGGGCTGGGAGACGACGCCCTGGACGGGCCCGCTTGCGGTCGAGATGATGACGGGCTGGCCAAGAAGATAAGTGTCGAATCGGGCGTGGGGAGGGGCCGCGGGCCGGTCGAGGGTCAGGTAACCGTCGGCGGTGATACCGCTGACCATATGGCCGTAGCCGTCGAGGGCGGCGAGGAGAAGCGTCGGCGCTCCAGGGCCGCGGAGCCGGACGGCCACCGTACCCAGGCCATCCTCCTCGATAGCCAGGCCTCTCGGCAGAAGCCCGCGGATCTTCCCGGCCAGGAGGTCTTCGTTCCCCGTCGTCGAGGGGATAACGAAAAGCTCCTTTGTCAGGTTTTTAAGATCCGCCGCCCAGAGGGTTCCCACGGCCAGGCAGGCGATAGCCAGCAGCAGCCCGGTCCTCTTCGCTATACGGTCGTTCATCGTCCTCTCCTTCGGCCCCCTGTCCCCGCGCCCAAGCGTATACCACAGCTAGCGAGACACCGTCAAACCGGGCATTACAAGAGAGCCGATGGGGCGGATTGAGCAATTGTAGAAATGATTCGTTCCTGAACTTCCTCAGAAGTGCGGCTGCGAGCAGCTCCGCCTCATTTCTATCGGTCGCTCCCCAGAGCTCGCTCCTCGCCGCTCCTCAGGATCCCGTCTCCCGCCAAATAACGATGCGGGCAGGAGGCCGAAGGAGGCTGCCCGGGCAGTGATGGGGGCCATGCATAGACCCCGTAGCGGAGGGGGGCCCATCGGCTTCCGATGGGGGAACCGCCGGGACTGGTTCCCGGGGGTCCGGGGGATATGCGTGGTCCCCGTCACTGCAAAAACCGGACAGCATCCTGAGGCCTCCGGAGCGGTTCCCTTTTCATGCGGTTTTCGTTATGATGATGGCGCGAGGAGGCATCGTGGACAAGAACAGGTTCGTTAAATTCGGCGTCGGGATCGTCGTCCTTTTCCTGCTGGGGGTCTTCCTGAAGCTGGCCAAGTCCGTCCTCATCCCGTTCAGCCTGGCCTTCTTGTTTGCCTTCGCCGTTTCGACTGTCCTCGATTTTCTTGTCCGCCGCAAGGTCCCGAAGTCCGTCGCCCTGATCCTCATCCTGCTCGTGATCTTCACCGTCTTCTACCTCATCGGGACCGTCTTCTATTCGGGCGGCAAGTCCCTCGCCGCCGAGATCCCGTCCTACACGGAGATGATTAAATCGTTCGTCGAGAGGATCGACCAACTCGTGCCTAACCCGCGGCTCAAGGTCGGCCTGACGGAATTGATCAACGGTCTTAACGTGGACCGGTTGGGGACGTTTCTCCTCTCCGCCCTCGGGCCATTCTTCACCTTCATGTCCCAGCTGTTCCTTGTCTTCGTCTTCATGATCTTCATCCTGGCCGGGCGCGGCCGGATGGCCAAGAAAATTCCCGAGGCCTTCGCTCCCGGCCAGGCCTCGACCCTGAGCGGGGCGGCGGTCCGGATCAATTGCGAGATCCAGAAGTACCTGGCTGTTAAGACCTTGACGAACCTCCTCATCGGGATCCTGGTCACCGTCGTCCTGTCCGTCTTCGGGGTCCGCTTCGCCGTCGTCTTCGGCGTGCTGGCCTTCCTGTTCAACTACATCGCGGCTCTCGGTGCCATCGTCTCTGTCGCCCTGCCCGTCGTCATGGCCTTCTTCCTGGAAGGATCGTTCAACATCAAGGTCGGGACCGTCCTGGTACTCCTGGTCGCCGTTCACGCGGCCCTGCACAACATCCTCGAACGCCGGCTCATGGGAAAAGAATTTGAGCTTTCCCCTCTCCTTGTCCTGTTCTCCCTCTTTTTCTGGGCCTGGTTATGGGGCATCCCCGGCATGATCCTGGCCGTCCCCATCCTGGCGGTCATGAAGATCGTCTTCGCCAACGTGCCTTCGCTCCGTTTTATCGAAACGATGATGGACAAATAGGACGGCGGCTCAGGCGTCGAGGCCGTGCGCGGCCAGGAACTGCTCGAGACGACGTTCGATCTTACGGGCGGTACCTTTGTAAACGTCATACCCCTGACCCAGGGGATCCTCGATGTCCCAGCCGTAGAGAACGCTTTCCGGGACGCCCCAGATATCCCGGAGATGGTTGAAAATGGAAACGTCCAGGGCGATGACATGGTCGAAGGCGGCGATGTCGTAGATCCCGACAGGGCGGGCGATGTGGGAGGAGATGTCCACGTTGTAGACGAGCTTCATGACCAGGACCGCCTCCTCCGAAGCCGGCCCGCCCGTCGCGGCGATCCCCGCGCTGGCGACGTCGGCGGACGGGCCGAGGCGCTTGCGGGCGATGCCTTCGGCCATGGGGCTGCGGCAGATGTTCCCGTAGCAGACGAAGAGCAGGCGGGTTTTTTTCTTTTTCATGGCGCGGCGGTCAATCCCGTCCAGCTTGGGCGCTTTCGAGGGCGACTTCTTTGGCCTTTTCGAAGAGGAAAGCGGACAGGATGTACTGTTCCGCAGCCTGGAGTATGAGCTTTTCCCCGGCCATTTTCCGGGCGCCCTCCTCTTCGGCCCTGGCCCGGTCATAGAGCCAGGCTTGCTTACTGGGAGCCATGGCCGTCTCGGCGTCCTTGCGGATCGAGCCGGTGAGTTCCTGGAGCGCGGCCAGCCCCTGGTCCTCGTCTTCGACCTTCAGGCTCAGGCCGTGGACGCGTATAAGGATGCCGCAGAGGATGCGGGCTCCGGAAAAATCGTTCTTGGCGAAGGCGTCGGACGCGTCCTTTTCCTTCTCCGTCGCGATCCAGGTCAGGAGGTTCGGGCGGTCGCGCCGCGCCGAGGCCCCGGTCTTCTGCTTCGTGTCCTGCAGTTCCTTGAAAGCCCTTTCGGCCCTCTCCCGTTCGCTGACCTGGGCCAGGAGCTTGCGCATCTCCGATTCGCCCCGATCGTAGCTCTTCTGCGAGGCGGCGACGTTGCCCGCTTCCTTATGTTTTTTCCCCTGCTCGATCCTCGTCTGGATATTATCGATGTAGTTGGAGAAGGCGGCCGCCTCGGCGGGGTATTTCTCCTTGAGGGTGACCAGGACCTTCTCGACCTCTTGGGCGTCCTTCTCGCCGAGGAACTTGGACGGGTCCTTAATGAAGGGGGCGAGGAAGCTCATGATCCCTGATTTCGCGCCGCCGCCCGAGAGGGGAGTCAGGGCCTCCTCATCGGGGGGCGGAGGAAGCGGTTTATCCGCTCTCTTCGCTTCGAGCCCCGGCCTCCTCCCGCCCGCATCGTCCGGCCCGAAAATAGCTTCCTGACGGGATTTTGCCGGAGTGACGCGGTTATCGGCCTTGTTGATGAGATAGACGAGTCCGGTGATGACGACCCCGGCGACGATGAGACCCGGAACCAGGGCCTTTTTGAGGCTGAACTTGACCGTGATCTCGCGGTCCGTGAGGGGCTTGCTCTTGACCGTGACCTGCCGGGTCGCCGGCAGCCCTTTTTCGACCGAGGCGAGGTCCTCGAGGACCGCCGCGGCGCTCTGGTAGCGGCGCTCGCGGGATTTCTCGAGGCATTTCAGGATGACCCGGCTCATGCCCTCCGAAAGCTGGGCGTTGATCGTTTGAGGGTCGGCAGGGGGCTCGCTGCGGTGTTTGAGGACGATGCTGAGGGGCGTCTCGCCCTCGAAGGGCACCCGGCCCGTGACCATCTCGAACAGGATGGCTCCCAGGGCGTAGATGTCGGCCCGGTGGTCGACGTCGTGGGCCTCGGCCTGCTCCGGGGCCATGTATTCCGGGGTCCCGATGATGACGCCGGTCCCGGTCACGCCCTTGGTGTGGAGCGAGCGGGCGATGCCGAAGTCCATGATCTTGGCGTTGCCGTCGCGGTCGATCATGATGTTCTGCGGCTTGAGGTCGCGGTGAATGACACCGAGGCGGTGGGCCTCGACGAGACCCTCGAGGATCTGCTTGGCCAGGTCGAGGGCTTTGGCTTCGTTGAGGTGGCCGGCCCTGTGGATGAACCTCTTGAGGTCCTCGCCGGCGACGTATTCCATGGAGATGTAGATCGAGAGCCACTCCTCGCCCAGGTCGTACATCCGGCAGACATGCCGGTGGGAGACCTGCCGGGCCAGCTTGATCTCGTTCCGGAAGCGCTCGATGACCTCGAGGTCCGAGGCGATCTCCGGTTTGAGCAGTTTGAGGGCGACGACCTCCCGGATCTTGCTGTCGTAGGCCTTGTAGACGGTGCCCATGCCGCCCTTGCCGATCTCCTCGATGATCTCGAATCTGCGGGCGAACGTCGCGCCCCTCTCGAGGCCCTTACCGGGGGTCTGGAAGGTCGCCGTCTCCAAAGCGACGGTCTCTCCTGACCCCGGAAGCTCGCGTCCGCAGCGGCCGCAGAAACGGGTCCCCTCGGGATTTTCGTTCTGGCAGCGGGGACACTTCATGGGATCGTTCGAGTGTTTATATCAAGAATATCAATTCGAACCCGAAATTTCAAACTCACTGATAATACGCTCCGGGGCCGGGATTGGTTTCCAGGCCTCAACGCGCCCATCATGCCCCGGGCCAGAGGCCCCGGGGATAGACGCCCTCCTTGATGAGCCCTAGGATGGCCGTTCGGAAGGCGGGCCGGTCCTCGGGATAGGTCACGCCGAACCAGCGTTCCTGCGTCGGCAGGATCCGGACCCTGGCCCGGCCCTCACGCAGCAGGGCGCCGACCACCTCGGGGATGAGGAATTCCGCCTTCTGGATGGCCGCGGCGCTCGTCCTGAGGAACTCGGGGAAGCGAGCCTCGAGCTCGACGAAGAGGCCGGGAGTGAAGCCCCAGAAATTCATGGATGTCCAGCTCTCGGGATCGAGGGGCATCCAATCGGCGTCGTTCTCCGTGTGCTCCACGGCGTCGCCGAACTTGCGGATCTTCAGGAGCTCGCGGATGCCGACGAGATAGCCATCGGCCGTGGCCGTGCAGACGCCCCGGGCGACCGTGCCGTGGTCGGAGAGCGTGTTGGCCAGCCGGTAGCCGACCATGGCGAACTCATGCCGGCCGGACCCGCCGCCCTCCCGTCCAAGATGACCGGCCATGGCCTCGAAGGCCGTCCGGCCGTAGTAGTCATCGGCGTTGATGGCCAGGAAAGGGGTCCGGACGGAATCCTGGCATGACAGGATGGCCTGGGCCGTGCCCCAGGGCTTGATCCGCCCCTCGGGAACGGCGAACCCCGGTGGGAGCCGGTCTATGGATTGGAAGACGTAGGCCGTGTCTACGGCCCTCTCGATGCGGCGGCCGATCTTCTCCCGGAAGGCATCTTCGATGTCCTTGCGGATGATGAAGACGACCCGGCCGAACCCCGCCCGGAGGGCGTCGAACACGGAGTAATCGAGCACGACCTCGCCGCTCGGGCCGACGGGGTCGATCTGCTTCAGTCCACCGTAGCGGCTGCCGATGCCCGCTGCCATGACCACCAGGGTCAAAGACGACATGGGGCCTCCTCAAGAGGGACGTTTTTCAGTATCTTAATGAATTGGCCGAACGAGGTCAAACGAGCTCCCGGCCGGCTTTACTTGTCCCCGCCTATCCTATATTATTATTGAATATAAAGAAGGTGCGCGCATGATCCGTTCGACCACCGTCATCTGCGTCCGGCACAAGGGAAAAACGGCCATGGCCGCCGACGGCCAGGTGACCATGGGCCAGACCATCCTGAAGCAGACCGCCCTGAAGATCCGCCGCCTGGCCAAAGGTGACGTCCTGGCCGGGTTCGCCGGGGCGACGTCGGACGCGTTCGCCCTGTTCGCTCGGTTCGAGGTGAAGCTCGAAGAATACCGTGGCAACCTCTCCCGGGCGGCCATCGAGCTGGCCAAAGATTGGCGCATGGAAAAGTCGCTCCGCCAGCTCGATGCCCTCCTCATCGTGGCCAACGCGGAAAGTTTGCTGCTCATCTCCGGCACCGGGGACGTCGTCGAGCCCGACGACGGCATCATCGCCATCGGCTCCGGCGGCCCTTTCGCCCTGGCCGCGGCTCGGGCCCTCATCCGGCACACCGGCCTCGACGCGCGGCAGATCGCCGCCGAAGCCTTGGCGATAAGCGCCGGGATCTGCGTTTATACGAACAACGAGATCAAGGTCGAGGAGCTCTGAATGCCCATCGTCCTTCCCGAGACGTTCGAGAGGCCCGCGGCCGACATCCCCGACGCGGAACTCACGCCGCGGGAGATCGTGGCCGAGCTCGACAAGCACATCATTGGTCAGAAAGCGGCCAAGAAGGCCGTGGCCATCGCCCTGAGGAACCGCTTCCGCCGGCGCAAGCTGCCTCCTCCCTTGGCCGACGAGATCGCGCCCAAGAACATCCTCATGATCGGCCCCACCGGAGTCGGCAAAACGGAGATCAGCCGGCGGCTGGCCAAGCTGACCGCCTCGCCTTTCCTCAAGATCGAGGCCAGCAAGTTCACCGAGGTCGGCTACGTCGGCCGGGACGTCGAGTCCATGATCCGGGACCTCGTCCGCATGTCCGTCGACATGGTCAAGCAGGAGAAGGTCGCCGAGATCATGGAGAAGGCCAAGGCCAACGCCGAGGATAAGCTCCTGGATATCCTCCTGCCGCCGCCCAAGAAGCGCGACGACGCGAACGGCGAGGGGGACGATTCGAAATTCCACGACACCAGGGAGAAACTGCGGGCCCAGCTCCGCGACGGGCTCCTCGAGGACCGGCCGGTCGACATCGAGGTCAAGGAAAAGACGTCGCCGCCCCTCGAGGTCGTTTCGAACTCCGGGGTCGAGGAGATCGGGTTCCAGATCCAGGAGTTCCTTCCGGGCTTCCTGGGCGGCCGGATGAAGCGGCGGCGGATGAAGATCAAGGAGGCGCGGGAGGTCATCCTCGAGGAAGAGGAAAAACGCCTCGTCGACATGGACCAGGTCTCCCGCCTGGCCATCGAGCGTGTCGAGCAGTCGGGCATCATCTTCCTCGACGAGGTCGACAAGATCGCCGGCCGGGAGTCCGGTCACGGGCCCGACGTCAGCCGCGAGGGCGTCCAGCGCGACCTCCTGCCGATCATCGAGGGCACGACGGTCAACACACGCTTCGGGCTCGTCCGGACCGACCACATCCTGTTCATCGGCGCCGGCGCCTTCCACGTTTCCAAGCCCTCCGATCTCATCCCCGAGCTCCAGGGCCGGTTCCCGATCCGTGTCGAGCTCACGCCGCTCGGCAAGGACGACTTCGTGCGCATCCTGACCGAGCCGGAGAACGCCCTGATCCGCCAGTACGAGGCCCTCATGGCCACGGAGGGCGTGAGCGTCTCCTACACCGCGGACGCCGTCGACGAGATCGCAGACGTCGCGGAAAAGGTCAACGCCGATGCCGAGAACATCGGGGCCCGCCGCCTCCACACCGTCGTCGAAAAAGTCATGGAGGACATCTCCTTCGCCGCCCCGGACATCGCCGAGAAGGCCATCCGGATCGACCGGGAGTACGTCCGGGAGCACCTCAAGGACATTCTCGAAAACCAGGACCTGCGGCGTTTCATCCTGTGATGGCCAGACCGTTCGCGACGCTCATCCTCGGGCTGCCGTTGCTCGTCTTTCCGGCCTGCGGCCGGAAAGGTCCGCTCGAGCTCCCGGCCGGCCGCGAGCCCATGGCCGTCGAGGGCCTGGCGGCCGCCCAGCGCGGCCAGACCGTGGTCCTGGAATGGACGAACCCGGTCAAAGCCGTCTCCGGCCGCCCCCTGACCGACCTCGAAACCATCGAGATCTGGGTCTTCGACACGGGCTTGCCGGCAGGCGGCCGGCCCTTCGCGTCGGCCGAGGTCGAAAAAACGGCCCGGCTGGCCCGGCGGATCCCCAAAGAGGAGTTCGGGAGCTTCGAGCGCCGGGCCGACGCGCGGGACTCCGGGAGGGCCTTTCCCTTCGCCTTCGACCCGGGCCCCGCCGGACCGAAGCGCCTGGCCTTCGCCGTCCGGGTCATCGACGCCGAAAAGCGCTCCTCGGATTTCGCCGTGTCCGCCGCCGTGGACATCCGGGCCTGCCCGAAACCCCCGCGATCCGTGGACGTCCGCGTCTTCCCGGACTTCATCGAGGTCCGTTGGCTGGCGCCCGACTCGAACATCGACGGCACGCCTCTCGGGGCCGCCGGCGGCTACGTCGTCTATCGTTACGTTGGGGAGGGCCCGCCGCGCAAGCTCACGCCTTCCCCCCTCGACGGCCTGACGTTCGAGGACCGCGATTTCGAGTTCGGGAAGGCCCAGAGCTATTTTGTCCGGGCCGTTGCCGCCGGCGCGGATGGCGCTTTGGAGAGCGGCGATTCTTCGGCCGTGGAGATCGTCCCGCGCGACGTTTTCCCTCCCGCCGCGCCGGCCGGCCTGGCCGCCGTCGCTGCCGAAGGATTCGTCTCGCTGAGCTGGAGGCCGGCCAAGGAGCGCGACCTCGACGGTTACAGGGTCTGGAGAAGAGAGGCCGTCGGCCAGCCCTTCGGCCCCCTTGGCGAGGGTCTCGTCCGGGAAAACATATTCACCGACCGGTCGGCCGCGAAAGGCGTGTCCTACGTCTATGCCGTCAGCGCCGTCGACCTGGCCGGGAACGAAGGCCCGAGGTCCGAAGGAGCGTCCGTCGTGGCGAAAGGAGCGAGGCCGTGAGAATCTACAGGTTCAGGTACCGCAAGAGGATCCTCATGGGCATCCTGAAGGAGGAGTACCTTTTCCCCATCGTCGGATCGGTCTTTGGCGACTTCAAGATCGGATCGAGCCCCGTCCCCATCGGCGAGGTCCGCGTCCTGCCTCCCGTCCTGCCCACGAAGATCATCGGTATTGGCCGCAACTACAAGGCCCACGCCGAGGAATTGGGGAACCCCCTGCCCGAAGAGCCCCTGATCTTCCTCAAGCCGCCGACGGCCGTCATCGGCCACCTGGACAGGATCGCCCAACCGGCCATGGCCGGCCGCGTCGATTACGAAGGGGAGGTGGCCGTCGTCATCAAGAAAAAAGCCCGCGGGCTCGGCGACGATGCTCCCGTTTCCGACTTCATCCTGGGCTACGCGTGTTTCAACGACGTTACGGCCAGGGACCTGCAGAAGAAGGACGTCCAATTCACCCGGGCCAAGTCCTTCGACACGTTCGCCGCCATCGGGCCCTGCGTCGTCACGGGACTCGACCCGGCGGCGCTCCACCTGAAGACGTTCCTCAACGGCAAGCTGGTCCAAACGGGGAACACGGCCGACCTCATCTTTTCCGTCCCCGCCCTCGTCCGGTTCCTCTCCCGGGTCATGACCCTCAACCCCGGCGACATCATCGCCACGGGCACGCCCGCAGGAGTCGGCCCCATGACCCCCGGAGACCGGGTGGACGTCCAGATCGAGGGGATCGGCGTGCTCTCGAACACCTACACCCGCACAAACGACAAGGAGGACACATGAAGCTGTTCCTGGATTCGGCCAACCTGGAGGAGATCCGCGAGGTCGCGAGCTGGGGGGTCCTGGACGGGGTGACCACCAACCCGTCGCTCTGCTCCAAGGAGAACGTGACCTTTGAGGACAACATCCGTGCCATTTGCGCCGTCTGCGCCGGACCCGTCAGCGCCGAATGCGTCTCGCTCCGCGCCGAAGACATCGTGGTCGAAGGCCGGGGCCTGGCCCGGATCGCGCCCAACGTCGCGGTCAAGATCCCGATCTGCCTGGAGGGCCTCAAGGCGACCAAAACGCTCCACGCCGAGGGCATCCCGGTCAACATGACCCTCATCTTCTCCGCGAGCCAGGCCCTCCTCGCCGCCAAGGCGGGGGCCCGTTTTGTCAGCCCCTTCATCGGGCGCCTCGACGACGCCTCCGAGGACGGCATGGGCCTCATCGAGGAGATCGTCCAGGTCTTCGAGAACTACAGCTTCGAAACCGAGGTCATCGTGGCCAGCGTCCGCCACCCGCGGCACGTCGTCGAGGCGGCCCTCGTCGGGGCGGACATCGCCACGGTCCCCTACGGGGTCCTCGAAAAGCTGGCCAAGCATCCGTTGACGGACCT
This sequence comes from Candidatus Aminicenantota bacterium, assembly GCA_041303965.1. GTDB lineage: Bacteria > Acidobacteriota > Aminicenantia > Aminicenantales > Saccharicenantaceae > RBG-16-66-30. Next base: position 18,533 of record JBFYOD010000097.1, read on the forward strand.
CGGCATCGAACGGTTCCTCGCCGACTGGAGAAAAGTCAAGAAGTGAGATTCCACCCCATCTTCCGGATCCGCGAACACGTCCGGATCCTCGTCCAGAAGGTTCGGCGGGTCACGGTGTTCGTCCTCGTCCTGGGCGTACTTTTCTCGAGCCTGGTCGTCGGCAAGAACGTCTTTCTGGGCGAGGTCCGCAAGGAGCTCCACAAGTCGTTCGCCTACGATAGCCTGAAGGCGTCCTATTTCCCGCCCGCTCTCGTCCTCGAGAACGTCCGCTCTCTCGCCGGCCCGCCGACCTTCAGGGCCCGCCGAGTCAGTGTCGAGGTCTCCTTTCTCTCCCTCCTCAGGAACCAGAAATCCATTTCCGTCCGGCTGGAGTCTCCGGAGGTCCGCCTCACCCGGGGCGCCCCGGGCGCGCCGCGTCCGAAAGCCAGGCGCCCGGTGTCCGTTCTCTCCCTTCCTTTCATCATCGAGGAGGGGGTCGTCGAGGACGGTTCGGTGTCCTTTGAGACCGGCGCGGCGACGATCGAGGTCCGGGGACTTATGGCGCGAGTCACCCAAAGCGGCGAGGAGTTCTCGGCCCGGGCGACGGCCGAGCGGTGCGGTTATTCGTCTCCGGCCCAGAACATCGACTTCGGCGGGTCCCTCACCGCCCTGCTTTCCGGCCGGGGCGAAGCGGTGAAGATCGACCGGCTTTCGGTCGAAGGCCCCGATGTCGTCCTCCAGGTGGAAGGCGGCGTTCGGAATTTCCCCGACCCAGAGGTCGATCTGAACGTCCGTTTCGATATCGAGACCGCTTTTCTCGACGCCATCCTCCACATGCCCTTCGAATGGAAGGGGAAGGTCGGCGGGGAGGGGAAGCTCCGGCGCATGAACGCCGAGCTCGCCTTCGAGACGAGCCTCGCTTCGGACGCTTTGGTGCTTTGCGGCGTGCCCATGGGCCTCATCCGTGGCGGTTTCGACCTCGCGCCGGCGACGGGCGGCAGGGTCGACCTCACGATCCAGAAGCCCGGACTCCCCGCCGAAAGCCTGGGCCTGACCTTTCTTCATGGCCGGGTCGAGGGCCGGGCCGCCCCGATCTTCGTCGACCCGGTCTTCAGCGAGCTCAAGATCCCCTGGCCGGTCAGTTCCCCCGTCTGGGGCACCTTTAGCCTCGAGAATCGCAAGCTCGCGGTCGACGCCGAGTTCCGCGCCGGATCGCTCGACCGGCAGGGAGGCCGGTTCGCCTTCCGCGGCGGCGCCGAGGTCGGCGTCGACTTCGCCACTCATAGCGTTTCCATCCGGACGCCCGGCCTCGAATCGAACTTCGGCCGCCTCGAAGCGACCGCCGCCATCGATCTCTCCGGCGACATCGACACAAGGATCCGGGGACAGGTCTTCGACGTCAAGCAGACGCGGGAATTCGTCTCCCTTGTCCTCGACGAGACGTTCGGCTTCGGCGAGATCCGGGGCGCGGGCTACGCCGACGTCCGGCTCAGCGGCAGATCCGCCTCCCCGGTCGTCTCCCTGAAGGCCACCTTGTCTCCCGGCGGCTTCGACCAGTTCGATGCCGCTTTCGTCGAGACGGAGGCCGTCATTTCGGGGGGCGGTTTCGAGGGCACCTTCGACGTCGACGACCCCGCGCTCAAGGGCCGGGTCCGGGTCAGGACCGAGGGCGACACGCTCGAAGTGGACGTCAAGGACGGGGAAGGGGAGCTGGCCAGGATCCTCCCCGCCCTCGAGGTCCCCGTCTCGCTCTCGGGGCGTGCCTCGGGCGATTTCCGGATGGTCGACAGGGCCGGCGTCCAGGAGTTCTCGGGGAACTTCACAAGTCCCGAGATCACCGGCTACGGCGAGAAGGCCGGCCGTGTTTCCGGCCGACTCGAATGGAAGGACGGCATCCTGTCGTTCCCCGAGCTGGCCATGGATTTCTATGGCGGGCGTTTCGAAGGCCGGCTGCTCGTCGGGATCGTCGACGGTGAGTTCGATTTCGACCTCCGCGGCGAGGAGCTCGATTTCCGCCAGGTCGTCTCGGCCGCTTCCGGCCGGCTGTCCCTGTCCTTGGCCGGTCGGGGCGTCTTCGGCAGGGACAAGCTGGGAGGGCTGTTCAGCATCAAGGACCTGATCCTCTCCCCCCTCGAGAAAACGGAAGCCCGGGGCGATCTCCAACTGGATATCGCCGGCGGACATGTCCTCCTCGGCCTCAAGGGCGGGCTCGTTCCGGGCGAAAACCCGTTCGAGGCCGCTTTCGATTTTCCTCTTTCCGGCGGGCTTTTCTCGGGGATCGTCAAGGGACGGTTAAGCAACCTTGACCTCATCTGGCCATGGTACGGGGTCCAGGGGCACGCCGATTTCACGGCCGACGTCAAAGAGACCGAAACGAAAGCGAAGGTCGCCGTGGTCCTCGATGTCGAGGCCCCAGTCATGCCCCTGCCGGGTTTCGCCTATGCCATGACCGATTTCACCGCCGCCGCGAGCTACATCGACGACGTCCTGACCATCACCTCGCTCGGCGGCAAACTCGGCGGGGGCGACGTCCTCGGCTCCGGCGAGGTCGGGATCGGCGAAACCGGCATCGCCACGATGGACATGAGGATCGAGGCCAAGGACATGATCCTCTCGCCCATGGAACGGATGCGGGCCCAGGTGGACGGGACGATCCGCCTGCTCAAGGACAAGAAGCGCTTCATCTGTGAAGGGGAGCTCCTGTTCAAGCGGCTGACCTGGCGGCGCGAGATCTACGAGGAGTTCGGGTTTTCCTCGGAAGTCGAGCCGGCGGCGGACACGGGGCCCTCATTTTTCGACGGCATGTCCCTGAACATCCGCCTCCGGGCCGATGAGAACTTCATCATCGAGAACTCCCTCGGCAAGTTCAACGGCAGGTTCAATCTGACCGCGACCGGCGACTTCGCCTCGCCCGTCCTCCTCGGCGAGATCGACCTCGGGAGCGGCGACCTCTATTTCCAGGACCGGAGCTTCCGGGTGATCAACGGGCGCCTGAGCTTCGTCGACCCTGTCAACACGGAGCCCTATCTCGATTTCCGCGGCGAGACCTACGTCAAGGACTACCGGGTGACCCTGAGCATGAGCGGTCCGGTCAGCCGCCTCAAGCCGGAATTCTCCTCCTCCCCGCCCTTGCCTCCCGAGGAGATCCTGTCCCTGCTAGCCCTGGGCGAGGCCTTCAAGCGGACGTACTATTCCTATTCCGGCGACCGCAGCACGGCTCTGAATACGGCCTCCCTCCTGACCTATCAGATCGCGGACCAGGCCAGGAGAAGGACCCCGGGCGGCCTCTTCTCCTTGGACCGTTTCCGGATCGACCCCTATATCCCCGAGAGCGCCCCGGGCGGCATCGCCGCCCGGATAACCGTGGGCAAGAAGATCGCCCGGAACCTCCTCTTCCTCTATTCGACGATCCTGGCCAACTCCACCGTCATGGCCGGGATCGACGAAGTCCCGATCTTCCGCATGGAATGGGACATCAGCAGGAAGTTCTCGCTCGTCGGCGGGCGGGACGACCGGGGAAGGCTGAGTTTGGATGTCAAGTACCGCAAGCGCTTCTAGAGAACGCGGCCGTGAACGCCGCCCCCGCGCCGGGGCCGTCCTGGCGCTCGCGGCGGTCCTCGCCCTGGCCGGCGTCCGGTCGGTCCGGGCCCAGGACACGGGACCCGCGGTCATCGCCAAGATCGCGGTCGAGGTCGACGGGAAGCCCGCCGAAAAGGGGCTCCTCGACCTCATCCCCATCCTGCCTGGCGATCCCTATTCGCCGCGGCTCGTGGACCAGGCCGTCAAGCAGATCTTCCGCACGGGCCTCTTCGCCGACATCCGGGTCCTGAAGAGCGGGGAGGACCGCGTCGAGCTCGTCTTCGCCCTGGTCAGGAACCTGTCCATCAACAATGTTTTTTTCCGTGTCCCGGGGAATTCCTCGGTCCGCTTGAGGGAAAGCCTCGTCTCCCTCAGGCCGGGCGCTATCCTCCAGGAAGACAAGATCCCGGGGGCTGTCGCCGAGGTCGGCGAAGGTTTGAGAAAAGAGGGCTATTTCGCCGCCGCGGTCGAATGCGACGTCAAACGAAAGGCCGGCGATTCCACGGTCAACCTCGTTTTCCGGGCGACCGGATGGAAATCCTACAGGATCGGTTCGCTCGATCTCGAGTGGCAGGCCGATATTTCCGAGGCGGACCTCTTCAAGAAGATGAAAAGCAAGATCGGCCGCGATTATGTCCCGCGCGTTCTTGAGGCCGACCTCGAAGCCTTGAGCGCCGCCCTGGGCAGATCCGGGTATCGGAGGGCCGAGGTCCGTCTGGCCGGCGAAGCGTTCGACGAGGCGAAGTCCTTGGTGGACCTCCGTGTCGAGATCCTGCCCCACGAGAAGATCATTATCGCCATCAACGGTGCGAAAGTCCCGTCCCGGCTCCTCGAACCGATCTGGGAGGAACGGGTGTTCGAACAGTGGGGGCTGGACGAAGGAGAGGCCCGGGTCCTCAACCATCTTCGGCGAAAAGGCTACCTGTTCGCAATGGTCAAGAGCCGGGTCGAAAAGGGACCTGATGAGATCCGCATCATCCACGATATTACCCCCGGAGGGAAGTTCAAGATCGAGAGCGTCAGTTTCCAGGGTCTGGCCGCGTTCTCCGAGTTGGATATGAAGACGAGGCTGGCCATCCGCGAGGGCGTCCCGTTTTTCGCGCTCCTCAGCTATGACCGTCTTTTTTCGATCCCCCGCGAAGTCGAGGCCTTTTACAAGGAAAACGGCTTCGCCGACGTTCAGGTCAGGCTTGACCTGGTCAAGCAGAAAACGGGTGTGCGGGCGGTCTTCGATGTCCGGGAGGGGCCGAAGACGATGATCGAAGCCATCCGCTTCGAGGGGGTCTCGCTCTTTCCCGCCGAGGCCCTCCTCCGCGAACTGGTCAGCCGGCCGGGCGGCCCCTATTTCCCGCCCAACATTCAGAGGGACGTCAGCCAGATCGAGAGCTTCTACCTCAACCGCGGCGTCCGTGGGACAGAGGTCATCGCCCGGGTCGAGCCCGCGGCGGAAAACCGGGTTTCGTTCGTCTACGAGATCGAGGAAGGCGAAAAGGTCATCGTTCGCAACATCTTCGTCACCGGGAACCGGACCACGAAAAACCGGGTCATCGGGAAGGAGCTGCGGATAGGGAAGGGCGACGAGGCCGATTATTCGAAAGTCCAGGAGACAAAACGCCGGCTCGAGCGCCTCGGCATTTTCTCCGAGGTCCGGGTGGATGAGGTCCCGACGGGGCCCGGGTACGAAGTCGTGGTCGTCACCGTCCGGGAGGGAGAAAAGAATTACGCCGGCGCCGGCCTCGGGTTCGAATCCCTGACCCCGCTCAGCGGCTCTCTCGCCTCCTGGCCCAACGATTTCCGCCCCAGGGGCACGGCCGAGTACATCCGCACCAACGTCTTCGGCCTCGGCGCGCAAGTCGGCCTCCTCGGCCAGCTCAGTACGGTCGAAAGACGGGCGGTCGCCTCCTGGAATCAGCCCTATCTCTTCGGCCTGGCCTTGCCGACGACCCTCCTCGGCTGGGCCGAGAGGGAGGAGCGGGAGAGCTTCACCTACGACCGCCGCGGCGTCAGCCTGAGCACCGTCAAGTCCCTGGGCAAAGCCCGGCTCCTTCTGGGCTCCCTGAGCCTCGTCCGGACGGCCCTCCCCGAGGTCGACCTCGAGAATCCGCCGGGCGACATCGACAGGCGTTTTCTCCCTTATTCGGCGGCGCTCGTGTCGGTCAGCATGAATTGGGAAAGGCGCGACGACACCCTGAACCCCGAAAGGGGGCTCTTCTTCAGCGCCGTCGGCGAATGGGGCTTCCCGGTCTTCGGCATGGAATCGGACTACCAGAAGGTCTTCCTCAAGTCCCAACTCTTCCGTCCCTTGCCGGCCGGCCTGAACCTCGGGATCACGGCCCGATTGGGGCTCGGCAACGGCCTGAGGAACCTGCCGGAGAGGTTCTTTGCCGGCGGCAGCAACACGTTCCGGGGTGAGGAATTCGACATGCTCGGCCCCATGGAGCCGCTGACGCTCAAGCCCCTCGGAGGCGAAGCTGTCTTCCTGATCAACTCGGAGCTCGTATTCGCCATGATCCCCTCATGGAAGGAACTTCGGCTAGCCGCTTTTTTCGATCTCGGCAACGTCTACGCGAGCCTGCAGGGATTCCGGCCCCTCGAGCTCCAGGGCGCCGCGGGCGCGGGTATCCGCTACCGGACGCCGCTCGGGCCGGTACGGGTGGAGATCGCCTGGAAGCTCTGGGGCATCGATGCTCAGGACAAGAAGGGGAAGCCCCTCATCTTCCTGACGATCGGCAATATCTTCTAGTGCGGAGACGGCGATGATGAAAAGGATCCTGCTCCTGACGCTCCTGGCGGCGGTCGCCGGCCCGGCCCAGACGGTCAACTGCCTGGTGGCTGTCGTCAACGGCGAGATGATCACGCTCCTCGACGTCGAGGTCGCCGCCGAGTTCGGCCTGGGTCGCGAGGCCGCTGTCGAGGCCGGTCGTGACCCGCGTCTCGCGGCCCTCGACGCGCTCATCGACAGGAAGGTCGTCCTGGATCTGGCCCGGGAAGTCCGGGGGCTCAGCGGGGAGGAGCTGGACGCCGCGCTTACTGGCCTGCGCCGCGAATTGGGTGACGACGCCTTCGCCGCGAAGCTAGCTAAATTTGGCCTTGCCGAACAGGACCTCGAGCCCTTCCTCGAGGACCGGATCCTCTTCGAACGGGCCCTGGCCTTGAGGTTCAGCCAAACGATCCCCGTGTCGATCACCGAGGTCGAGAGGCATTACCGGGATAGCTACGTCCCGGAGCAGATACGCCTCGGCAAGGTGGCCGAGCCGCTCGAACGGGTCGCCGACCGGATCGAATCCCTGCTGCGGGAGGAAAGGCGAATGAAACAGACGTCCGACTGGGTCAGGGACCTGAGAAAACGGGCCGATATCCAGCTCAAGAAGGATTGCTTGAAATGAAAACCGCCTATCTTTTTCCGGGACAGGGGTCCCAGGCCGTGGGCATGGGCAAGGACCTCTTTGACAAGTCGTCCGAGGCCCGCGAACTTTTTGAGACGGCCGACGCGGTCCTCGGCTTTTCCATTTCCAAAATATGTTTCGAGGGGCCCGAAGAAGAGCTCCGGCTCACCCGGAACACCCAGCCGGCCCTGCTCGTCGTCAGCACGGCCGCCTGCCGCTTGCTCGGACGCGATCCCGTCGTGGCCGCCGGCCACAGCGTGGGGGAATACTCGGCCCTGGTCGCCGCCGGCGCCCTGCGCTTCGAGGACGCCGTCCTCCTCGTCCACAAGAGAGGCCGCTACATGCAGGATGCCGTCCCCGTCGGGATCGGGGGGATGGCCGCGGTACTCGGCGTCCCCGGCGACGTGGTCGCGGGACATCTCGCCGCGGTGCGCTCTGGAGTTGTCGAGATCGCCAACTGGAACAGCGACGACCAGATCGTCATTTCCGGAGAAAAGGCCGCGGTCGAGGAGGCCCTGGCGGCGATCAAGGCGCCGCGGTCGGTCGTGCTGCCCGTCAGCGCGCCCTTCCACTCCCGACTGATGAAACCGGCCGAGGAAAAGCTCGCCGTCGACCTCGACGCGGCCCCGTTCGCGGAGCCGCGCTTTCCGGTCATCACCAACGTCGACGCCCGGCTCATCCGGACGGCTGAGGAGGCCCGGGCCGCCCTCAAGCGGCAGGTCAGCCGTTCCGTCCTCTGGACGAAGTCCATGGGCCTTTTGAAAGAGCTGGATATTGAAGCATGCGTCGAGTGCGGCCCGGGAAAAGTCCTGGCCGGCCTGCTCAAGCGTATCTCCCGGGGCTGGCCCAAGACGCCGGCTTTCCACAACGTGGAGAACTGGGAAGGGCTGGTGAAGGCGAGGGAGGCCCTATTCGGCTTGCTGTGAGATAACCCGGGGGCCGTAGCGGACGAAATATTCGACGGCCGAGACGACGGCCAGGACGAATACGAGCCAGAGTCCGATCTTGGCCGCGATGTAGAATTTCCCCAGATAGATCGGGCCCAGGACGAGGGCGCCGATGACCCAGGATTCGCTGCCCATCTTAGCCTTGCCGAAAGCCGAGGCGGGGATGTTGACCCCCTTGGACGAGGCCATGGCCCGGAAGCCGCTGACGGCGATCTCCCGCCCGATGATGACCACGGCCGCCCAGGCCGGGACGCGCCCGAGCCCGACGAGGCAGATGAGGGTCGAAGCGATGAGGAGCTTGTCGGCCGTCGGGTCGAGGAGCTGGCCGAGGACGGTGACAAGCTCCTTCCGGCGGGCCAGCCAGCCGTCGAGCCAGTCCGTCAGCGAAGCGAAGATAAAGATGGCCAGGGCGACGATGTCGTGGCCCTCGAAATTCGTCAGCATCACGGCCACGATGGCCGGGATGGCCAGGATCCTGGCCAGGCTGAGGTAATTGGGGATATTCACGCCCCGAGATTACAACAGCTCCCCCGGATGTGTCAATCTTGCAAAAACCGGGGGCCATCGGTATAGTGAGGGTTCGCCGATGTCCAAAGATAACTCCCTGACTCCCATGATGGAGCAGTATTTCCGGATCAAGGGGCTCCACCGCGACGCCCTCCTCTTCTTCCGCCTCGGCGATTTCTACGAGATGTTCTATGACGACGCCAAGGTCGCCGCGCCCATCCTCGACATCGCGCTGACTTCGCGGCAGAAGGTGCCCATGTGCGGCGTCCCCTACCACGCCGTCGGCTCCTATCTCCCGAAGCTTCTGCGGCAGGGCTACAAGGTCGCCATCTGCGAGCAGGTCGAGGATCCCAAGGCGGCCAAGGGCATCGTCAAGCGCGAGGTCATCAAGATTTTAACGCCCGGAACCGCCGTCGAGTTCGAGACGGAGGACGCCAAGGAGAGCACCTTCATCGTTTCCCTGGCCCTCGAAGAGGAGGGGTGGGGGATGGCCCTCCTCGACCTTGCCGCCGGCGAGGTCCGCACGCTTGAGGGCGGATGGCCCGAGGTCAAGGTCCTGGCCGACGAGCTCTTCAAATCGGCCCCCAAGGAGATCCTCTATCCCGAGGGAACCGAGGAGTCCCTGCGGCGGGCCCTATCGCCGAGCGGCCTGGCCGGCGCCGCCCTGAGCCCAGCCGAAGGTTGGCTCTTCGATCCGCCCGAAGCCGGCCGCGTCGTCCTCGAGCATTTCGGGGCGCGGTCGCTCAGCGGGTTCGGCCTCGAGGATAAGCGTCTCGCGGTAGCTGCGGCCGGGGCCCTCATCGCCTACGTCAAGAAGGTCCGCCAGGACTCCCTGTCCCTCGTCCACCGGATCTCCTACCTCCAGGCCGGAAGCCACCTTGTCCTCGACGCGACGACGGTCCGCAACTTGGAGCTCGTCCGCAACCTGCGCGAGGGCAAGGTCAAGGACACGCTCCTGGATGTCATCGACTTCACCGTGACGGCCCCGGGCGGCCGCTTGCTCCGCTCCTGGCTTCTACGGCCCCTCTTCGACACGAAAGAGATCGCGGCGAGGCAGGACGGCGTCGCCGAGGCCCTGGGGGCGACCATCGTCCGCCGGGAGCTTCGCGAAGTCCTGAAAGGGATTCTCGACCTGGAGCGGCTGGCCGGGAAGATCGCCCTGGCCGCGGCCCATCCGCGGGACCTCGTCGCCCTTAAAAGATCCCTGGCCCCCTTGCCCTTGGTCCAGCGCGAGCTCGGCGCTTTTTCGGCCGAGATCTTCGGGACGATGTCCGGCCGCTGGGACAACGCCGAGGACGTCGCCGGCCTCATCGAGAAGTCCATACTCGACGAACCGGCCTTCCTCCTGACCGAGGGCGGCATCGTCAAGGACGGCTGGAACGCCGAGCTCGACGACCTGCGCTCGGTCAGCCGGTCCGGGAAGTCCTTCATCGCCCAGATCGAGAAGCGGGAGCGGGAGCGGACGGGCATCGGCTCCCTCAAGGTCCGCTACAACAAGGTCTTCGGCTACTACATCGAGGTGACGAAACCCAACCTGCCCCAGGTCCCGGCCGACTACATGCGGAAGCAGACCCTGGTCAACTCGGAGCGCTTTCTGACGCCCGAGCTCAAGGAGTACGAAGAGAAGGTCCTCCATGCCGAAGAGCGGATCGGGGTCCTCGAGCACCGTATCTTCCTCGAGGTTCGCGAGGCCGCGGCCCGGGAAACCCATCGCCTGCAGAGGATCGCGGCCGACGTCGCCGCGCTCGACGTCCTCCTGGCCCTGGCCGAGTGCGCGGCCCGGCGGAACTACGTCCGTCCCGCCGTCGACGAGGGGGACGCGCTCCGCATCGAGGCCGGGCGCCACCCCGTCATCGAGACGAGCCCGGCCGAGCCCTTCATCCCCAACGACCTCGAGCTCGACGCGGCTTCGAATCAGATCCTGATCATCACCGGACCCAACATGGGCGGCAAATCGACATTTCTGAGGCAGGCGGCGCTGATCTCCATCCTCGGCCAGATGGGGTCGTTCGTCCCGGCCAGATCGGCGACGCTCGGCCTCGTCGACCGCATCTTCACCCGGATCGGGGCCATGGACTTCCTCAGCGTCGGGCAGTCCACGTTCATGGTCGAAATGCTCGAGACGGCCAGCATTCTCCACAACGCCACGTCGCGGAGCCTCATCCTCCTCGACGAGGTCGGGCGCGGCACGAGCACATTCGACGGCCTGAGCATCGCTTGGGCCGTGGCCGAGCGCCTCCACGAGCGGGAGGGCCTCCGGCCGAAGACGCTCTTCGCCACCCACTACCACGAGCTGACCGAGCTCGCCCTGACCCTGCCGAGGATCAAGAACTTCCACGTTTCCGTCAGGGAATGGAAGGACGAGGTCGTCTTTCTGCGCAAGATCGTTCCCGGGCCTTCGGACCAGAGCTACGGCATCCACGTGGCCAAGCTGGCCGGCATCCCGAAGGACGTCATCGAGAGGGCCAGGGAGATCCTCTTCAACTTGGAGAAACAGGAGCTCGACGAGGCCGGATTGCCCCGGCTGGCCTATCGCGGCCGGGCGGCGAAGGACCGCAGCCAGATGCTCCTTTTCGCCGAAGACCGGGAGTCCGCCCTTCTTCGCGACATCAAGGACGAGATCGAAGGCCTCGACCTCTCTTCGCTGACCCCCCTCGACGCCCTGAACCTTCTCGCCAAGCTCAAGGACCGGCTCGAGCCCTGCCCGTCCGGTCAATAAGTTTCGGCCTCGTCCTCGACCGAAAACCCTTCCTCGATATCCTCGCCCTCTTCTTCATCTTCGTCCTCGTCGAAGTCCTTGTCCCCGTCGTCCGCGAGGGGAGCTTCCCCGTCGTCCTCTTTCCGTTCTTCGAGCGCCGCGTCGAACTCGTCCCGGTCCTCATAGCGCCGGATGGTGTTCACGACCGAATCGCTATAGCAGAGCTCGAGAAAGTCCTCTTCGACGATACAGAAGACGGACATGCTGTGGCCCGTTTGGAGGTTGCCGACGGTCTCGACGATCTCGGAGCTCTTCGACTTCTTGATCGCGTCGAGCGTCAGCCAGCTCGTGAATTCCATCTCTTCCATGATGTGCTCTCACTGATAATAAATATGGATTTTTCATGGTTTGTCAAGGGGGGAGATCGTTGCGGCGCGGCGGCGCCCCCCCGCGCCCGTAAAACCCCCCCCCCCGGGTCTTTAATAAAAAT
>JBFYOD010000098.1:0-7463 GCA_041303965.1 Candidatus Aminicenantota bacterium
AGCGCTGGGCCAGGAACGAGGCCTCCTCGGCCAGCTTGCCCTCGGAAACCGGGGCCCCCCCGTTGAGCTCGCTCAGCCGCTTTCTGATCTTCGCCTGGAGGAGGGCCGGCTGGCGCTTGAACAGCGCCTCGGCCCGGGCGACGAAGCGACGCACGGCGGCGAGATGGACCCGTAGCTGGCGGGCGGTCTCCCGGCCTTCCCGTCTCCGCAGCCTGAGGACGTCATCGAGCGTCCGGGAAAAACTCCGCTCGAGGAAGGAGGTTTCCCTGGAACCGAGGGCCTTCCGGCTGACCTCGACGAGCTGGGGCACCCGGAAGAGGCTGTCGAGGGAGATCTCGAGGCGCCGGCCCGTCCGCCGGGAGACGCGGTCGAGGGAGGCCAGGATCTTCTCCAGCAGCCCGTCGTTCAGCGTGAAATTCCAGCTTTCGGGGCTGAGCGAAACGAGGTCGATGAAGACCTCCACCCGTCCCCGGCGGACCCGCTTCTGGCAGATGGCCCGGAGGCGGCTTTCGGCTTCGCCGAGGGGGACCCCCTTGTACGACCAGTCGAAGTAGCGGTGGTTGAGCGTCTTGATGCTGATCTTCAGCCGAAGGGTGGGAGAGGCGAAGTTCCTTTCGGCGAAGCCGGTCATGCCTAGGATCATGAGATGATCTCCTCGTTATTCGCGACGCGTTCCGCGTTCTCGGTCAAGGCTTCACGAACAGGGCCCGGGCGATGCCGTAGGCGTTGAGGGCCGAGCCCACGGTCAAATTGTCGGCGACGGCCCATATCCAGAATCCCCGGGGGACGGTCGTATCCTTGTTGATCGGACCGATGCAGATCCGGTCCTTCCCGGCAACCGCTGCCGGGGAGACCCCCCCGGTGTCGCCGGCGGCTGGGAGCAGAAAGATGGCGTTTTTCCTGAAACAGGCTTCGATATCGGCGGCGGCGGCGTCCCGTTCGAGCTCGACGCAGGTCATGATCGAGTAGGTGTGGAAGACGGGGGCGAGGACGATCGACAGGGAGAGGGGAAAGTCCGCCTGGCCGAGGACCCGCCGGACCTCGGCGAGGATCCTGTTCTCGGGCGGAGAGCCGCCGTTGCGTCCGGCCTCGACCGTCCGCGGCAGGAGGTTGAAGGCGACCTGCTCCGGGAAGACCTTCTTGCGCATGGCCGAGCTGCCAAGGAGGGCGAAGCTCTGCTCGGCCAGCTCCTGGATCCCTTCTTCCGCGTAGGCCGAGACGGGCTCGAGGATGACGGCGATGGCCTTGGCGACGCCGAAGCCGGCCCGTAAAGAATTAAGGAGATGCGACAGCATGATCGTCGCCGGGTTGGGGTTGGCGATGAGCGGCGGCTTTTTCCCCCGGAGGATGGCATCGTTGACGCCGGCAACGACGAGCGGGACGCTCGCGTCGGCGTTGAAGGTCTCGGCCAGGTCGAGGGCCCGGAAGCCCTTCTTGGCGGCCAGGCGGCCATAAGCGAGGTTCGTCTTGGCGTCCGCGGCCAGGAATACGAGGTCCAGGCCTTCGAGCGACACCGGGGTCAGGGCATGGACGACCTTGGCCTCGTCCCGGAACTGGCCGAGCTTGCTGTATTCCTGTTCGACGTTCGGGTCGTAGAACTCGAACGAGGCGAGCGGGAACTTTTTGGCTTCGATGACGCTGAGGATCTCCTTGCCCCTGAGCGAATCCGGGCCGACGAGGGCCAGGCGGGGTTTCCGGGACTTGGGCTCGGCCATCGAGGTCCTCAGCGCGTCCTGAGATGCTCCGACATGAGCCGGTACATCCGGTCCTTGAGGGCGAGTTTCTTTTTCTTGAGCTCCCGCTCCTCGTCGATCTCGGCGGCCGAGAGATGGGTCTTGGCGCGGATCGCGTCGAGGGCCCGTTCGCAGTCCCCGTGGTCGTCGTGGGCCCTGCGGAATTCGGCGTTTTCCCTGAGGAGAAGCTCTTTGAGTTCCTTTTCGTCCATCCGGCGGGTTCCTCCAGCGGCCAGAATAACATATCGACCCGCCCATTTCAATTTCGCCCCAGGGATCGTCTTCGCTCGCTGCGCGGGATTTTCACGCCGGTCATCGCGCCGGACTCGGGAGCAGATCTCGCTCTAAGGACTTCTAGGCTCGGGGCGTGCCGCTCCGTCGGGTCGCGGGTTCGGCCCGGCGCGCCAAACCCGCTCGGATCCGGGCCTCGCCCCTGCGCCGCCGTTCTTATCCGCTCGATCTGACTCCCTTGTCCGTCATGCTGCCCGACTAGATTACCGCTTATGCTCATTCAGACGACCCCCTCGGCTACGGCTTTTGGCGGACATGTCCATCTCTCGCGGATCGCCTTAAAGATCACGCGGAGCTCGTAGCCGCCCCTATTCTATGTAGATAACTCCGCTCCATCGGTTCGAGACCTGGTTTGTCGCCCAGCCCATCGGACTCTTAGGCTTGTTCGGTCGCTGATCACCCTGCTCAATCTACCGCCTGCGTCCTCCCGTACCCGCAATAATAATGTTTGACAATACTATTATGTTGTAATAGCATGGTCATGTGATCGTGTCGTTCAGGGACAAGGAGACCGAGAGGATATGGGAAGGAGAGGTTTCCAGACGGTTCCCGCCCGACATCCTGCGCACGGCCAAGCGCAGGCTTCTGATCCTCCATGCGGCCATCAGCCTCAAAGACCTCAGGGTCCCGCCGGGGAACCGGCTTCATGCGTTATCGGGTGACCGCAAAGGCCAGTGGAGCATCTCGATCAACGACCAATGGAGGATCTGTTTCAAATGGCGGAGCGGTAACGCGGCCAACGTCGAGATCACGGACTATCATACCTAAAAGGAGCGGACGATGAACAGGATCCCGAATATCCACCCCGGAGAGATCCTCTCCGAGGATTTCCTCAAGCCAATGGGCATCTCGGCTTACCGGCTTTCGAAGGGGGCGAACATCGACCAGACGAGGATCAGTGAGATCATCCGGGGCAAGCGCAGCGTCACGGCGGACACCGCGCTTCGCTTGGCACGTTTCTTCGGCAACTCGCCGGAGTTCTGGCTCAATCTCCAGGCCCACTACGACCTGGAGCAGAAGAAGCGGGAGATGGAAAAGGACCTGAAGAAGATCAGGCCGTACGCACCCCAGTCCGCGCAAGCCTGATCGCCTGCCGTCCCTATTTATCTGTCGACCACGTCCCGACCGGCCGTATTCCCTTTTAAAACGCCCCTCGTATTCGGCGATGAACCGGTCGAAATGTTGACTTCACGGCCCCGAATTACTATACTGGACGCGCTTTCCGGCTATCCCCGGAGGCCCAATGGCTAGGTAGCTCAGTCGGTAGAGCGAAGGACTGAAAATCCTTGCGTCGGCGGTTCGATTCCGTCCCTAGCCATTTTTCTTTTTCCCCCTTGCCCCCCCCTCAGAACTTATAGCTGACCGATAGCGTCGGGACGACGATCTTCATGCCGTAGGTCCCGGGCATTCCTTCCGTCGGGAGAGAGGGGATCAACGTCCGCGTGCTCCCCGCCAGGTATTCAAGCCCGAGGTCGATCTGGAGGTCGGAGATGGTCTGGCCGACGCCGATCGCGAACGAGTTGAACGTATGGCTGGGGAGGAGGACGTTGAGGGTCGCAAGCGGCCCCGGCGCCGGGTCGTTGTAATAGCCGGCCCGCAGGACCGTTGACGCGTTCAAAGTGTATTCGGCCCCTATACGGAGCTGGGTCGCGTCTTTCCAATCGAGGACTCGGACGTCCATCCCGCTCATCTCCACGAGCGTTCCCCAGGCGGATTCCAGGTAGTCGGTCGTAATCCTGTCGAGCTTCGACCATTGGGTCCAGTGGACATCGGCGCTCAAGAGCAGACGGTGGACCGGCCGGAACGAAACGCCGCCCGCGATCCATAGCGGCCAGGTGATCTTGCGCTTGAGGTCGGAGCTCCCGGGAAGCTCGTAGACTGGCAAGGTCGGCATGTTGGCCGTTCCGTTGAACGAAACGGTCGAAGGCGTCCGGACGGTCAAGCCGAAGCCGAGCTTCGCGGAAGGAGTGACGAGCACGCCGAAGGTCGCCCCGATCCCCCACCCGTTCATATTTTCCTCATACTGGCCAAGGTCCCACTGGCCGGGGGGAAGGGGGATCTCCGGTTCCTCACCGACGGTCACGGTTCCGGCCGGCATCTTCAGACTGAACATGCCGTAATTGAGGTTGACCGTAGCCCCAACGGAGATGATATCGCTGAGCTTGACGGCGACGAGGGGGGAGATGGAAACGACGCCGACCTTGCTCGACCAGTCGTATTGGATTCCGCCCGTTATCGGAGCGAAATCCTGGCCGTCCCACATCGCGCCCAATCCGGACGGGGTGCCGATGCCCAGACCGACGACCGCCTTGGAGCTGATGGGCTTGTAATACGCGGCCAGACCGCCCAGGTAATGCGAGGTCTTCGTCTTGGCGTCGACGAGGGGCTCCGGGATCATGGTCGTCATCCGGTAGGTGGCCGTCGGAATGAGGTCCGTCGCATAGAATCCGAACATCTCCTTACGGAAGCCGGCTGCCCCGGCCGGGTTCCAGAAGACGGCGCTGAAGTCGTTGGCGAGGCCGACGAAGGCGCCGCCCATGCCTTGGGCCCGGGAGCCAAGCCCGTTGAGGTTCAGCCCGTTCGCCGGGGCGAGGGACGGAAGGACGAGAACAACGGCAAGGGCCATAAGCAGCCATTTTCTAAACATGTTCTTTCTCTCCGATTTCATCAAGGTCAATCCATTATATACGAGAATATGCGGGGCGGCCGCACGGCCGGTCACTTTTTCTTGAAGCCGAGCTCCCCCTTCTTGTCGACGCCGATCTCGACCGTATCCCCTTCTCCGAACTCCCCGGCCAGGATCTTCATGGCCAGGGGGTTCTGGACGTCCCGCTGGATCGTCCTCTTGAGGGGGCGGGCGCCGTAGACGGGGTCGAATCCCCTCTCCGCTAGTAGCTCCTTAGCTTCCTTCGTGACCTCGAGGCCGATCTTGCGGTCGGCCAGCCTCCTTCCAAGTAGCTCGAGCTGGAGCCCGACGATCTCGAGGATGGCGCTCTTGCCCAGGGACCTGAAGATGATGGCCTCGTCGATGCGGTTGAGGAACTCCGGCTTGAAATGGGACTCGAGGACCTTCCGGACCTCCTTCTCCATGGCCTCGTAGTCGCCGCCAAGCTCCTTGATGACCTGACCGCCGAGGTTCGAGGTCATGATGACCAGCGTGTTCTTGAAATCGACCGTCCGGCCCTTGCCGTCGGTCAGCCGGCCGTCCTCGAGGATCTGGAGCAGGACGTTGAAGACATCGGCGTGGGCCTTCTCGATCTCGTCGAGGAGGACGAGCGAGTAAGGCCGGCGCTTGACGGCCTCGGTCAGCTGGCCGCCCTCCTCGTAGCCGACGTAGCCCGGCGGGGCTCCGATGAGGCGGCTGACCGTATGTTTTTCCATGTACTCGGACATGTCCAGGCGGACCATGGCCTTCTCGTCGTCGAAAAGGAACTCGGCCAGGGCCCGGGCCAGCTCGGTCTTGCCGACGCCCGTCGGGCCGAGGAAAATGAACGAGCCGATGGGCCGGCCGGCTTCCTGGATGCCGGCCCGGGAGCGGCGGACCGTGGCCGCTACGGCCTGAATGGCCGTGTCCTGGCCGATGACCCGCTTCCCCAGGATCTCCTCCATCCGGATGAGCCGGTCGACCTCGCCCTCGAGCATTTTGGAAACGGGGATCCCCGTCCACTTGGACACGACTTGGGCGACGTCCTCCTCGTCGACCTCCTCCTTGAGCATCCGGCCCTTGGCTTGGATGGAAGCCAGGTCGGCCGCAGCCTTGTCCATCTCCTTCTGGAGCTCGATGAGCTTGCCATAGCGGATCTCGGCCGCTTTCTCCAGGTCGCCGCGCCGCTCGGCATTCTGTTCTTCGACCTTGAGGGCGTCCCGTTTCTCCTTGAGCTTTCCGGCGGCCTCGATCGTCCCCTTTTCCTTCTGCCAGCGGCCGCGAAGCGCCGACGCCTTCTCCTTGAGGTTGGCCAGCTCTTCTTCGATCTTCTCCAGCCTCTCCCTCGAGGCCGGGTCCTTCTCCTTCCTCAGGGCCTGGCGCTCGATCTCAAGCTGGAGCGTGCGGCGGTCGAGCTCATCGAGCTCTTCGGGCAAGCTGTCGATCTGGATGCGGATGCGCGAAGCGGCTTCGTCGACGAGGTCTATGGCCTTGTCAGGGAGGAAGCGGCTGGCGATGTAGCGCGAGGACAGGGTCGCCGCGGCGACGAGGGCCGAGTCCTTGATCCTGACGCCGTGGTGGACCTCGTATTTCTCCTTGAGGCCGCGGAGGATGGAAATCGTCTCTTCGACCGTCGGCTCGTCGACGTAGACCTGCTGGAAGCGGCGCTCCAGCGCGGCGTCCTTTTCGATGTGCTTTTTGTATTCGTTGAGGGTCGTCGCCCCGACGCAGCGGAGCTCGCCCCGGGCCAGCGCAGGCTTGAGCATGTTCGAGGCATCGACGGCGCCCTCGGCCGCGCCCGCCCCGATGATGGTGTGGAGCTCGTCGATGAAGAGGACGACCTCTCCGCCGGCTTCGCCGATCTCCTTGAGGACAGCTTTGAGACGGTCCTCGAACTCGCCCCGGAACTTCGTCCCGGCGACGAGCGCGCCGATGTCGAGGGCCAGGAGACGCTTGTTCTTCAGGGACTGGGGCACGTCGCCGTTGGCGATGCGCTGGGCCAGGCCTTCGACGACGGCCGTCTTGCCGACGCCCGCCTCGCCGATGAGGACGGGGTTGTTCTTCGTCCGTCGTGACAGCACCTGGATGACCCGCCGGATCTCGTCCTCCCGGCCGATGACCGGGTCGAGCTTGCCCTGGCGAGCCAGGGCCGTCAGGTCGCGGGCGTATTTCTCGAGGACCTGGTATTTGCCTTCCGGCTGGGGGTCGGTGACCCTTTGCGAGCCGCGGACGGCGGCCAGGGCCTTGAGCACGGCATCATCGGTGACGCCGTTCGCCCGGAGGATCCGGGCCGCGTCGCCCTTGTCATCTTTGAGCATGGCCAGGAAGAGGTGCTCGGTCGAGACGTACTCGTCCTTGAGCTCGTCGGCCTCCTTGCGGGCGGCATCGAGGACCCGGCGCAGGTCCGGCGAAATGACGGTCTCCCCTCCCCCGCTGACCTTGGGCAGGCGCTCGAGGGCCGCGTCGACATCGGCCCGGATCTTCGCCGCCGCCGCGCCGATCTTGGCCAGGATGGCGTTGACGATGTTCTCGTCCCGGGCGAGAAAGCTCCAGAGGAGATGTTCCGGACGCACCTCCTGATGGCCCATTTCCTCGGCCCGGCTCTGGGCCTTTTGAATGGCTTCCTGGGACATGACGGTGAACTGATCCCAGCGCATCGGACGCACCTCCCGAAAGATATATCCTTAATATTAAAGACCCGCGGGGCGGGGCTGTCAAGGCGCCGCGCGGCGCCGCCCCGCCGCAACGATCTCCCCCCGTGACAAACCCAGAAAAAACCATAGTTTTTATCAGGG
>JBFYOD010000099.1:0-12114 GCA_041303965.1 Candidatus Aminicenantota bacterium
AGGCCCCAGATGCGGCCCGTTTCGACCTTGAACGTCAGGTCGCGGACGGCGACGAGCTCCCCGTACTTTTTGGTGAGCCCTTGAACCTCGATCATTTTCACCTCCGCTGTCAGGTTGATAAACCGCCGGGGACCGCGAGGAGTTACGTCACATGCGCTCGGGGAGGGGGATGCCCATGAGGGCCAGGGCGCATTGGAGCTGCTCCTTGGTGTAGCGGATGGTCAGAAGCCGGAAGGCCTTGACCTCCTTGTTCTCCTCGGCGAGGACCGGGTATTTATGGTAATAACCGTTGAACTTCTGACAGAGGAGGAAGGCGAACTTGGCCAGGTGGGAGAATTCAAGGGCGGCGACGGACCGGAGGACCTCCTGCTCGAGCGACGCGGCGGTGAC
This sequence comes from Candidatus Aminicenantota bacterium, assembly GCA_041303965.1. GTDB lineage: Bacteria > Acidobacteriota > Aminicenantia > Aminicenantales > Saccharicenantaceae > RBG-16-66-30. Next base: position 391 of record JBFYOD010000099.1, read on the forward strand.
GACGAGGTCCCAGAAGTCGGCCGTCTCTTTTTCCGAGAGCCCCGGCGGGAGGAGGGCCCGGCCGCCGGCCGGGGGGACGATGTCGGTTTCGGCGACGCCGTCCCGCTCCTTGAGCTTGCGGAAGATGCTGTTCAGCCTGACCGCGGTGTATTGGAGATACGGTCCGGTCTCTCCCTCGAAGCTCAAAGCTTCCTCGAAATCGAAGACGATGACCGAGTTCCGGGCGAACTTGAGCATGAAATAGCGCAAGGCCCCCGAAGCGATGTCCCGGGCTATATGCCGCTTCTCGTCGGCGGGCAGGGCCGGATTCCTTTTCTCGATCTCGGCTTGGGCCTTGTCCTCGAGGCGGTCGAGGAGGTCGTCGGCCTTGACCCCGAGCCCCTTCCGCCCCGAGACCTCGAGGAAGGAACGTTCCTTCTCCTCCTCCGATGCGGTATAGCCGAGCTCGGCCAGGCTCTTCGGCGAGAGGGCGACCATCTCATAGGAGAAGTGGACCGACTTGGCCGCCTGGACGTCGAATTTCAGCGAGCGCAAGCCCTGGACGACGACCTTCTGGAGGTAGGATTGCCGCGTGTCGATGACGTTGTAGACCTTGCTCGCCTGGCCGAAGCTTGGGCCGTTCGGGGCTGGCGTCGAAGTCGATATCCACAGTGTCCGGCCGTCCTCCTCGGCGAAGCGTTCGTAATAGAAATCGCGGCCGAGCAGGCCGAACTTCCAGAGCTGGTAAGCGATGTCCTTGCCGACGTAGGTCACGGTGCCGTCGGAGCGGACGATGACTTTCTCCCGTTCCTCGTCCTCCTCGAGGCGCATCACCCAGCAGCCCTTGTTCTCGCCTTCCCCAGCCTGATAGATGGCCTGCCGCTCCTTGAGGAGGTCGAAGGCCTTCTCCCAGAACTTCAAGTGGAGGATGGTGCTTTCGCAGGGCAGGACGTCGTAGGCGATGCCCAGCCGTTTCATCGTGGCCAGATGGGCCCGCACGATGCGTCGGGAGATATAGCGGGACAGGGCGTATTCCAGGTCCTGGCCGTGCTCGATTCTCTTGATGATGGCCGCTTTCTTAGCCTGGGCTTCGGGGTGTTCGGCGAGATAGACGGAAACTCGGGCATAGAGGTCCCAGCAGTCGTAATCGAACCTGCCGGAGAGCTTCTCGAGATCATCGAGAGACTTTTTCTCGAGCTCCATGAAGCCGAAGACGACGTCGACGACCTGGACGCCCGTGTCGTCGATGTAGTTCTGGACTTCGACCTTTTCGCCCTTGAAGCGCAGGCAACGGGCCAGAGTGTCCCCGAGGCAGGCGTTGCGGAGATGGCCAATGTGGGCGGCCTTGTTCGGATTGATGTTGGTGTGCTCGATGATGACCTTGGCCTCTTCGGGGAGGACCGACGACTTTCCGGCGGCGCGGAGCGCCTCCGAGAAGACGGCGGACTTGTCGAGCCAGAGGTTGAGGAAACCGCCGCCGGCGACCTCCGCCTTGATGACGCCTTCGACCGAACCGAGGAGCGGGGCGGCTTCCTGAGCGATGGCGCGGGGGGCCTTCCTGAGGCTTTTGGCCAGTTGGAAGGGGAAGGTCAGGGCCAGGTCACCCATCTTCGGGTCGGGCGTCGGGGCCATATCCAGGTCCTCAATCGTGACCGGATAGACGCCCTTCAGTCTTTCGTAAATCGTTTCTTTCAAGCGGTTTTTGAAGGCGATCATGTTAGGCAGATTATTATATCAAAAAGCTCTCCGAGGGCAAGCGTACGATTGGCCGGTGGACTTGAATGGGGCCGGGGAATGTGGTAATTTTGAGCTTCGTTTTAACGAAGGAAGGAACCATGAAGAAGACGCGCTTCAACGAACTGCATAAAAAGCTCGGCGGCAAGATGATCGAGTTCTGCGGCTGGGAGATGCCCGTCGAATATTCGGGCATCATCCCCGAGCATATGGCCGTGCGGACCAGGGCCGGCCTCTTCGACGTCAGCCACATGGGCGAGGTCCTGATCACGGGCAAGCAGGCCTTGGCCTATGTCCAATGGCTGACTCCGAACGACGCCGCCCGTCTGGCCCCGGGCCAGGTCCAGTACACAGCGCTGATGACGCCCGAATCGACCTTCGTCGACGACATGCTCGTCTACTGCATCGGCCCCGAGGAATACTTCCTCGTCGTCAACGCCGCCAACGTCGACAAGGACTTCGCCTGGATCGCCGGCCACACCAAGGGCTTCGACGTCGAGGTCGAGAACCAGAGCGACGGCTATTCCCAGCTCGCCCTCCAAGGGCCGCTGGCCGAAAAGATGCTCCAGCCTCTGACCGGCATCGACCTGGCCGGGATGAAATCGTTCCATTGGGCCAAGGGCAAGGTCGTGGGGAAGGACTGCCTCGTGTCGCGGACCGGCTACACGGGCGAGGACGGTTTCGAGATCTACACGACGGACCCCGATCCGGGCATCATCTGGACGACTCTCATCGAGAATGGGACGCCTCTCGGGCTCCTGCCCATCGGCCTCGGCGCCCGCGACACCCTGCGGCTCGAGTCCAAGCTCATGCTCTACGGCAACGACATCTCGGATAAGACGACCGTCCTCGAAGCCGATCTGAAGTGGATCGTCAAACTGCAGAAAGGGGACTTCCTGGGCCGGCCCGTCGTCGAGAAGCAGCTGGCCGAGGGCCTCAAGAGAAAGCTGGCCGGCTTCGAGCTTGCCGAGCCAGGCGTCGCCAGGCCCCATTACCCCGTCTACGTCAAGGGACAGAAGGTCTCCGAGGTCGCGTCGGGGACTTTCTCGCCGCTCCTAAAAAAGGCCATCGGGCTCGTCTATCTACCCATCGAGGCCACGGCCGTGGGCACGGAGTTCGAAATCGAGATCCGGACGAAGAGAATCAAGGCCAGGGTCATTCCCACGCCCTTCTACAAGCGGGCGGACAAGAAATAGTAAGTTCCATCATCGAGGAGGCATCCATGTATCCGAATGATTTTCGTTACACCAAGGAACACGAATGGATCAAGGTCGCGGGCGATGAAGCCCTTGTCGGAATCACCGATTTCGCCCAGCATCAGCTCGGGGATATCATCTACGTCGAACTCCCCCCCGTGGGGAAGGAGCTCGCGCTGCGCCAGTCGCTCAGCGTCGTCGAATCCGTAAAGTCGGTGTCCGATGTCTACGCGCCCATCTCCGGCCAGGTCGTCGCCGTCAACGACGAGCTCGCCCAGACCGCGGACCTGGTCAACAAGGACCCGCACGGGAAGGGCTGGATCGTCCGCCTGAAGGTCAAGGACAAGAAGGAGGTCGATGGGCTCATGACCGCCGGCGACTACGAAAAATTCCTGGAAGGGCTCGAGCACTGACGCCCCGGCCGGGGCGTAAAGGGGTTTGGCCATGAGTTACCTGTCCCTCAGCGACAAGGACAAGAAGGAGATGCTGGCGGCCTTGGGTGTCGGGTCGACCGACGACCTGTTCTGCTGCATCCCGGACGCCGTCCGGCTCAAGCGGGAGCTCAAGCTGCCTGCGGCCCAGAGCGAGCTCGAGCTCGTCCGCACGATCGAGGAGATCGGCCGGAAGAACGCATATTCCCGCCACCTCTCCTTCCTCGGCGGCGGGGCCTACGACCACTTCATCCCGACCGTCGTCGATTACCTGAGCTCGCGGGGCGAGTTCGTCAGCCCCTACACGCCCTACCAGCCCGAAGTGAGCCAGGGCACGCTCCAGGTCGTCTTCGAGTTCCAGACCCTCATCTGTCAGCTCACGGGACTCGATATCGCCAACGCCTCCCTCTACGAGGGTGCCACGGCCACGGCGGAAGCCGTACTGATGGCCCAGAGGATAACGACCCGGAACAAGGTCCTTCTCGCCCGGACGCTCCATCCGCAGTACCGCGAGGTCGTCCGGACCTACATCAAGAATATCGGGCTCGAAGCCGTCGACGTCCCTTACGGGCCCGACGGCCGGGTCGACAAGGACGCCCTCGGCCGAACCCTTGACGAGAGCACGGCTGCGGTCGTCTTCCAGTCGCCCAACTTCTTCGGTGTCGTCGAAGACGTCCAGGCGCTTTCCGACGCCGCCCACGGCCGCAAAGCCCTGTCCGTGGCCATCGTCGCCGAAGCCGTGTCTCTGGGGCTCCTCGAAAGCCCTGGCCGGCTCGGCGCCGACATCGTCACGGGCGAGGGCCAGTCCCTGGGCGTCCCCGTGAGCTTCGGCGGTCCCTACCTCGGCTTCATGGCTTGTAAGAAGGAGTTTCTCCGGCAGATGCCCGGCCGCATCGCCGGGCAGACGATGGACAAGGAAGGCCGGCGCGGTTTCGTCCTGACGCTCTCGACCCGGGAACAGCACATCCGCCGGGAGCGGGCGACCTCCAACATCTGCACGAACCAGGGCCTCTGCGCGCTTCGGGCGACGATCTTCATGGAAACCCTGGGCAAGCAGGGATTGAAGGAACTGGCCTGGCAGAACGCCCAGAAGGCGGCCTATGCGGCCGACCGCCTGGGGTCCGTGCCGGGAGTCCGGAAAAAATTCTCCGGCCCGGTCTTCAACGAATTCGTCGTCGAACTGGCCAAACCCTGGCCGGCCGTCGACATCGGCCTGCGCGGTAAGGGGATCATCGGGGGCTACGGCCTCGAATCCGCCTATCCGGAGCTCAAGAGCTGCGCCCTCGTCTGCGTCACCGAGATGAAAACCAAGGACCAGATCGACAGGCTGGCCCAGGCGCTCCAGGAGGTCCTGTCATGATCAAGGAAATCCGTGAACCCCTCATTTTCGAGATCAGCGAAGCGGGCAAACGGGCCGCCGAGCTGCCCGCTCTGGACGTGCCCAAGACAAAGAACCTCCTCGCCGGCGTCGCCTTGCGCCGGGAGATCGAAGGCTTTCCCGAGGTCTCGGAGACGGAAGTGACCCGGCACTTCACCCGGCTGTCTCAGAAGAACTACTGTGTGGACCTGGGCCTTTATCCGCTCGGCTCCTGCACCATGAAATACAACCCCAAGGTCAACGAGCGGCTGTCCGGCCTGCCCGATTTCGCGGTCTCCCACCCCCTCGCCTCCGAAGAACTCGTCCAGGGCAGCCTGGAGGTCCTGAAGCGGCTCGAGACCTATCTCTGCGAGATCGCCGGGATGGACGCCTTCTCCCTCCATCCCGCGGCCGGGGCCCACGGCGAGCTCACAGGGATGATGCTCATCCGGGCCGCTCTCGAAGCGCGGGGCGACGCCCGCAAGTACGTCCTCATCCCGGATTCGGCCCATGGTACCAACCCCTCCTCGGCCCACATATGCGGCTACTCCGTCAAGGAGGTCAAGTCGAACGAGAAAGGGACGATCGACATCGAGGCCCTCGAAGCGGTCATGACGGACGAGGTCGCCGCCCTCATGGTGACCAATCCGAACACGCTCGGCGTCTTCGAGTCCGACATCTGCCGTGTCGCCGAGATCATCCACGCCAAGGGTGGCCTTGTCTACATGGACGGAGCGAACATGAACGCCCTGACGGGGATCGTCCGGCCCGGCGACATGGGCATCGACGTCCTTCACATCAACCTCCACAAGACGTTCTCCACGCCGCACGGCGGCGGCGGTCCCGGGTCGGGCCCTGTCGGCGTCAAGAAAGAGCTCGTGCCCTATCTCCCGGTCCCCGTGATAGGGGAGAAGGGCGGCCGTTTCGTCCTCGATTTCGACCGCCCGGCGACGATCGGCCGGGTCAGGAGCTACTTTGGAAATTTCTCCGTGATCGTCCGGGCCCTGTGCTACATCCTGACCCTCGGCCCCAAGGGCGTTCGCGAGATCGCCGAGTTCGCCGTTCTCAACGCCAATTACATCCGCAAGAACCTCGAGGGGGAGTACCATCTCAAATACACCACACCTTCGATGCACGAGTGCGTTTTCTCGGACAAGATCCAGAAGGAATTCGGCGTCACCAACCTGGATATCGCCAAGCGGCTCATCGATTACGGCATCCACCCGCCGACGATGTCCTTCCCGCTCATCGTCCACGGCGCGCTGATGATCGAGCCGACGGAGACGGAGAGCCGCCGTGACCTGGACCTGTTCATCGACGCCATGAAGGCCATCGCCCGGGAGGCCAAGGAGAACCCCGAGATCCTTCGCTCCGCCCCGCACGTCGCCTATGTCAGCCGTCTCGACGAGGTGGCCGCGGCTAAATTCCCTGTTTTACGCTGGGAAAAGAAGTCCTAGGCATGTCCGTCCAAGACCTCATCCTCAACCTACACCGGTTCTGGGCCGGGCAGGGATGTTACCTGGCCCAGACCTACGACCTCGAGGTCGGCGCCGGGACGATGACCCCGGACACGTTCTTCCGTGTCCTCGACAAGCGGCCCTGGCGCGTGGGCTATGTTCAACCGTCGCGCCGGCCGGACGACGGCCGCTACGGCGAGAACCCCAACCGCGTCCAGAAGCACTTCCAGTACCAGGTCATCATGAAGCCTTCGCCCGTCGACATCCAGGACGTCTACGTCCGGAGCCTGAGGTCCCTGGGCGTCGCCCTCGAAGACCACGACCTCCGATTCGACGAGGACAACTGGGAATCGCCGACGATCGGCGCCTGGGGCGTCGGCTGGCAGGTCCTGCTCGACGGGCTCGAGATCTCCCAGTTCACCTATTTCCAGCAGTGCGGCGGGATCGACCTTTCGCCGGTCCCAATCGAGATCACCTACGGCCTGGAGAGGCTGGAGATGTTCCTCGAGCAGAAGGACGACATCTACGACCTCGATTGGTCGGCCGACGTCACCTACCGGGACCTCCGCTTCCGCGAGGAAAAGGAGTTCTCCGAGTACAATTTCTCGGTCGCCAGCGTCGTCATGCTCCGACAGGCTTTCGGCGCCTGCCAAAAGGAAGCGGCCCGTCTGATCGAAAAGGACCTGCTCCTGCCGGCCTACGATATGTGCCTGAAGTGTTCCCACAATTTCAACCTCCTCGACTCCCGGGGGGCCATCAGCGTCACCGAACGGGTCAAGATGATCTCCCAGATCCGGGCCCTGGTCAACGACATCGCCCGAAGATTTACCACGGCGAAGGAGGGGGCCTGATGGAATTCCTCCTGGAACTGTTGACGGAGGAGCTACCGGCCTCCCACATCCGCTCGGCCCTCGATCAGCTCGAGGCCGGGTTCCGTAAAGAGCTCGGGGCGGCCAGGATCGAGATCGTTTCGCTCCGGACCCTGGCCACGCCGCGGCGGCTCGTCGTCGTCGGCGATTTCGCCGCCGGGCAGGAAGACCGCGAAGAGGTCGTCACCGGGCCGCCGCTGGCCATCGCCAAGGGGCCGGACGGGGCGCTGACCCCGGCCGGGAAGGGTTTCGCCAGGTCTCAGGGGGTGGATGAGGCCCTCCTCGAAGCCATCCGGACGCCGCGCGGCGAATACCTCGGGTTCAAGCGCAAGGCCAAGGGGACGCCCGCGGCCGAGATCCTCAAGGACATCGTTCCCCGGGTCCTCGCCGCATTGTCTTTCCCCAAGATGATGCGCTGGGCGGAGAGCCCTTTCCGTTTTTCCCGGCCCATTCACGGTCTGCTCTGCGTCCTCGGCGGGACTCCGGTCGAGACGTCGTTCGAGGGCTTCCGGGCTTCGGACGAAACGGTCGGCCACAGGATCGCCTCGCCCCTCGCGATAAGGGCCCGGAGCTTCGCCGAGTATACGGCCGAGCTCGAGAGAAACTTCGTCGTCGTCGATCCCGAGGCCCGCAAGAGAACGATCCTGACTGGGATCGAAGACGCCCTAGCCCCTCTCACGGCGAAAGTCTATCCGGACCCCGAGCTCCTCGACGACCTGACCCTCAACGTCGAGCACCCGCTCGTCGTCTTCGGCGGGTTCCCGGAAGCCTATCTGAGCCTTCCCCTCGAAGTTCTGTCGATGGCCATGCGCGCCGGCCAGAAGCTCTTCTCCGTCGTCCGGGACAAAAAGCAGCTGCCCTATTTCCTGGGGGTCGCCGATGCCGTAGCGGACGGCAAAGGGCTCATCCGCAAGGGCAACGAACGCGTCCTCCGGGCCCGGCTCGAGGATGCCCGGTTCTTCTGGGACCAGGACCGCAAGGTCTCTCTCAAGGAAAGGGCAGCCGGCCTGAAGAACGTCGTCTTCCAGGAAAAGCTCGGCAGTTACGAAGACAAGGCCTCGCGGCTGAAAAAGATCGTGTCCTATCTCTGTGACAAGCTCAAGGCGGCCGAGGTCAAGGCCGATACGATCGAAGCCGCCGGGCTTTGCAAGGCCGATCTGCTCACCGAGATGGTCAAGGAATTTTCCGGCCTCCAGGGCCGGATGGGCGGCCTCTACGCCAAGCAGGAGGGTCTCCCGGCCGCGGTCCATCAGGCGATCTACGAGCACTACCAGCCAGGCAGTCTCGAGGACGCCTCGCCGGCCTCTCTCTCCGGGGCCGTGCTGTCGATCGCGGACAAGATGGATTCCATCGTCGGGGTCTTGGGCGTGGGCATCCAGGTCAGCGGTTCGAGCGACCCGTTCGGATTGCGCCGCAACGCCCACGGCGTCTGCAAGGTCATCCTGGACAGGAAGCTCCGCTTCTCCTTCCCGCTCCTGCTCGACAAGGTCCTGGCCGTTTACGGCGACCGGCTGACGGTCGAGCGCGCGGCCGTCAAGGCCTCATGCCTGGAGTTTTTTGAGGGCCGCCTGCGCTTCATGTTGGAGAAGCGGGGTTCCCGCTACGACCTCGTAGCCGCCGCCCTCGGGCCCGGCCTGGACCAGATCTATGACGTCCTGCCCCGGGTCGAGGCTCTGGATTCCCTGAAATCCAGCCCGCAGTTCGAGCCCTTCATCCTCATGGCCAAGCGGATCAACAACATCCTCAAGGGGGTCCCCGCCGCCAAGGTCAACCCCGACCTCTTCGTCGAGAAGGAGGAGCGCGACCTCTATTCGACCTTCGCCATCATCCGCGACAACGCCCAGCCCATGATCGCCCGGGGGGATTACGCCAGGGCCCAGGGCATCACTTTCAAGATCCAGCCCGTTCTGAACACGTTCTTCGACAAGGTCCTGGTCATGGCCGAGGAAAAGAAGGTCCGGCAGAACCGCTTGGGACTGCTCCAGTCCATCAATAAGATGCTCCTGGGGATCGCGGACTATTCGCAGGTCGTGGTGGAAGGGGAGAAGCCGGCGAAACCGAAGGCCCCGCGCTAGGCGCCGAATTCGCTGGGCTTGCCGGAGCTCTGCGCGCCGCCCGGCTCGATGAATTTCTGTTCGAGGGCGACGATCTTGGTCAGCACCTGGGGGACGTTCTGGCCTTTCTCCAGTCCGTAGGGACTGAACTGCACGCCCGCCTGGTACTTGTAGCTCTTCCCGGCGTTGAACGTCGACCAGCGCACACGGCCCTTGAGGTTGAGCGGGACCCTCTCGCCGGGGATGGACAGCTGCAGGGCGATCTTGGACTTGAATTTCAGGGGTTTTTGGGTCAGGAAACGGACGCCTCCCCGGCTGAGGTCCAGGACCGGGCAGAACTCTTCGTCGACCTTCGTCTTGGACGAAAAGAGCTTCTCTTTCCTGTAGGAAACCGTCGCTCCGGGGATCTTGAACCGTTGGCAGATCCGCCTTTCAATCCGCTTCTCGCCCATCTTGGACCTCCGTTTCTCCTGGCATCCTTATCGGGCTAATGGCCGGAGGCCATTCAAAGGGGGCCTCCTCTTAAGGGAAGATATAACAAACATGCGGGGCCGAAGTCAAACCGACCCCGTTCATATGGGTTCATTCTTTCAAGACAACGGCCCGCGAGGGTATGAGAACGATGGATGCCTGGGCCGACACGGCCAGCGCTTCGGCCGTCGTCCTGGAATAGGCGAAAGACAGACTACTGACCTTTTGGTAGGAGGGGAGGGACGGTTTCGGCGGCTTTTTGGCCACGATGTCCTTGATGGCCTTATAGGCCAGGGCGATGGCATCAACGATGTTGACACCGCTGGCCATGGGGTCCGTTCTCGGCGGCGGCAGGTAGGGCTTCTGGCCCGGCATGAGCGGCCCGCCGAGGGGGAAGGAAAAGGAAGGAGGTTTGGCGGCGATCTTGCGGCTTCTCAGGACGAGCTTGCCGTCGACGTAGAGGAATATCTCTCCCTCCTGGATCGCTTTGGCAGACACCCCGGGCTCGGGGAAGAAGGTCTCCCGGGGGGAAGGAGCCGTACCGACGACCATGTCCGCGATATCGATCCGGACCCTGACAGGTTTTCTCACGACGATATCTCCGGCCATGAGGTCGAGGATGAAGTCGTATGTGTCCGAGCGCTCGAAAAGACCGTTGAGCGGGATGGTCAGGATGTGGAAGCCTGCCGGCCAATGCCCGCCTTCGAGGATGTAGGGGCCGAGCGAAACCCTGAAGTAGGCCGGGTTCAGCAGCTCGAGGCCCACTTCGACAGCGGCCGGCAGGCCGGTCGCCGGGCCCTTCGCATAGGAGAGGAGATTGAGGTCGTAGACCAGGGGATAGGACCGCTTCCAGCGGGCCCAAAAAACGATAAAATCCCGGAGGGTATATTCGTCCAGGAAGCCGAAATCCGGGTCGTTGTCCCGGTAGGTCTCGAAATAGTCGGCGGCCAGGTCTCGCTCTCGGACGACATCTCCGAGCTTTCCGGCCAGGAAGGGGAGCAGGACTCCAGTGGTCTGCTTGTCCTCAGGCTCCAGCTTCTTGGCTTCCTCGACGAGGTATTCGTAGGCGGCGCGGTAGTCGGGCGTTCGGCCCAGGCGGGAGAGGAGCTCTGACTTCCAATCGGCGCGGAGGAGAGGCGCCAAGGCCAGCAGAAGAAAGATGGCCGACGGTGCGCGTTTAGTCATTGTAGACGAACTCGAAAGTGATCTCCAGGAGGTCGCCGGGAAAATCGGCGGGAAGCGCGGGGAAGGGGAGTCCGGCCCGGATGGCTTCCAGCGCGGCCCTGTCGAGGACCTCGACCGAGGTCCCCTCGAGGATCTCGATCGAATCGAGCTCGCCGCTCTTCTTGATGACGACGATAAGCCGGACTTTGGCCGTTTCGGGTAGGTCGGGCACGGCGGGCAGGTTCCAGAAGCGCTGGATCCGATCGACCACGATGGAGGCCCAGGGCATAAGGTCATAGCCCTTGAGCGGGATGGATATGCCGACCCGTTGGCGGCCTCCTGTTCCGCCGCCGCCTCGGCTTCCGCCCGTCGCGTATCCGCCCCCCCCGAAGGCGCCCCGGCCATACTTCGAAAAATCGGGGAGGGGCGCGCCGCCGCCGACTCCGGGAGGGCCGGGAGGGGTGCCCGGCGGTGCGAGCGCGATCGTCAGGCCTGATCCGCCGGCCGGCTTGGGCTTGTCGATCATTTCCTGGTATTTGGATGAGAGGGAAGGGATGGCGGCTCCGGCCGCGGCGGATGGGGCTTCTCCCGGAGGCCGGCCAGGTTCGCCGGCGGGGGCTTCGATCGGTGTTGCCGGGCCCGCCGCCGGTTTCTGCCGGGCTCCGGCCTGCCGAGCCGTTCCGGCAGGGCCTGGCTCTTCCGGAAGGCCGGCGGGTTCGGATAGCAGGTCCCGGCCGCCGACGATCCTCGGGATACTGACCTTCAGCGGAGGGACGATCATGACGGCGCGGACCTCTTCCTTCCCGAAGGACAGGATCTTGACCGTGAACCGGCCATGGTAGATGGCGACGCCCAGAAGTCCGTGGAAGATCAGCGTGACGAGGACGCCGACGGCCTTGTCACGCGTCGGCCGGCCGTTCTTCTTCGGGGCGGGAAGACAATCCTCAAACATGTTTCGGTGGCCTAATAAGCCATTATATTATAATCCGGCCCAAGTCCGAATAGTTACATG
>JBFYOD010000100.1:0-6684 GCA_041303965.1 Candidatus Aminicenantota bacterium
CGGGGACGTGGGACATGATGGACCGGGGCAGCTTCAACGGACCGGGCGGGCCCCACAGACGCTGGGTCGTGCCGCCGACCCAGGGCGCGGCCATGCCCGCGGGCCTGATGGTGCGCAACCGCCTGGAGAACAAGTTCATCGACGGGTCGGCGCTCCTGACCCTGGGGCGGGACGGCCTGGCGAAGTCGGGGCTGGCCGTAGCTGAAGTCACGGCGCGAGCCGTGGCCCCTCTGCCTGGGACCTACGCCGGGGTCGTCGTCAAACTCGACGGCACGAAGCCCGGCGACCTGACCCCGCCGGATGACCCGGCCGTCGATCCCCTCTCGGCGGGGACGCCGAATTACGCCTTCTACACGCTCGAAGTCGTCCAGAGGATCGGTTATGACTCCTTCACCCCCGACAACGGGGTACTCATCGCCAAGAACAAGGACAGCCTGAGGGGCCGGAACGGCGGCCCCAACGAATTCAACAGCTATATCTGGGTCATCGACGCCCACCCCGAAGACATCCGTATGGTGGACTTCGTCAAGCCCAACGGCGAAAAAGTGATGCGGACGGTAGCCGACTATCGCCAGCTCAACGACGCCCTCTTCCACGCCGGGCTCGACTCGGGCAGCGAATACGAATGGGAAGACGCGCCCAACCGCCTGCATTTTTACGTGCTCGACCTCAGGAAGGACAAGGACGGGATCCTCATCTACACGCTGGCCGTCCGTTGCCTCGACGGCGCGGGCCCGCAGGCGCGAGGCGTGGCGCTCACGGCGAAAGCGGCACCGGCGGTCAAGCAGCCCAACACGCCGGTCGTTTTCACGCTGAACAACACGGGCAAGACCGCGGCGACGGACATGGCGTCGAACCAGGGCGCCGAGGGCGCGCACCTGAATTCGGACGTCTATCGACTATCGGTGTCGGTTGAGGGCACGGGTTGGACCGCCCAACTGCTCAACGGCCTGGCCGCGGTCAAGGCCGGCGCGTCCCAGCCGGTCACTGTGTATGTTTCCCGGGAAGACGGCGGCGCCAAGTCGGCCATAGTGACATTACGGGCAACGTCCGAAAGCGATCCGGCAAAAACGGCCACGGCGTCGGCTAAGGTTTCGAGATAAGTTCTTGTCAAGACCCCAGGAGGAGACGCCATGAGAAAGTTAGCCGGGATCCTTCTCGTTCTGTCTATCGTCCTGGCCGGATGCGGCCCCAAGGAGCCGCAGGCCAAGTCGCCGGACGCGGCCAAGAGCGTCCTTTACGACGACCTCCTCGCGCTCTGGAGGCAGTTCCGCGACGCCCAGAAGCCGAACGTCGCCGGCGGCGTTCCCGATTACACCGCCGGTGCGATGTCGGCCCAGCGGCTCCGAACGGGAGAGTTTCTCGCCCGGCTGGCCGCGATCGATCCCTCGGGCTGGCCGGTCGAACGACAGGTCGATTACCACATCGTCCGGGCCGAGATGAACGGATTCGACTTCGACCACCGTGTCCTGCGGCCTTGGGCGAAAGACGCCTGTTTTTACGCCGTCCTCGAGAATTCCGAACCCGACGTCCCGGCTCGTGAAGGCCCTCAGATCTTCGGGGCGATATGCCTTTCGGATTTCACTTTCCCCCTGGGCGAAGAACAACACGCGGTCTTAGCGGAAAAGCTCCGGGCCGTCCCGGCGATCCTCGTCCAAGCCCGGTCGAACCTCACGGAGCTCTCGAACGACCAGCGCCTGCTGGGGATCCGGCAAAAGCGCGGCGAAGCGGCCGACCTCGTCCAGCTCGCGGAACGCCTGGAGGCCCGAAATCCCGACCTTCTGCCCCTCATCGCCGGGGCCAGAACGGCCGCGGACGATTTCCGGGCCTGGCTCGAAGGCCTGACCGGCCTTCCGAAAACGCCCTCCGGGATCGGCATCGCCGCCTACGACTGGACGATGAAGAACATCCACTACGTTCCCTATTCCTGGGCCCGGCAGGTGGAGATCGCCGAGCGCGAACTCGAGCGCTCTCTCGCCTATCTCAAGCTCGAAGAGCACCGCAACCGGGACCTGCCGCCCATGGAACCCTCGAGAACGCTGGAGGAACAGCGACTGCGGCTGGCCGAGGGAGACGCCTATTTCTTCAAGTTCCTCCGCGAACGGGACATCTTCACCGTCCCCGATTACATGCGTCTCGATACCGGGGTCGGGTCGTTCGTACCGCCCGGCCAACGCGACTTCTTCACCCAGGTCGATTACCGGGACGTCCTGCCGCTCCGATGCCACTCCATCCATTGGCTCGAAAAGCAGCGGGAAAAATTCAACTCCCATCCCCTCCGCGGCGTCCCCCTGCTCTACAACATCTGGGACAGCCGGGCCGAGGGGCTGGCAACGGGCTTTGAGGAATTCATGATGGGGGCAGGCCTCTTCGACAGGAACCCGCGGGGGAGGGAGCTCATCTATATCATGCTCGCCTTCCGCGCCATCCGGGCCCTCTGCGACCTGCGGCTGCACAGCAACGAATGGACGGTCGAGGAAGCGGTGAAGTTCGCCGCCGAGACGACGGCCTACGGCTGGACAAAGGCCGACGGCGCGACGATCTGGGGTGACATGGCCATCTACCTCAACCAGCCCGGCTACGGGACGAGCTACGTCGTCGGGAAGAACCAGTTCGAAAAACTGCTGGCGGATTCCGCGAGGCTGGCGGGCGGCTCGTTCAACATCAAAACGTTCCTGGACGATTACTTCGCCCGGGGCATCATCCCGGCCTCGCTCCTCCGCTGGGAGATAACGGGGCTCGACGATGAGATCAAAGCTTTGCTCAAGCCGGATGAAGTCGGGGGCGTCTCCCGAAGGTAGGGAACCCGGAGCCCCAAAGATCGCTCGACCTCGGAGATCCGGCTATCGCCGATAACGGATGGCGATGCCGACGATGTGCCGCTCGTAGACGGTCATCGGTCCTCGCCAGTAACTGTAAACGACGCGATCGCGGAAATAACGGTCGGCGACGATCACCAGCGCATCGGCCCCTAAAGCGGCGGTTTTTTCCCGGAGCACCCCTTCGACATAGAATCGGTCCATGCCGTAGTTGGGCCTGATCCAGACCTCGCCTAGGCGGATGTGGTCGCGGCGCGGCTCGCGCCTCAGGAGTTCGACGCCCCTCGGATCGGTCTGAGAAAAACGAGGCGTGTCCGGGTAGAACCTGGATCCGTAGGGACGGTAGCAGGAAATGGTCCCCAGCGCGAAAGCGGCAAGGAATAGAATTGACGGCCACTTCGTTTTCATGGTCTTTACTCCTCGGTACTCGTTCATTTGATCGATCCAAAAAGGGTAATTTGCAAGAACCGTACCAAGGGAATAGAATTGACCAGGTGATGTTGCTATCTTATTTGTTTTAAGTTACTTCAATCATATCAAGGCAGGCGCCCAAAAACTCTTCGAAAGCCGATTTGCCCAGCTATTGGCACCTCGCTGTCCACTTCCGAGGACAGAGGCGGTTGTTATATCTTCATGCCCATCATATAATAGGTACACATCACCTGATAGTTTTTCCCGCCGATAGTGGAGCACATATGGGTTGGGATCCCAAGGACCCTTACGCATCGCGAGGGCGCAAGCCTTGAAAGCACTTCTCCGCTTGTTCGGCCGCCGCGCTCCGCATCCGGCTGAGAAGCCCCTGCGCGACGAACTGCTGAGCATCGAAAGACTGGAAGAAAGGGCGAGGGCGCTCGCGGCCAAGTTCACGCTCGACCCGAACCCCAGCCGCGCGGCGCGGAACATCCTGCCGCGTTTCGAGGACAATGCCCGCGTCCTTCGCGAGGCGTACGTCACCATGGCCGACGATGTGCACCGGGGGGAGTTCATCACCCCCGCGGCGGAATGGCTCCTCGACAACTACCATCTCGTAGCGTCCGAGGTCCTCGACGTGCGCCGGAACCTCCCGCCGGGCTACTATCGCGAGCTGCCCAAACTCGCCTTGCGGGAGCTCGCGGGCCACGCGCGCGTCTATGCCCTGGCCGAAGAGATCATCCGCCATAGCGACAGCCGCTTGGACCGCCAGCAGCTGGTGCGCTTCATGAACTGCTTCCAGGCCGTGGCTCCGCTCACGATCGGCGAGCTGTGGGCCTGGCCGAGCATGCTGAAGCTGGCCCTCATCGAGAACCTGAGGCGGCTCGCGGAGGAGACGCTCGAGGCCCGCGCGGCCGTCCGGGCGGCCGACATCTACTTGGCGCGGGTCGACGCCGCCGGGCACGGGAAGCCGCCGCCGCTGCCGGAGCGCCTCCACACCGGCTACGTCCATCAGCTCCTCCAACGCCTGCGCGAGTACGGCCCTCGCCTGTCCGCCGTCCGCGCCGCGGTCGAAACGCACCTCTCCGCCCAAAACATGGCCTCCGAGGACGCGATCCGGAGCGAGCATCAGCGCCAAGCCGCGGCCCTGGTCTCGATGGCGAACGTCATCACCAGCCTCCGTCTCTGCTCCGCCCTCGACTGGAGCCAGTTCTTCGAGGCCGTCAGCCTGGTCGAGCGCGTGTTGCAGCGCGACCCGGCTGGGGCTTATGGGAGCATGGACTTCCTAAGCCGCGACCGCTACCGCCAGGCCGTGGAGGAGTTGTCCGAGCCCTCCGGCGAGGCGCAGCTCGACGTGGCTCTGCGAGCTGTTGAGCGCGCCCGCCAGGCGGTGGAGAGCGGACCCGCGGCGGATCGCGCCGCCCACGTCGGCCAATACCTCATCGGCAAGGGCCGGCCCGACCTCGAGGCCGACGTCGCCTTTCGACCCCGCTTCGGCCGGCGGATTCGGCGTTTCATCTTCGCCCATGCGACCGCCGTCTACCTCGGATCGATCGGGCTCCTGACGGCCCTCCCGCTCGGCCTCGGGCTCGCCTACCTCCACGATCAGCGCTCATCGCCCTGGGTCCTGGCTGCTGCGGCGCTGCTCCTATCGCTTCCGGCGAGCGAGGTAGCGATCGCCTTCGTGCAACGCCTGGTCGCTCGTTGGGTGCCGCCGCGACGCCTCCCCCGCCTCGAATTCCCTGCGGGGATCCCCGACAACGCTCGAACCATGGTGGTCGTGCCCACGCTTCTGACGAGCGTGCCCGACGTGGCCCGGCTTCTCGAGCACGTCGAGGTGCTGGCTCTTGGAAACCTCGATCCGCGCATTCACTTCGCGATCCTCAGCGACTTCGTCGACGCCCCCTCGCGCGAGATGCCCGAGGACGAGGCGATCCTCTCCGCCGCCCGGGCGGGGATCGACGCCCTGAACGCGCGCTACGGTGAAGGGCATACGAACCGGTTCTTCCTGTTCCATCGCATGCGCCAGTGGAACCCGGGAGAGAGCGTCTGGATGGGCTGGGAGCGCAAGCGCGGAAAATTGGAGGAATGGAACCGCCTTCTGCGCGGGGCCGCGGACACGAGTTTCACCGTGCAAGTCGGCGATAGGAGCATCCTCCCCGGCGTGCGCTACTGTCTCACTCTCGACTCCGACACCCGCCTGCCTCGGGACGCCGCGAAGAAGCTCGTCGGCATCATCGCCCACCCTTTGAACCGCCCCCGCTTCGACGCCCGCATCGGCCGTGTCACCGAGGGCTATGGGATCCTGCAGCCCCGGGTCAGCGTGACCACGGCCAGCGCCGCCGGCTCGCTCTTCGCCCGGCTCTACGCCGGCCACACGGGAGTCGATCCCTACACCACCGCCGTCTCGGACACCTATCAGGACCTGTTCGGCGAGGGGATCTTCACGGGCAAGGGGCTCTACGACGTGGACGCGTTCATGGCCGCCCTCGACGGGCGCGTGCCCGTGAACGCCCTTCTCTCGCATGACCTTTTCGAAGGGGTCTACGCCCGCACGGCGCTCGTTACGGACGTGGAGGTGGTGGACGACTATCCGGCGAGCGTCCTCGCCCATGCACGGCGCCAGCACCGCTGGGTGCGGGGCGATTGGCAGATCCTCCGCTGGCTGTTCCCTTGGGTTCCCACCCGCTCCGGCCTGAAGCGCAACCGGCTGCCCCTCATCTCGCGCTGGAAGATCTTCGACAACCTGAGGCGCAGCCTCGTGCCGCCCGCGACCGTCGCCCTGTTCCTTCTGGCCTGGGCGATCCTGCCGGGAAGCCCGGAGGTCTGGACGGGCGCCATCCTGGCTGCCTTGGCCTTCCCCCTTTATCCGCTGCTCCTGGAGGCCGCCGCTGGTCCCAGGGCTCACCAGCCATGGCGGGTGTTCCTGCGCGCCGCGTGGAAAGACGGGAAGACCGTGCTAGCTCAGGTATCTCTGCAGCTCACCTTCCTGGCCAGCCAGGCTTACGAGAGGACCCACGCGATCGTGCTGACGCTCTTCCGTCTCGCGGCGACCCGGCGCCGCCTGCTGGAGTGGGAGACGGCCGCGGCCAGCGAAGCCCGAGGTGGCGGTAAGACGAGGCGAACGAACGCGCGGGCGTTCATGGTCGAGATGATCGCGAGCCCGCTGGTCGCGTTATGCGGCCTCCTCCTGGTCTCTCTGGCACGCCCGGGCGCGATCCTCACGGCCATCCCGATCCTGGCTCTGTGGGCGGCCGCGCCGCTCGTCGCCTACGCGCTGAGCCGGCCCGTGCTACCGCGACATGTCGAGTTGGGGGAAGAGGACCGCCGGTTCCTCCGTCTCATGGCCCGCAACACCTGGCGATACTTCGAGGCGTTCATGGGCCCCGAAGACCACGGCCTGCCCGCGGACAACTTCCAGGAGACGCCGGAACCCCGGACCGCACACCGGACG
>JBFYOD010000101.1:0-40157 GCA_041303965.1 Candidatus Aminicenantota bacterium
CGGCGGCTCGAAGGCCTGGATTCTTTCTTCCTGGCTTCCCGCCGGCTGGGCTCCCTGCGCGTGGCCTTCTCTCTCTGCGCTTCATGGATCGGAGCGGCCTCGCTCCTCGTTTCCACGGACGAGGCCTTCCGGGACGGTATTAGCGCTATCTGGATCATCGGGATCCCGGCCGTCGCCACCCTGCTCATTCTCCTGCCGTTCCTCGGGCCGGTCAGGGCCGCCGCCGGTTCGACCCTTTCGGACCTCATGGAAAGCAGGTACGGAAAGGCCGCCAGGTTCCTGACAAGCGTCCTGATCGTCTGGTACATGACCGTCCTCGCGGCCTCGCAGATGGTAGCGGCCGGCTCCTTCCTGGGCTCCTTCCTCGGCACTTCCCCGATCCCAAGCCTGGCGATCGCGGCCGGCATCGTCCTCGTCTATTCCGCGGCCGGCGGCCTCATCTCCGTCTCCAGGACGCACATCGTCCAGGTCGTCCTCCTGGTCGCCGGGGTCACGGGGATGATCGCCGCCCTGGCCTCGCGGACCTCTTGGGGTGCGGTCCATTCGGCGGCCGGCCAGCTGGGGAAGGGCTCTTATTTCGATGTGTTCGCCCACTCGAACAGGAACATCCTGGTGGCCCTGTCTTTTGTCCTGGCCTGGACTATCTCGCCCATCGCCTGGCAGAGAATGCAGGCAGCCCGAAGCGAAGGAGCGGCCCGCCGGGGGCTTCTCGGGGCCGCGCTACTTCTAGCCGTTTTCTACGCCGGCATCGTCGCGGCCGGAATGCTCTTCCTCCCCCTTTTCCCGCAAGGCGGGAGCGGTGTCCCGCTGGTCACGGCGTTCATATCCGGCGAATCCGGTTCCTTCCTGGGGGGGGTGCTTTTCGTTACGGTCATTGCGGCCATCCTGTCGACGATGGACGCCGCCCTCAATGCCGGGGCCTTCACCCTGACCAAGGACCTCCTCGGGCTGGGGAAGGGGCCCACGTCCGCGCCTCGTGCCATCGTCCTGGCCCGGGTCTCGACCGTGGCTCTCGCCCTCGCGGCGTTTCTCGTGGCCACCCGATTCAACGACATCCTCAAGACGCTCGGCCTCGCT
This sequence comes from Candidatus Aminicenantota bacterium, assembly GCA_041303965.1. Taxonomy (GTDB): domain Bacteria; phylum Acidobacteriota; class Aminicenantia; order Aminicenantales; family Saccharicenantaceae; genus RBG-16-66-30. The sequence goes on from JBFYOD010000101.1 coordinate 1,078, forward strand.
TCCAAGGTCATGGCTGAAGGGCTCCTCATCCCCGGCCTCGCCGCCCTTTTTCTGAAAAAGAAAGCCCCTTGGGCGGGTCTGCTGAGCCTCGCCTTCGGCGGCGGTTACGCGGTCGTCTGTTTTCTCGAAGAGGCGGGGCTCGGGCTCGTCTCTATCCCTGCCTGGCCCTGGTCGCTTCCGCTGGGGGTCGGTCTCGGCGCCGCAGGCTTCTTGGCCGGATCTGTTGTCGAGCGCCTTCGGGGGCAAGGCAGAATGGGCCCAGCCTTTCATGCCGGGGAGCCCAAAGGTTGACTTTTTTCACGGAAATGGATAGAAGATTAAAGGGTATGGAGGGAAAAATGAAGAAAAGCCTTATCTTTTTCGTGCTGGCGGTCGCCCTTTCCGTCATGGGCTTCTCCCAGACGGCCGCGGAGCATATCCAGGCGGGCGACCAGGCCTATGCCCAATTCGACGACCAGAAAGCTCTCGAGCACTATTCCGAGGCCTTGAAGCTCGAGGCCTCGAATTACGAAGCTCTCTGGAAGGCCTCGCGGGCCATGGTCGACATCGCCGACGTCATCCCGGCGACCGATAAGGACATCAAGGACCGTCAGATGAAGATGTATACGGAAGCCACCGCGCTCGCCAAAAAAGCGGTCGCCGCAAACCCCAACGACACCTGGGGACATTTCCAGCTCGCGGCCTCAAACGGCAAACGGCTCCTGCTTCTTGGGAAGAAAGAGCAGATCGACGCCTCCAAGGCCGTCCGCGCGGAGATCGACAAGGCCATCGAGCTCGACCCGGCCAATCACCTCGCCTATCACGCTCTCGGCCGCTGGCACAGGCGGATGGACGAGATCGGCGGGGCCAAGCGCTTCTTCGGCAGTATCATCTACGGCTCCATCCCGAAGGGTTCCTACGCGGAGTCGGAGAAGAATCTCAGGAAGGCGATCGAGCTTCACCCCGAGTACGCCAACCACTACCTCGAGCTGGGACGGACGCTGGTCGCTCTCAAGAAATTTGACGAGGCGGCCGAGTCCTTCCAGAAATGCGTCGACCTGCCCAAGACGACCTCGAAGGACGACGTCCTGAAGGTCGAGGCCAAGGCCGAGCTCGAGAAGCTCAAAGCCAAGAAGAAATAGCGCGGACGCGCGGTCTCCTATTCGGAAAAGACCTGGGCGGTGAAGACCTCGATCTTCGCCCCTTTCTTCCATTCGTCGGGGCCGAGACCTGCCTTCAGACAGCCGTGGCGGAGGTAAGTGTCCCTGTCCCAGGCGTGTTCGATGGGGACTTGCGGCAATAACAGGCCCCGGTAAAAGCCCTTGGAAACGATGATCCCGTGACGGCCGACCACGACGTCCGCCGGGGAGGAGACGGGCTCCGGCAGGCCAAGGACGGAGATCTCGATCCGCAACCTGTCCATGTCCCCGGGGGCCAACGGTTCGAAGCGGGTATCCTGGCTGGCCGCGGCGACGGCCATTTCGATGATGGTTTCGTCGAGAGGCTTGACGGGGAGCGGATAGCCGATGCAGCCGCGCAGGTCCCCGGCCACGGTCAGAGTGACGAAAGCGCCCCGCTTCTCCTTGAGGACGCCTTCCTTAACGGGAGTCCGCAGGCTGCTCCCGGTTTTAAAATAGTGCGTGAGCGCCTGGCGGGCCAGCTTGAGACAGGCGAGTTCCTCGTTCCGGGTCAAGGGCTCACTCACGGGCTTTCGCTCCGCCGGCGGTAGCGAGGGAGATCCTTGCGAGAAAGAATTTCCGCTCGAACTCGACTGTGAACGGGCGGATCCCGGGCGTCCTGGCGGAGGGGTTCATGTGGATTATGAGCTTCCCGTACCAGAGCGGTCCGAGGACGGCTTTCCTGAAGGCGGCTCCAGGACGAACCGCGAAGAGGCCGATGACCCCTCCCGGCCAGATCCCATCGAGTCGGGCGATGAGCCGCTCACCCGGCAGGGTCCGTCCGCTCCCTGCCGGGAAGACCTTCTCGACGATGAGCCGGAAACCCCGCTTGTGTCCGAGGACAAATCCCCAGGTCGAAGCAGCGGGCCCGACGACCCTCAGGGCCTCGAACTCGCGCCTGGCTTCCGGGGTGATGAAAACGTCCATATCTCAATTATACCCGGGCCGGGGTTTCTTGACTATCCCCGAGCTTTCGCATTAAGATGGGGCGGGGATCGGGAATGAAGTACGAACTGGTCATCGTCGGCGCCCTTGAAACCAACTGCTACCTGGTCTACTGCGAAGAGACCCGGGCTTGCGCCGTCATCGACCCCGGGGCGGATCCCGAAAAGATCGTCGCGGCCATCGCCGACCTGGAACTCAAGCCGGTCATCGTCCTCAACACACACGGCCACGTCGACCACATCGGCGGTAACAGCGACATCGTTCGTAAGTACCGTGTTCCCTTGGCCATGCATGCCGCCGATACCGGGATGCTCCAGGTCTCCGACTACATCGAGCTCAGCCTGCTCCTCGGGGCCAGGAATTCGCCGCCGCCGGACCGCCTCCTGGCGGAAGGGGACGAGATCGCCGTCGGCCGGATAACCCTCCGGGTCATGCACCTACCCGGGCATACGGCCGGCAGCGTCGGTTTCGTCGCCGCCGGCGTCCTGTTCTCCGGGGACACGCTCTTCTGTGGCGGCGTCGGCCGGACGGATCTCCCCGGCGGCTCCTGGAAGGACCTCGAGCGGTCGATCCGCGAGAGGATCCTCACGCTTCCCGAGGAAACGATCGTTCTGCCCGGGCATGGGCCCTGGACGACGGTCGAGCAAGAACGCAACTCCAACCCCTTCCTGACATGAAGCCCGCCGCCTCCTCCCCAGAGGACGCCCTTCGCCTTTTCCTCGAGTACCTGGCCGTCGAGAAGGGCCTAGCCCGGAATACGATCCTGTCCTATGCCCGCGACGTCCGCAAGTTCCTGGCTTTCGTCAAAGACGGCAAGCTTGCCTGGAACCGTGTGGCCGATGAAACCATCGTCCTGTTCATCCACAAGGAAAGCCGGGCCGGTCTCTCGGCCCGGTCCCTGGCCCGCCTCATCTCCGCCCTCCGCTCCTTCTTCAAGTTTCTCGTCCTGAGCGGCTTCGTCAAGAAGGACCCCGCGTCCGAGCTGACCACCCCTTCGACCTGGCGTTCCCTGCCCAAGTTCCTGACTGTCGGGGAAGTCGAGGTATTGCTGAGGGCTCCCGACGATAAGAAACCCCACGGCGTGAGGGACAGGGCCATGCTCGAAGTCCTCTACGGTTCCGGGCTGCGCGTCTCAGAGCTCGCCTCTCTGAAGCTCGCGGAGGTCAATCTCGAGGACGGGTTCCTCATCTGCCGCGGCAAAGGGGGCAAGGAGAGGATCGTTCCGCTCGGTCGCTCGGCCGGCGGCGCAGTCGGGCGGTACCTGGTCGAGGTCCGGCCGCTCGTCCTTTCAGGTGAGCGTGACGAGCTCTTCCTGTCGCGGCGGGGCAAGCCGTTCACCCGCCAGGGTTTATGGAAGCTCCTCCGCCAGCACGCCCGCGCGGCCGGCCTCGCCGCCAAGATCAGCCCCCATATCCTCCGCCACTCTTTCGCCACGCACCTGCTCGAACGGGGGGCGGACCTGAGGTCGGTCCAGCTCATGCTCGGCCACAGCCAGATCACGACGACGCAGATCTACACCCACGTCAGCAGGGAGCGTCTCCGCCGCGTCTACGACCAGTTCCATCCGCGGGCGTGACGGTCACGCATTAATGGGCGACGAAGGAGACCACGGCCTCGGCCGTGTGACTCTGGGTCAGGAGGAAGGTCCCGGCGTCCCCGGCGATGCGCTTCTCGCGCTGCCATTCCCAGGAGAACGTCCGTTCGGCGGAGCGGCGCCCGAGGTCGGATCCGGGGATGACGATCCGGTTCGAGCCGCGGCTGACGCGGCTCTCGTAGCCCGAGCCAGGAACCAGAGTCAGGTGCCCTGACGAACGGGGGAATTCGAGTTTCGCTTTCACCGGCGAGTCATGGAGGGGGACGGAGACCTCCTTGAACTCGTAGTCGAACCTGAGGTCCGAACCCTCCCGCAAGACATAATTCAGGCGGAGATGAGGCGCTTCAGATGTCTCCTGGACCAGGATCAGGCTTTCCGCCTTCGGCAGGCCGGCTTTTTCCGCAAGCCGCCATTCCGGGACCTCCGTTTTGAGGAGATAGAGAAGGAAGTCGTTTTCGTCCGACTCGATGGTGCCCGCCCACCGGGCGCGGCAGGTGAATTCACCGCGAAGCGGAGCCGCGCCGCCCTCGAGGACGTAGCTGCCCTTCACGGTCACGGACAGACTGACCTCCCACCACGACGGGCCGGGGGACGGCCGGGAAGAAGATAGAGCTGCAGCCGAGGCAAGAGCGAGCAGGATCCCTGCGAGGGGGCCGAGGGCGCGCCGGGCGAACCGTTTCTCCATCCTTCGAAGTGTCTTCACGGGATGTCCCCATTATACTAGGCTTCCGGGGGCTTGACAACCGGCGGACAAGGGCGTATTGTATACGGAATTATCGGTTCAGATAATAAACTTAAGAGTTCAAATAATAAACCGAAAGGTTCAATAAAATGAAGACGAGCGAGCTTCGCCGTGAACGGGAATTGAAGCGACGCGAGGGATACCGGGAAACCATCCTTCACGCCGCCGAGCGCGTCATTCTCCGCAAGGGCTACAGCGCGACGACGATGGACGACATCGCCCGGGAGGCCCAGTTCTCGAAGGCCACCCTCTACAAATACGTTCCGGGCAAGGGGGTCCTCCTTTTCGAGATCATGGGCCATTATTTCGACGAGATCCGGGACCGGATGGCCGGGATCCAGGCCGGGCCCGGGACGGCCGGCGAGAAGCTCCGGCTGTCCATCCGCATGATCCTCCAGTACAACGACGACAAGAAGAACATCACCCGCGTCCTCTTGATGGACAACGCCATGCTGAAGTTCATGCGCGCTTTCGCCGCTCCCTCCGGAAAGCCCGGCCAAGCCCCGGCGGCGGACCGGAAAATGCTCGCCCTGCTCCAGCAGAAGAGGCTTGGGACATCCGAATTGGGCGCCAGGCTCCTCGAGGAGGGGGTCGCCGCGGGAGAATTCCGCAAGTTGGATACCCGAGCCGCCCTGTCTTTCATTGACGCCGTCCTCCAGGGCTACACCCACAACCGTTTCTGGCAGGGGGATGCGCCGGTCACGCCCGGCGCCGCCGACGACCTGACCCGCTTCATCCTCGAAGGCATACGGAACCCCGAACGACCCGTGAAGGAGAATTGACATGAAGAAGACAGCCGTCTTGCTGCTTAGCTTGGGAATCGCCGCTGCCGGGACCGTCGTGTTCGCGGCCCAGGAAGCCAAGCCTGTCCTTACGTTGACCCTGGATGAGGCCATCGAGCTCGCCCTCCGGCAGAACCCCTTTTTCATGGCCACCCGGGAGAAAGAAATGCAGGCGCGTTCCCTCGTCCGGGAGTCCGTGTCGAGGTTCCTGCCGACCCTCAACGCCCAAGGTCAGGACACGCTGGACGAAAAGCTCTTCGTCCTGGAGTTCCCGTCCTTTATCCCCGGCGAGCCGCCCCAGCGGATCTCCATCGACTTCACCAAGAACTATCAGATGTCCCTCGCGTTTTCGCTGCCCCTGTTCGCCGGCGGACGACTCGTTTCCGGCTACAAGCAGGCCAATTACAACCTGCAGGCCAGCCGGGAGACGGTCCGCCTATCCGAACAGGAGACGATCTTCGATGTGAAAAGGTCGTTCTACGGATACCTCCTGGCCCGGGAGTTCTCCGCCGCGGCCCAGGAAGCCCTGGACCTGGCCGAGAAATTCAGGGTGAACGTCAAGAATCTCTACGAGGTCGGGATGGCTTCGAAATTCGACCTTCTCCGGTCGGAGGTCCAGGTGGCCAACCTCAAGCCCCAGGCAATCAAGGCCAGGAACAGCGTCGACGTGGCCGAGCTCGGGCTTAAGACCATCACGGGCATCGACCTCGACACGCCCATCGCGATCAAGGGAGAGCTGGCGGCGCCGCCTCTCGATACCGAGACCGGAGGCGCGATCGAGCAGGCCCTCGGCCAGAGGCCCGAACTCCGCCAGATCGATTACCAACGCCAGATGGCCGGGGAAATGCTGAAGATCGCCCGCGGCTCCGCCCTGCCGACGCTGGCCATCGGCGGCAACTACAGTTTCTGGGCCGACGGGCTGAATTTCCGGAAAGGCGCCTGGCAAAATTTCTACGCGATCAACCTCTCACTGACCATACCCCTCTTCAACGGATTCGAATCGCGGGCCCGGATCGGCCAGTCCAAGGCCATGATCCGCGAGCTCGAATGGACCCGCAAGGGGCTCTCGGACATGATCTCTTTCGAGGTCCGCCAGGCCGTCCTGAACTACACCCAGGCCCGCGAAACCCTGCTCTCGCAGGAACAGAACGTGGGGCAGGCCCGCGAGGCCGTACGCATCGCCGAATTGAACTATGCGGAAGGGCTGGCCACCAACCTGGACGTTTCAACGGCCCAGGTGGCCTTGAGCCAGGCCCGGACCAATTATTCCCAAGCGCTCTATGACTGCGTCATCTCCCAGGCCCAGCTCGAAAAGGCGGTCGGCAGGAACCGGTCGGAGAGCCGTTCGAATTAACGGAGGAACCCATGAACAAGTCGAAGACCCATCGTAAACTCATCGTCGTGGTCATCGCCCTCGCCGCCGCCGTGTCGTGCGGCAAGACCGGAGATCAGGCGGCCTCTTCGGCCGAGACCTTCGGCGCGACACCGGTCAAGGTTTTCAAGGCCCAGAGGGAGAGGATCACGGAGAAGATCACCTACACCGGCACGCTCGAGGCGTGGACGAAGATCAACATCACTCCCGAGGTCGGGGGGAAGATCGCCCGCATCCACGTCCTGGAAGGCGACCGCGTGGCCAAGGGCCAGCTTCTGGCCGAGCTCGAGACCGAGTCCATCCGCCTCCAGCTCAGGCAGGCCGAGGCCGGCGTGGCCGTTGCCGAAGCCAGCCACGCCGACGCGCTCCGCAACAAGGAGCGCATGGACCGCCTGATCAAGGAGAGCGCCGTCTCCGAGATGCAACGCGAGAAGATCCAGCTCGCGTTCGACGCGGCCTCGGCCCAGCTCGAGCAGGCTCGGGCGGGCCTCAACCTGGCCCGTCATGCCCTCGAAGTCTCCATCATGAGGGCGCCGTTCGCCGGAGTCGTCGCCTCGAGGAACGCCGAGGTCGGGGACGTCATCAATCCCATGATGGGGGGATTCGGCGGGGGGGCCGGAGGGGTGCTGACCATGATGGACTATTCCCGGATCAAGGTCAACGTGGACATCTCGCCGCAGGACATCGGCCGGATCCAAAAAGGCCAGGCGGCCGTCCTCCGTGTCGGGTCTTTCCCGGGGCGCGAATTCCGCGGCGTCATCCGTGTTGTCAATCTCACCGCCGATCCGTCGAGCAAGAAATTCAGCGTCGAAGCCGTATTCGACAATCCCGATTCGGCCCTGAGGCCGGGCACGTTCGGCGACCTCGTCTTCGAGGTCCAGTCCCATGAGAACGCCCTTGTCGTCCCCCAGAAGGCGATCCTCGAGAACACTTATGTTTTTGTCGTCGAGGGCGGCAAGGCCGTTAAAAAGAACGTCGCCCTGGGCCTCCAGAATACGACCATGGTCGAAGTCCTCGACGGCCTGGCCGAGGGCGCCCTGGTCGTCGTCGAAGGCAATTTCGGCCTCGAGGACGGGGCGACCGTCCAGGTCCTCGAAGAGGTAAAAAAATGAAGCTCCCGGAATTTGCCGTAAAGAAAAAAGTCACCGCGTCCATGTTGGCCATGATCCTGGTCGTCCTGGGCGCCATTTCGTTCACCCGGCTGGGGCTCGACTTCTTCCCAGACCTGGAGTTCCCGACCGTGTCCGTCATCACGACCTACCCGGGGGCCTCGTCCGCGGACATCGAGAACGTCCTCACCCGGCCCCTCGAACAGGTCGTCAGTTCCGTCAACCGGGTCAAGAAAGTGACATCCCAGACCTCCGAGGGCGTCTCGGTCATCAGCATCGAGTTCGAATGGGGTACGAACCTCGACTTCGCCGCCCAGGACGTCCGCGACCAGATCGGGCTCTCCGAGCAGTTCCTGCCCGAGGAGGCCAACGACCCCATCGTCGTCAAGTTCAGCTTCAGCCAGTTCCCCGTCATCTTCTACGGCATCACGGGCGACATCCCGACGATGAAGCTCAAAACGATCATCGAGGACGAGGTCGCGCCCCGCCTCGAGCGGATCGACGGCGTGGCCTCGGCCCGCGTCTTCTCCATGGACGTGCGGGAGATCCTGGTCGACGTCGACAAGTCCTCGCTCGAAAGCCGGGGTTTGACCCTCGACCAGGTCCTGATGGCCCTGCGCGCCGAGAACCTCAACCTGCCGGCCGGGAACGTCATTGCGCGCCATTCGGACATCCTCGTCCGGACGATGGGCGAATTCACCGGCCTCGACGACATCCGCCGGACGGTCGTCGGCGCGAGCGTCAAGGGGGAGCCCGTCTACGTTTCCGACATCGCCGAGGTCAAGGACACGCTCAAGGAACTGCGCTACGTCTCCCGTATCCAGCAGCAGAACGGCGTCTACCTCATCATCAGCAAGCGGTCCGGGGCCAACACCCAGATCGCCGGCGCCGCGGTCAAGAAGGAGATCGCCTCCCTCAAGGGAACGCTTCCCGGGAATCCCGTGTTCCACGTCGCCATGGACCAGTCCGACATGATCGAGCAGGTCACGTCGAACACCGTGACCAACGCCTGGCAGGGCGGGCTGCTGGCCATCCTGCTCATCTTCCTCTTCCTCCGCAACTGGCGTCCGACGTTCGTCATCAGCCTGGCCATCCCCCTGTCCATCATCACCACCTTCATCGCCCTCTACGCCGCCGGCTACACGTTGAACCTCCTGACCCTCGGCGGCCTGGCCTTGGGCATCGGCATGCTCGTCGACAACGCCATCGTTGTCATCGAGAACGTCTACCGCCACCTCGAGGAGGGGGAGGGGCCCGACGAGGCCTCGATCGCCGGCGCTAGCGAGGTCGGCATGGCCATCACGGCTTCGACGCTGACGACGATCGCCGTTTTCTTCCCCATGGTCTTCGCTTCAGGCATCACGGGCAAGATGACCCAGGCTCTCGGCCTGTCCATCACCTTCTCGCTCATCGCCTCGCTTTTCGTCGCCCTGACCGTCGTCCCCCTGTCCACGTCGCTTCTCTTCCGCTCGAAAAAGAGCCTGAAGTCTATCGCCAAGGCTCCCGAGGAACGGCAGTTCGCCAAGGCCAAGGCTCTCTATAGAAAATGGCTCGATAAGGCCCTCCATCACCGGCGCTGGGTCCTCGGCGGAGCGCTCCTCGCGCTCCTCGCCTCGCTCGCGATCATCCCCTTCCTGGGGACGGAATTCATGCCCTCCCAGGACCAGGACATGATCATGCTCAAAGTCCGCATGCCCGTCGGCACGGCCCTCGAGGAGACCGACCGGGTCGTGGGCATGGTCGAGGCCATCATGGCCGCCAAGCCGGAGATCACGATGATCTCGGCCCAGGTCGGTTCTCAAAGCGAACAGGACGCGAGCGACGCCGCTTCGACCTTTTCGAACGCCGGCACCCACGAGGGGCTCCTCTGGGTCGGCCTGGTCAAGCGCGATAAACGGAAATTCTCCGACAAGGAGATCCTGGAACAGATCCGGGGCCGATTGCCCAACCTTCGCGGCGTCAAGTTCGAGTCCGTCGACATGAGCCAGATGCTTCTTGGCGGGTCCTCGACCCCGGTCGAGATCAAGCTCTTCGGCAAGGACCTCCCCACGCTCAAGAGCCAGGCCGACCAGATCGTCCAGCTCATATCGGGCATCGAAGGGGTCCGCGACGTCACCCACACCCTGGCCGTCGGCAAGCCCGAGGTCCAGATCCACATCGACCGGGAAAGGGCCTACCGGCTGGGGCTTTCGGTCTACCAGGTGGCTAACACCGTTCAGACGGCCACTTTGGGCAAAGTGGCTACGCGCTACCGAGAGGGCACCGACGAGATCGACGTCCGGCTCCGGTTCAAGGAGCAGTACCGGGACAACCTCGACGAGGTCCGCAGCATCCCGCTCCGGACGTCGGCGAACCAAACCGTTTACCTCGAGCAGGTGGCCGACATCACGACCGGCGAAGGGCCGATCATGATCAACCGCGAGAACCAGGCCCGCCGTGTCTCCGTCACGGCCAACATCTCCGGACGGGACCTTGGCACCGTCGTCAAGGACGTCAAGGCCCGGCTGGTCGGTTTCGAGAAGAGCTTGCCGCCGGGCTACTTCCTCGAGTACGGCGGCGCCTACGAGCAGATGCAGGACGCCTTCCTCATCCTGGCCGGCGCCTTCGCCTTGGCCGTTCTCCTCGTCTACATGGTCATGGCCTCCCAGTTCGAGCATTTCGTCCACCCGTTCATCATCATGTTCACCGTCCCCCTGGGCATCATCGGCGTCATCCTCGGACTGCTGATCACCGGCCGGTCGATCAATTTGGCGGTCCTGATCGGGGTCATCCTGCTCCTGGGGATCGCCGTCAACAACGGTATCGTCATGATCGACTACATCAACCAGCTCATCAAGCGGGGCGTCGACAAGCGGGAAGCCATCCTGCAAGGATCGACGACGCGGCTCCGGGCCGTCCTGCTGACCGCCCTGACGACCATCCTGGGGACGCTGCCCATGGCTTTCTCCCGGTCCTCCGGATCCGAGTTCCGGGCCCCGATGGGAGTGGCCATCGCCTTCGGCCTGACAACAACGACCTTTCTGACGCTCTTCATCATCCCCGTCATTTACAGTATTGTCAATAAGATACGATTCAAGGAGAAGAAGAGGGTGGTGGCCTGAGGCGGGAACTCTAGACTTATTTCAAATATTTCCTAGAATTGCGGCTCCGAGCTGCTCCGCCGCAATTCTATCGGTCGCTCCTAAGAATCCGCTCTCGGCCGCTCCGGGGCTTCAGGCTTTATACTTGAGGAACGCCCCGATCTGACCGTAGTGGTCGAGCTTCGAGGGCGGCGTGATGTGTTTGACGGACCCGTTCCGCTTGAGGACGGTCTCGATGGCTTCGTCGACGATGTCCTGGACGGCGTCCGTTTTCTTGTCGCAGATGGGGCACTTGAGCTCGTCCAGATAGAGGATCTTGTGCGTTGGGCAGATCCGCCCCGGCCTGGAGAAGTTGTGGGTGACGACGAGGGACTGGACCTCGAACTGGTTCAAGCGGTGGACGGTGTCGCGAAGGCCCGAAGCCGCCAGGCCGCCGCGCTCGAGCTCGCCGACGAGCTTCTGGACGATCTCCTCCTCTCCGGCCTTCTTGAGCCGGGCCTCGACCTCCAGGGCCTCCTGAAGGACCTTGGCCGGCGGGTCGCTGACGTGGGAATGTAGCCTGGCCTTGATCTTTTCGCGGAGATAGCTGTGGAGGTGGCCTTCGAAATCGGAGCCGTGATTGTCTTCGCAGCTAATGAAAAGCCATTCGAAAGGATGCTTCTTGCCGAGCTCGACCGTCCTCTGCGCCGTCTTCTTGAAGTGGTCCTGGAGCCTGGCGTCGAGATGACGCTCGATCTTCTTCCCCTCCGTCCCCTCGAAGCCGCCTTCGCGGACCCGGCCGGGAACGTCGCTTTGGATCTCGTCGAGGGCCTTGATCTCGCCCATGGAGACATGGTACCAGCGGGCCTCCCGGCGGCTGAGGAGGAGGACGCAGATGGGACTGTACTTGTCCAGGATCGCGTCGAGCGGACGGACATAGAAGTTGGTGTCGATGATGACCCGGTTGCGCGGGCCGTGGGGCAGCTCCAAGGCCTGCCAGAAGTCGCGGCGGCTGCACGAGAAAACGGCCAAGCCGTCGCCGCTTCCAGCGGCGAGCATCTTGGCGCCGTGTTCGCCTATAAGCGCGAGGTCGCGCTCGAGAGACTCGATCTTCTCGCGTCCGGCGTCCAGGGCCTCGACCTGGGCCTTGGCGCCGCTGAGGAGGTTCTTCAAGGCGAGCTGGATCTCCTTCCTGTTCAGCCGGCCCTTGTCCGTGTCCAGGAAGAACGACGTTACGAGATCGCCCTGGCCGTTGAACTTGGTCAGCGCCTCGATCTGGGAACGGCTTTGGAATTTCATTCATCCTCCTAGGAAGATTGGGTGCGGATTTTGGGGGAGCGAGGGAAACGATTGATGAGGGATTCCATCAACGTCTACACAATAGGGGCCTCCTCTCTGTTTGTCAAGCGGAACAGGGAGCGGTATTTACCCACGGCCGGAAAATCGCTATAATACGGGCTCTCCGAGTGCGGAAGTGGCGGAATTGGCAGACGCGCAAGCCTCAGGAGCTTGTGGCCGCAAGGTTATGGGGGTTCGAGTCCCCCCTTCCGCACCATCTCCCGTCTCGTTGTGGCCGCGAACAGCATGGCGCCCTCCAAGAACGTCCTCCTCATCAACCCTTGGATCTACGACTTCACCGCCTACGACTTCTGGATGAAGCCGCTCGGCCTGTTGTATGTCGCTTCGCTCATCCGCCGATTCACCCCGCACTCCGTGTCTTTCATCGACTGCCTCGACCGCTCCCATCCGGGGCTGAAGAAACCGCCGGAGATGAAGGCCGACGGGCGAGGCCCCTTCCCTAAGGAGGAAGTGCCCAAACCGGACGTCCTCCGTGGCGTCCCCCGGCGGTTCTCCCGCTACGGGATCCCCGCAGCCGTTTTCGAAGAGGAACTCGCCCGTTCGCCGAAACCAGACGTCGTCCTCCTGACCTCGGCCATGACCTATTGGTATCCGGGCGTTCAAACCGTCGTGGACCTCGTCCGCCGCCGCTTCGGCTCCGTGCCCGTCCTTCTCGGCGGGATCTACGCGACGCTCTGCCCCGACCACGCCAAGCAGGAAGCGGGGGCCGATCTGGTCGTGCCCGGCCCCGCGGGGACGGCGCTCTTCGCCGCGCTCGCGTCGGCGCTCGACTCCAGCCCGCCCTCGATCCCCGACTTCTCCGGCCCGGACGCACTGCCTCCTCCCGCCTTCGACCTCCTTCGCGACAGGACCTGGCTCCCGGTCCTCACGTCCCGGGGCTGTCCTTTCCGCTGTTCGTTCTGCGCCAGCGCCCTTCTCAACGCCGGCTTTGAGCAACGGCCGGTGGCGTCCGTCCTCTCCGAGATCCTGGACAACCACGCGCGCTTCGGGACGCGGCATTTCGCCTTCTACGACGACGCCTTCCTCTCGGGAAAAGAGAGGCATGCCTGGCCTCTTCTCGAGGGGCTTTCCGCCGCGGCCCTCCCCCTGTCGTTCCACTCGCCGAACGGCCTTCATCTTCGGGAGGTCGACGGGACGACGGCCCGGCTTCTGCGGGCCGCGGGCGTCCAGTCCGTCTATCTTAGTTTGGAATCGACCGACGAGGCCTTGATGCGGGAGCGGAGCCCGAAGGCCTCGGCCGAGGACCTGATCCAGGCCTTGAGGGAACTGGAGGGCGCGGGCTACCAACGACGGGCCGTCAGCGTCTACCTCATCATGGGCCTTCCCGGGCAGGGGGCGGACGGCATCAAGGAAAGCGTCCGGTTCGTCCAGAGCCTCCAGGCGACACCCCGGATCGCCTTTTTTTCGCCGATCCCGGGGACGGCGGAGTGGTCGACACTGGTCCGCCGGGGCGTCCTCTCCGAGGATTCCGATCCCCTTCTCCACAACAAGACCGCTTTCGCCTATCTCAAGAGCCACATCCCCGTCCCGGAGATCGCCGCCTTCAAGCGCGCTCTCGCCTGACCCCAGCCCTTGTAAATAGGCCTCCGGTGGACTACCTTAGAAAGCGAAAGGACGAATGATCCCATGAAACCCATTCATGATAAAGATCATCCCGCCGCGGGCAATTTACGGCCGCTCGGGCCGATCCTCTTGCTTCTCGGCCTGGCCGTAGTCTCCTCCTGCCGCCTCTATAACATCGAGAGAAAACTCAGCCCGGCCCACTCCGATTTCCTGTCCAAGGTCGGCTATATCATCACCCGCGAGGAGCGGAAGATCTTCCTCGAGCTTCCGGATACGGGGAAGGGCGCCTTCATCGAGGAGTTCTGGAAACGGCGCGACCCGGACCTCGATACGGAACGGAACGAGTATAAGGTGGAGTACGAGGATCGGCTGGATAAGGCCGGCTCGCTCTTCCGCGGCGAGGGACGTCCGGGCTGGCTGACCGACAGGGGCCGGATCTACATCCTCTTCGGCCCGCCGTCAGAGCGCTTGACCTACCCCATGGACGCGACCGGCTACTGCCGCGAGGTCTGGTATTACGGGGCTTTCCCCGTCGTTTTCATCGACGACAACTGCTCCGGAACATTCGTCATGAAGGCCATCAACCTGGAGCACCTCCAGGCGCTCAATATCGCTCAGGGCTATTTCCAGAAGACGCTCGCCCAGGAGAAGAAGTTCTTCGATTACGAGGTGGGCATCCAGAAGATCCGGGCGGAGCAGGGCGTATACGAGGGGAAAGTCGCCATTGACATCCCCTACACGACGATCTGGTTCACATTCAAGGAAGAACGTTTGGAGACGGCCTTCATCATCAAGGCCGAGATGTCGGACGAGTCCGGGCGCACCATCTGGGAAGTCCAGGACAGCTTTCCCCTGACGCTCGAGGAGCGCGAGCTCAAGGAGAACAGAGGCCGGAGGTTCCGGATGGAATTCCCCCTCCTCCTCGACAAGGATGTCGACCGGCTGAAAAACCAGAAGATCAGGCTCGAAGTCTCGGTCAAGAACACGACCGAAGGGGAGGAGCTCCGGAAAGTACTGGAGTTTCGGCTAAAATTTTAGGCTGAGGTTGAACCGGATGACCCGCGTCCCCCACAGCGGCAGATAGGTCCCGTAGGTTCCGCTGAGGACGCGCGTGCCCTCGCTTGCGCCCTCGCCGGCCGGGGCCCAGGTCCCGCCGTCGTTGAGGTCGAGCGTACTGTACTTGTTCCCGAGCGCGTTGAAGACGTCGACCGAGGCCGAGAACAGGGCCCGGTCCGTCTTCTTGAATTCCTTTTCCACCCGGAGGTCCAGGTTTTTCCAGGACCCGAAACGCCTCGAGCCCGGGTTCTCCAAGTAGACCGTGACCGGTGTCGTGTCCGCGCCGTTCGCCCCGGCCCAGCCGGAGGGCGGGATGATGGTCACGGTCCTGGCCCAAGGCGAGCCGCTCTGGGCCTTGAAGAGGAAGCTCAGATAGATGTCCCAGCGGAAGCGCACGGTCCCCGCGAGGCGGGCGACGAGCGGCCGGTCCTGGAGAAGGCGGTCGGTCGCGGCGATGTTGATGAACGCGTTGGGAGTCAGGAGGACCGGGGAATTCCCGGCGCTCCAGCGGGAGGCCACGCTGGTCGTCCCGGTCGACCGGTTCCAGGCGAACGACCCGAAGAGCTGCCAGTTGTGGCTCATCCTCTTGCGGAAGGAAAACTCGAGGCTCCTGTACTTCGCCGTGAGCTCGGGAACGTTCTCGATCCTCTCGAAGAAATAGGGCGCTGTGGTCGAGCGGAGAGAGAGGATCACGGGGACGTCGGCATAGCCGTCCGTCCCGGGGACGACGGTCGAGAAGGGGACCCACCAGCCTTGCGGCGCGTCATCGGCCCGCCACCAGTAGGCTTGCGTCGAAGGGTCGAAGAGGACGTGTCCGATGGCGTTCGTCTGACTTCTCGAGATGTACCTGGCGGAGAACGTGAAATCGCGGAGAAGCTCCTGTTCCAGGCCGGCGGTCCATTCCTCGGTGACGGGGGCCTTGAGGTCGGGGTCGACAGCCTGCCTGAAGAACTCGCTCCTATAAACGCGGAAGTCATAGGGCATGAGGATGAAGGTGTCGGCCGTGTCCACGGCGCCGTCCCCGCTCTCGTCATACCAGATGAAATCGTGGGACGCCAGGGGGTCGATCTGGGCCAGGTCCCGGGAATAACCGAGTCCGAGATACTCCGGGATCCTGGCGTAGGATCCTTTGAGGATCGTCATCCCATTCCCGAGGAGGTCGAAGCTCAGTCCGGCCCGCGGCGAGAACGTGTTCCAGACGATGGACTTTTCCCACGCCCCGAGGCTGAACTCGCCGTACAGGTTGTACCCCATCTGCGGGCTGATGATCAGGCTTCCCAGCTCGCTGGAGATCGTGTTGCCGCTGGCGCCCTTGGCGATCGCCGGGAACCTGGCGTCGGAACGGTCGAACCGGAGGCCGGCGGAAAGCGTTAGCCGGCTGCCGATCCGCATCGTGTCCTGGGCGAAGAAGCCCAGCCTCTTGAGCTCGCGCCGGACCGACAGCGCGCCTTCCTGCCCGGGCGCGATCCAGAAGCCGATGAGTCCCCAACCGACATCGTTGCCCGAGGTCGGGGAAACGGTCCGGCCGTAGGTGTAGGGGCTCCCGGAAGTATAGTTATAAATGAGATTGTCGGCCTTCCACACGGACGACGTCGTGTATACGGTCTCGTACTCGCCGCCCACGGCGAGCTCGTGGGGCATGCCCAGGAAGCTGTCCTGGAGGCGGGTGATGGACACGTCGGCCCGCATGCGGCTGGCCGCTTCGCGGTCGTTCATGGAGCCGCTTCCCCAACTGTAGCCGGTGATGACGTCGTAGTACTGGGGCTTGGCGCTGCCCGTGTCGTTGAGGAGGAGGGGTTGCTTGTATTTCGAGTATCCGATGCCCAGGCCGACCCGGGTGTCCTGGTTGAGGTTATAGGAGAACCCGCCCCGGCCGAAAAAGTCGCCTTCGCCTTCGACCCGGCGGGTGGCTGCTTCGGGCCGGAGCCTGCCGGCGTCCTCTTCGAACACCGGCTGGTCGATGCCGGAAGAGCCGAACTCCAGGACTCCCTTGAATTTGCCGAGGATGCCCATCGAGAGCTTGAACAAGCTGGACATGTTCCGGTCGGCGAGGTCGTAGACGAAGTGGCGGACCCCGAGCGGGTCGGTCCAGTAGCGGAAAGGCGCCTTACGGCTTTGGGCCCGGTAGCGGATATTGGCGAAGAGCCAGGAGATGTCTTCGAGCACGGGACCGCCCAGGGTCAGGGAAAAGTCGTGTTCCCTTTGGAGAGAGGGCACGACCGCTCCGTCCATCCCGGCGATCTCCTCGGCCGACCAGAGCGACTTGGCCAATCCCTTGCTCGCGTTGGTGTAGGCCAGGCTGCCCCGGAAGGAACCGCCGCCGGGCCGTTGGATGATGTTTACGTAAGCGCTCTGGCCGGGGCCCGCTTCGGCGGCGTGGCCGGCCGTCTCGACGACGACCTGGTCGATGAGATCGACGTTGATCCGGCTCATGGACCGCTGGTCCTCGGGATGGGTCACGTTGACCCCGTCCCGGACGAAGACGTTGGTCGTGACCGGCGAACCGTTGACGGAGGCCCGGGTGCTGGGCGCGTCGCCTTCGTAAACGAGCCCGGGGACGAGATCCAAGATGGCCGTGAAATCCCGCTTCAAAGGCAGGCGGGTGATGAGATCGCTGTCCAGCACGATGGCCAGGCGCGCGGATTCCCGGTCGAGGGTCGGACCCGGCCGTCCGCCGATGGCTTCATCCTCGATCTCGGAGGGTTCCAGCGCGAGATCGAGCGTGGTCGTCGCTCCGGCGTTGACGGCCACGTTCTCGACGGTGACCGTCTTGAATCCCGGCATCTCGACGAGGACCTTGAAGCTGCCCGGCGTGAGTCCGGTGACGCCAAAGCGCCCGGACTTCGAGGTGATGGCATTCAGGATGCCGAGCATGTTCGGGGAGGACACGTAAAGGTAAGCCCCCGGCAGGGGCTTTTTCTGATTATCGACGATCCGGCCCTTGATGGCGCCGGTCTGGCTGGCCCCGGAAGACGGCAGGCAGAGGACGAGAATGGCCGCGGAGAGGACGAGAGCGGCGAGAATTTTCCTGGTCAAAGCGGCCTCCTTGGTCTCGGTCTCCACCAGTCTTTTATAATTTTTTCCTCTGGGGATGTCAAAATAATTAACTCCCGCCGGGGGCGGAACGTTACATGCGGGCCGCCGCGGCGGAGGGCCTTCATTTCCTGTCCCTCGCCTTGAGACGGGCCCAGGCGGCGGCCCCGGTGAGTCCGGCGTCGTTGCCCAGGGACGCTTTCTCGATGCGACAGCCGGCGAAGGAGACGCGGTGGGACCGCCGGCGGGCTTCCTCGACGGCCGGGCCGAGGAGGAATTTCCCGGCCGAGACAACGCCCCCGCCGATGAGGATCATCTCCGGATTCAGGAAATTGATGACGATGCCCAGGCCAATGCCCAGGTAGTAGGCGCATTTCTTGAAACTCTCGAGCGCGGCCGGGACGCCGGCCTTGGCCAAAAGGTAGACTTCCCGGGCATCGGCGACGTCCGTCCGTCCCGTGAGGGCCCGGAAGTTCCTGACGATGCTTGGGGCCGAGGCCTCGGTCTCGAGGCAGCCCCGGCCGCCGCATGGGCAAGGAGTCCCCTCGGGATTGACCGTGATGTGACCGAGTTCACCGGCGTAGCCGCCCTCGCCCTCCCAGAGCTTCCCGTCGAGGATGATCCCGGAGCCGATGCCGGTCCCGATGGTCAGCAGGACCAGGCTCCGGGCGCCCTTTCCCGCCCCGTGCTTGAACTCCCCGAAGGCGGCCATGTTGGCGTCGTTCCCGATCCGGAACGGCACATCGATGAATTGGCGGAACGCGGGGACGAGGGGGAAATCGTCGAGGCAGGGATAGTTCGGCGACTGGAGGATCTTGTGTTCCTTCCGGCTGTAAAAGCCGGCGATGCCGAAGCCGCATGAGCGGACGGGGCCGGGCGATCTTCGCTTGAGCAGCGCCCAAGTTTCCTCGAGGACGTCGAGAATATCGGCCATGGCCTTGGGGCTTCGGGTCTGCCCCTTGAAAACGAGGCGCCCCTCGGAGTCGATGAGGCCGTACTTCAGCCGGGTGCCGCCGATGTCAAAACCGGCGTCGTAATAGGTCTTCATCGGATTTGCTCGAAGGGCCCGCTCAGACCGGGGACCCGGCAGGCGCCGGGGCGGCGGGCCGTCAACTGGCGGGGGGCTCGGGCTTCTTGGGATTTTCGGGGTCGTCCTTGGTGTTCATGGACTTCTTGAAGTTCTTGATGCCTTCGCCGATGGACTTCCCGAGGTCCGGCAGCTTCCGGGCGCCGAAGATGATGATGACGATCAGGAGTATCAGGATCAGTTCGGTTGGTCCGATGGAACCAAGCATGGGAATCTCCTATGGGTCTTTCCGCGATTCTCCCCTAGAAGATACGCTCTCCCCCCCTAAAAGTCAACTTAACGGTCGGCGCCCGCCCTGGTAGACGGGCAGGGGGAATTCTGGGATAATTGATGATTCCATGAAGAACATCAGGAACTTCTCCATCATCGCCCACGTCGACCACGGCAAGTCCACCCTGGCCGACCGGTTCATCGAGCTGACAGGGGCCATGTCCGCCCGGGAGCTCAAGGAGCAGGTCCTCGACACCATGGACCTCGAGAGGGAACGGGGGATCACCATCAAGGCCCAGACGGTCCGCCTGACCTACAGGAGCCTCTCGGGGGAGGACTACATCTTCGACCTCATCGACACCCCCGGTCACGTCGATTTTTCCTACGAGGTCTCGCGGAGCCTCCTGGCCTGCGACGGGGCCCTCCTCGTCATCGACGCCTCCCAGGGCGTCGAGGCCCAGACACTGGCCAACGCCTACCTGGCCATCCAGAACGATCTGGTCCTCGTCCCGGTCATCAACAAGATCGATCTGCCCCAGATCCAGATCGAGGACTCGCTCGAACAGATGGAGCACGTCATCGGCCTGCCCCGCTCCGAGGCCCTCCTCGTCAGCGCCAAGACCGGCCAGGGCCTGCCGGAGCTCTTCGAGGCCGTCGTCAAGCGCATCCCGCCCCCGAAGGGGAGCCCGGAGGCGCCGCTCAAGGCCCTCCTTTTCGACTCCTGGTTCGACTCCTACCGGGGCGTCATCGTCCTCGTCCGGGTCCTCGACGGCGAGCTTCGGACCGGCGACAAGATCGTCCTCATGGCCTCGGGCGCGGAGTACGAGGCCGAGGAGGTCGGCTATCTCATGCCGAAGCCCGTCAAGTCGGGCGTCCTGCGGACGGGCGAGGTCGGTTATCTCATAGCCGGGATCAAGAAGCTCAGCGACGCCCGGATCGGCGACACGGTCACCCACCGGAACCGCCCGACCGAAAAGCCCTTGCCGGGCTTCAAGGACGCCAAATCGATGGTCTTCTGCGGCATATTCCCGGCCGGGGATAGCAACATCGAGGAGCTCCGCGACGCGATGGAGAAGCTCCGCCTGAACGACGCCTCCCTCCAATACGAGCCGGAGAACTCGCCGGCCCTCGGCCTCGGGTTCCGGGCCGGTTTCCTCGGGCTCCTCCACCGGGAGATCGTCCAGGAGCGGTTGGAGCGCGACTTCGGGCTGACCTTGATCACGACGGCGCCGAGCGTCGGCTACCGGGTGACGACCCGGGCGGGGGAGACGGTCGAGATCCACAACCCCGCCGGGATGCCCGATCCGACCGACGTCACCGTCATCGAGGAGCCGGTCATCGACGCCGTCATCCTGACGCCGGACCGCTATCTCGGCGGCCTGTTCAAGCTCCTCGAGGATCGCCGCGGCGTCCAGAAGAAGATGGAGTACATCGGGCCGGGCCGCGTCCTCCTCGCCTACGCCCTGCCCCTGAACGAGGTCGTCTTCGATTTCTACAACCAGCTCAAGCAGCTCTCACAAGGCTACGCTTCCCTCGACTACGAATTCTCCGGCTACCGCGAGGGGCCCCTGGTCAAGCTCGACATCCTCATCAACGGCGAGTCCGTGGACGCCCTCTCGCTTATCGTCCACGAGGACAAGGCCCAGACGATCGGCCGGGGACTCGTCGAGCGCATGCGCAAGGTCATCCCCCGCCAGCAGTACGAGGTCGCCCTCCAGGCCGCCATCGGCAAGCGGATCATCGCCCGGGAAACGGTCAAGCCCTTCCGCAAGGACGTCCTGGCCAAGCTCTACGGCGGCGACTACACGCGGAAGATGAAGGTCCTGGAGAAGCAGAAGGCGGGCAAGAAGCGGATGCGCCGTGTCGGCAAGGTCGACATCCCCCAGGAGGCCTTCCTGGCCATCCTGGAGGTTAAATAGGGACTGTCCCCGCAGGGGACTGTCCCTCTGTCCCCGTTCTTCCTGAACGGGGACGTTCCGATTATCGTATAATGGTGTACCATCGTGGAAAGGAGCTAGGCATGAAGAAGACTTTGACCAAGCGAATTTGCCTCGTCCTCGGCGCGGTCGCATTCGTCGCCGTCGTTTCGGCGCAGGCGCAGGACACGAAGCCGTTCATCGGCGCCTGGAAGGGCACCCTGAGCGTCGCGGGCGTGGAGCTCGAGATCGCCCTCAACTTCACACTCGACGAAGCGAAGAAAATGCAAGGTACGTTCGATTCCATCACCCAAGGCGGTTTCGGCATCAAGCTGGGGAATATCGAAGTCAAGGACAAGACCATCACCTTCATCCTTGACGACCCGGGCGCCCCCGGCGAGCCGACCTTCAAGGGGACGCTCGACGCGACGGGCAAGAAGCTCGGCGGCGAATTCACTCAGAGCGGCATGGCCGGGACCTTCGCCGTGGAGAAGCAATAACTCAGGAGACTGACCGGCCACGCGCGAACCGGGCTCGATAGAGCGAGGTCATGAGCAAGAAGGACGTCGAGGCGGCGCTCGGCCGGGGCGTCGAGATCCTCGACGAGTTCCTGCCTCTGAAGTCCTGGCTCTACTTCCCTGTCCTCTATTCGGCGTGCGTCTGGGCCGTCCGGCGCGTCTTCGACTATCGGGACAGGATCCTCGCCTGGCAGGTCTGGCTTGATCCCGAATTCGTCCGGACCAAGCCCGACGAATTCGTACTGCATTTTTTCTCCGGGGACGAAGCCCTGGGCCGCCAATACGCCGACGAGCTCGCCCGTGGCGATCTGCGCACCCTCCGGGCCGCCTTCCCTGCCCTCTATCCCATATTCGGCCTCGAGGACGCCTTTCTGAAGGGGCTCTTCAAGGTGGAGATCGAAGCGGCCGATCTACGCGGCATCGTCGTCGAATTCGCCGCCCGGACGAGCAAAGCTATAAACGACATCCGGCCCGCGGCGACGAACCCGGATTTTTGGAAGGCCCTGGAGATCGTCGGCCTGGAGGCCGCCTCGCTCGGCCTCCATCTCATCAAGGACGAGGACGTCCAGAACATGATCATCGCCCTGGTCAAAAAGCCGTCCGGCATCGGTCCGGCGATCCCTCCCGACGCATGAAAAGAAAATTCTTCCCGGCCGCCGCCCTCGCCCTCATCTTTGCCCTCTCTGTCGCGTGTCTTCCGCATCTTCGGAACGCCAAGCAGTTCTACGCCGAGGGCCAGGACCAGGCCCGCGCCTTCCGTACGGAAGCCGCCGTTGCGTCTTGGAAGAGGGCCCTCGACGAATCCGAGCGCGAGTGCCGCCGGAAACCCTCGGCCCAGGCCTTCACGATCAAGGGTTTGGCCGAGACGAACCTCGGCCGGTGGCGCGAGGCGGAGGCGAGCTTTCTCAAGGCCTTCAACCTCGGCTTCGAAGCGGGGGAGGCCTGGGCTTCCGACGCCGCTCTCGCCGGCCTCGCGGCGTCTTTCGAGGAACTGGGCCTCGAGGCCCCGGCCCTCCGGATCTACGCCCAGCTCCTCGACAAGTCCGCCTTCAAGCCCGTCCTGCTGACGGCGGCCGAAAAGCGGACGAACCTGGTCCTGGCCCGGGCCGTCGGCTCGGATCCCGAGGAAAAGGCCCGGACGCTCGCGGGGCTACTGAAAACGCTCGACCGGCTCCTCGACCGCGACTTCGCCTGCGGCCTCTTCCACTATCTCCATGCGCAGGTCGACGGCCACACCGGCGACCTGCGCCGGTCCTACGAGGAAGCCGTCATTGCCCGCGAGCTCGGCCTGCCCTCCGAGAAAATAGCGCGGGACAACGACAACCAGCTCGTTTACTGTTATGATAAGCTCCTAGAAACCCTCCCGGCGGCCGAGTCGAAGGCTTTCGGCGCGGCCCATTCCGGATGGACGAAGAAATGGGGCTGGCGGGACGCCCGAACGCCGGCCTGGAAGAAAGAGTGACCCATGTTGCCGACCATCGCCTGGCGCGGCCGTTCCGTCATCATGATCGACCAGCGGAAGCTCCCCGGCCAGGAGACCTACGTCCGCTGCAGCACCTACATCCAGGTGGCCCAGGCCATCGAGAAGATGGTCATCCGCGGGGCGCCGGCGATCGGCATCGCCGCGGCCTACGGCCTGGCCCTGGGCGCGATGGGTCTGACCGCGGGGACGGGCCGGTCGCTCGACTGTGACTTCGAGAAGATCTACCAGCGGCTGGAGCGGACGCGGCCCACGGCCCGGAACCTCTTCTGGGCCCTGGAGCGGATGAAGGCGGTCTACGAACGCGCCCGGCAGCACGGCCTGCGGGCCATCCGATCGGCTCTCCTCGAGGAGGCCAAGGCCATCGAGCGCGAAGACTCGGAGACGAACCGGGCCATCGGCCGTCACGGCCAGGCCCTCATCCGCGACGGCTGGACCATCCTGACCCACTGCAACGCCGGCGGGTTGGCCACGGCCGAATACGGCACGGCGCTCGGCGTCATCCGGGCCGCCGTCGCCGAAGGCAAAAGGGTCCGCGTCTTCGCCGACGAGACCCGTCCCTTCCTCCAGGGCGCCCGCTTGACCGTTTGGGAGCTCGACAAGGACGGCGTCCCGGTCGTCCTCATCACCGACAGCATGGCCGGCTGGTTCCTGCGGCGCGGGGATGTCGACGCGGTCGTTGTCGGAGCCGACCGCATCGCCCGCAACGGCGACACGGCCAACAAGATCGGGACGTATTCGCTGGCCGTCCTGGCCAAGGAGAACGATGTGCCGTTCTATGTCGCGGCGCCCATGAGCACCGTCGATCCGAAGCTCGCCGACGGCGGCGGCATCCCCATCGAGGAGCGGAGCCCTGACGAGGTCCGAGAGGTCGCCGGCCGTCTGGTCACGCTCCCTTACACTGAGGTCCGCAATCCGGCCTTCGACGTCACGCCGGCCGCCTACATCACGGCTATCGTCACCGAACGGGGGGTCTGCCGATCGCCCTTCGAAAAGAGCCTTGGATAGGGAGTGGATAAGATAAAAAGACGACACTCCCTCTCGACCCTCGCGATTGGCTAAAAAAGATCGCCAGCCCCTTCAACCTCGTCGTCGCTCACAAGACGAATTTGGCCAAAACGCAGAACAAGTCCGTTTCAGGGAGGCAATATTTCGAGCTCCTGGACAAGCTCGTCTCCGCCCGATCAGCGAAGTGAGCCCGGGCCCGCCGTCCGAGTTCGCGCCCTCTGCCCTTATCATCCAGGCCGGAAATCCTTGACCATCGTCCGCGCGGCTTCCACCGTCTCGAGGAGAGAATCGGCCGTCACGGCCGGGGAAATGGCCACGAAACGGAGGGCGGCCCGGCCGCCGACCCGGGTGATGGCGACCGAACGCTCCCCGGCCGCCTGGATCCGTTTGTAGACGTATAGCTGGAGGGCGTCCAAGCGCTCGCCCGGAATCCCCTCCGGGACGAGGCGTAAGCAGAGGATTCCCGTGTCTGGCCGGTGGCAGATCTCGATGTCCGGCGCTCCGGTGAGCTTGTCCGCAAACGTTTTAATGGCTGCGAGGGGCGCCCGCAGCCTTTCGCGTATCCCGGCCATCCCCTGGTGCCGCAGGGAGGCGGCCAGGGTCAGGGCCGACATCGGCCGCGTCGAGGGCGCCGATTTTAGCCCCGGGTTCGGGTGAGGGTCATCCTGCCGGTTGAAGTATTCGCCGTGGATGGCCATGCGCCGGAAATCGTCCCGGTTTTTCACGAACAGGACCGAATTGGGGATGGGCACCCCGAGCTGCTTGTGAGGGTCCCAGGAGACGGAATCGGCCCGGCGGAACCCCTCGAAGAGATCAGCGGATTCGGGCACCAAAGCATAGGCGAGTCCGTAGGCGCCGTCGACATGGACCCAGGTCCGCTCTCCCGCGCAGGCGTCGATGATCGCCCCGGCGGGATCCACCGCCCCCGTCGAGGTCGTGCCGGTGGTCGCCACGACCGCGAAGACGTTCTCTCGAACCCGCTTGTTCGAAAAAATTTCCTCCAAGATTTCGACGTCCATCCGCTGGCGGCCGTCGACCGGGATCCGGAGCAGGCTCTCTTCGCCGAGGCCCAGCATGCGGACGGCGTGGCGGACAGAGAAGTGGGCCTGCTCGGATACCGCCACGGCCAGGCGCTCCGGCTTGCGGAATCCCCGGAGTCCCTTCGCGGCCAGGTCGAATCCGCGGTCTCCGGCCCTGCGGTGAAGGGCCATGTACAGGGCTTGCTGGTTGGCGTACGTCCCGGAATATAGAAACGTGGTCTCGGCCGTTTCGGGAAAACCGAAGAGGCGGCAGAGGGCCTGGCCGCAGAGCTCTTCGAGAACGGCCCCGCCGGGGGAGACCTGCCAGTTGGTGACGCCCTGATTGTGCCGAAGGGCGACCACGGCCCCGAGCTCGGCCCCGGCTTCCGGCGGCGAATTGAAAAAGGAATGAAACGAGGGCTGGCCGTAATCCACGAGATGCGGAACGAGGCGCTCGTCGATAAGGCGTTTCAGAACCTCGAGCGGCATCCCTTCTTCGCCGAAATCGAGAAGGGGCTTCAGGTCCGCGGCAATCGTGTCGGGCGTCGCTCCGGAGCATATTCGCCGGTTCATGGAACGCCTCCTCTTTCTAAGCCGGATTGTACCGTCGCGCCTTGCTCGTCGAAACCCCGTATCGGACGAGCCCGGAGGCGATGATCAGGGCGCAAACGACCCCGTCCAAGACCGGGACACCAAGCCTCTCCTGGAGCCGTTTGTCGAGGCTGGCCAGGCCGGCGCAGCCGAGGACGATGACCTCGGCCGCGTCTTTTTCGACGGCAGCTTGGGCTGTCCGAAAATAGTTTTCTTCGGGCGGCGCGTCCTTGTCCTCCGGGGCGGGAGCGCGGACCGATGCCAGCAATCCCCGGAGATGATATTTTTCGATCAGGGCTTCCTTGTTCGGGATCGAGTGCGCGGCGGTCGAGACGACCGAGAACCTGTGCCCGAGCATCGTGGCGATCTTCATCGAGGCCTCGCCGATTCCGACTACGGGCTTGCGGCTGATTTCCTTCATTAGGTCGAGGTTGGGGTCGCAATGGCAGGCGACGACGAAGGCGTCAAAAAATTCATGGTTGTCCCGGAGAAGACGGGCCATCCCCGGGGCGGCCTGGGCCTGGTTTTCGTAGGTATCGATGAACCGCGGCGCGCCCGGCGTCGCCCGGCACACGACTTCGAACTCCCCTCCGGCGAAGGCCCGGGCGGCCTCTTCGATCCGGAGGGTCATTTCGGGGTCGCTGTTGGGATTGATGACGAGGATCTTCATGAGACGCTCCTCTTGGCCTCGCGGATGTAGTTCCGGGTCCGGTCCGTGATGTCCGCGGCATACGCGTTGCGGCCCTCCAGATGATCCTTCATCAGGGCGAAGAAGACGCCGCTCAGGGCCAGGACGGCGATGAGGTTCGGCAGGGCGCAGGCGCCCACGGCGATGTTGGCGAAGACCCAGAGGCGGTCGACGTCGGAGATGCCGGCGAAGACGACACCCGGGACGAGGTAGAGCCACCTAAGCCAGCGGAGAGACGCTGTGCCGAAGGCGTAAACTACGGCGGTCTCGAAGTAGATGTAGAACCCGATCTGTGTCGTCAGGCAGAAGGTCAGGATGGAAAAAGAGACGATGGCCGCGGCCAGGCCGGGGGACAGCGCCGCGCCGAAGGCGTCGATGAGGAGCTCGATCCCCATTTTCCCGCCGTCGAGCGCTCCGGTGGACAGGATGGCGAAGGCCGTGATCGTGCAGATGACGATGGTGTCGACGAAGACCTCGAAGGCGCCCCACAGGCCTTGCGCGAAGGGGTGGGGCGTTTCCGCCTTGGCGTGGGCCATCGGCGCCGTGCCCAGGCCGGCCTCGTTGGAGAGCATCCCCCGGGCCATGCCGAACTTGATGGCCGCGGCGACGGCATGGCCGGCTGCGCCGGCGGCGGCCGGGACCGGAGAGAAGGCGTATCCGAAGATCATGGCGAGAACGGCCGGGATCTTCGGGTAATTCAGGAAAAGCACGGCGAGGCCGGCCGCGACGTAGACCAAGGACATGGCCGGCACCAGCCTTTCGCAGAACCGCCCGATCCGCTTGATCCCGCCGAGGATGACCACCGCCGTGACCGCGGCCATGGCCGCCGTCGTGATATAGGGGTTGAGGCCGTAGCTCTTGAGAAAGGCCCGGCCGACCGTGTGGGACTGCAGGAGCGTCGCCGTGAAGAGGGCGTTGACGACGACGCCGAGGCTGAAGGCCTTGGCCAGCGCCGTCCAGCCCAGCCCCTTGCGGATGTAGTGCATCGGGCCGCCGCGGACCTGCCCTTCGCCGTCGGCGTCGCGGTAGTGCACGGCCAGGGTGATCTCGGCCGTCTTGGTCATCATCCCCAGGAAGGCGAGGGCCCACATCCAAAAGACCGCTCCCGGCCCACCGAGGGACAGGGCCGTGGCCACGCCGGCCATGTTGCCCATGCCCACCGTGCTGGCCAGGGCCGTCGAGGCGGCCTGGAAGGGGGTCAGCCGCCCCTTCCGGACGGCTCCCGTTTTGTGGAGCAGCGACCCGGCCGTCCGTGATAGGATGAAGCCGAACCTGCGGACCTGAAAAAAGCCGGAGCGGAGGGTGAAATAGAGCGCAACGGCGGCGATGAAGGCCATGGTCCAGGGACCCCAAAGAAGCGTGTCGATGCGGGCGGCTGAAACGAGAATGTGTTCGAGCATCGGAACCGGGCCTCGACCTGTTCCGCAAGCTTAACGAGTCGCCGAAGCCCTTGTCAAGGGGCGGACGTCAGATCAGGCGAGGGTGAAGCGTGCGGTGAAGATAGCGGCCGCGGCCCTTTTCTCCGAAGCAGGCGTCTCCGTCGACGAGGAGGTCGCCGCGGGACCACACCTTGACGATTTTCCCCGTCACCGGGATGCCTTCGTAGGCCGACCAGTCCGCGGCCATGTGGAGCGTCTCCCGGCCCATGACCCACTTGGCCTTGGGGTCGAAGAGAACGATGTCGGCGTCCGCCCCCGGCTCGAGGCTCCCCTTCCGGGGCGCCAGCCCGAAGAGGCGGGCCGGGGCCGCGGCCGTGACTTCGACCAGTTTCGGCAGGGACAGCCGTCCCCGGGCCACTCCCTCCGAATAGAGAAGCGGGAGCCGGACTTCGATACCCGGGATGCCGTTCGGGCAAAGGTCGAAACGGGCGGCGCCCAGGAGCTTGGCCTCCCAGGAAAAGGCCGCGTCGTCGGAGCTGACCTGGGATATCACGCCGTCACGAACCGCCTCCCAGAGCCGGTCGCGTGTTTCGGCGGCGCGCAGCGGCGGCGAGCAGATCCACTTGATCCCGTCCTCGCGTTCGAGCATGTCCTCGGTGAAGACGAGGTAGTGGGTGCAGGTTTCAGCGTGGACGTCGAGCCCCTCGTCCCTGGCCGCAGCGACGAGGCCGACGCCCCCGGCCGAGGCCAGGTGGACGATGAACAGGCGCCCCCCGGTTTCGCGGGCGGCGTCGACCGCCCGGCGGATGGCCGCGGTCTCGACCTCGGGCGGTCGGCTGCGGGCGTGGTCGATGGGCCGGACGCGGCCTTCGCGGATGAAACGGACGATATTCTCCTCGAGAGCGTCGTTGTCCTCGGCGTGTACGAGAAGCATGCCGCCCGCCCGGCGGAGCGCCGCGAGGATCGCCTTGAGGCCGTCGAAGCCGACCATCAGGCCTTCCTTCCGGTAGGTGAGATAGCACTTGACAGTCGGCGCTCCGGCGGCGACGTTCGCCGGGATCCGGGCGATCGTCTCAAGTGTGGGTCGCGTGACCACGGGATGGACGCCCCAGTCGACGAGCGCCCGTCCGGCGGCCTCGTCCCTTTTCCTGTCGATCGACCGCAGCAGCGGTTCGCCTTTCTCCTGATTCGAAAAATCGATGACCGAGGTGACTCCGCCGTAAGCGGCGGCCCGGGTGCCGCTCGAATAGTCGTGGACGCTCACGGCGCCCATGAACGCGTCATTGAAGTGGACGTGGGTGTCCACGGCGCCCGGAAGGACAAGAAGTCCGGAGGCGTCAACGTGCTCGTCGGCGCGGACGCCGGCCAGGTGCCCGGTCGCGGCGATCGTCTCGCCTTCTATGAGGAGGTCCTCCACGGAGGCCTTTTCAGCCGTGACGACGGTCCCTCCCCGGATCATAATCCTTCTCGCGCTCGGGCTCATGGCGTCCGAACCCCGCTAGGCGGTTTTCTCGACGGCCCGGACCGCCTCGGCGAAAATCTCGAGCCCTTTGCGGGCCAGTTTTTCGGTCAGGACGAGGGGCGGCAGGAAGCGGGCGACGTTGAAGTAATGGCCGCCGACCTCGATAAGCAGGCCGTGCCCGTGGCAGGCGGTCCGGACCTTGGCCGCGAGGTCCGGCGCCGGATCGCGGCTGGCCTTGTCCTTGACGAATTCGACGCCGAGCATCAGGCCCCTGCCCCGGGCCTCGCCCACGATGGGGGACTCCCTTTCGACGCTCCGGAGCGATTCGAGCATCCTCCGCCCCAGCCGCTCCGCGTGTCCGGGGAGGTCGTGCTCGATCATGAAGCGCAGGGCGGCGGCGCCGGCGGCATAGGCCGTCACGTTCCCCCGGAAGGTCCCGATGTGCTTGCCCGGGGGGAAGGTGTCGAGGGCCTCTTTGTAGGCGATCCCCGAGATGGGAAAGCCCAGCCCGCCGAGGGCCTTGCTCATGGTGATGATGTCGGGAAGGGTCTCAGAGTGCTCGAAGGCGAACATCCTGCCGGTCCGGCCGAACCCGGCCTGGATCTCGTCGACGACGAGCAGGACGCCGTGCTTGTCGCAGATCCGGCGGAGGGCGGGGAGGTAGCCGTCGGGCGGGACGATGGACCCGCCCTCGCCTTGGACGGCCTCGACGATGACGGCCGCCGGCTTCGAGATCCCGGAATGGGGGTCCTCGAGCTTGTGGTCGAGATAGGCCGCGCAGAAGAGGCCGCAGGTTTCGGGCGACTTGTTGAAAGCGCACCGGTAGCAGTAGGCGTACGGAAGGAAATGGACTTCGGGGAGAAGCGGCAAGAAATCGGACCGGAACGGCCCGCCGCTCGTCACGGACAGGGCGCCCGCGGTCATGCCGTGGTAAGAGCCCTCGAAGGCGAGGAGGGGGATCCTCCGGCTGTTATACTTGGCCAGCTTGATGGCGCTCTCGACCGCGTCGGACCCCGTCGGGCCGGCGAAGAACAGGCGGCTCAGCCCGGCGGGGAGGACGCTCCGCAGGATCTCGACCAGGGCCCGGCGGGGCGGGCTGGGAATGTCCAACGTGTGGGTCAGCTCGGCCATTTGGAGGCGGGCGGCCTCCAGGACTGCCGGATTTCCGTGGCCGACGTTGACGACTCCGGCGCCGGCGAAAAAGTCGATGTAGACGTTGCCGTCGACATCCTCCACAGTGGCCCCCCGGCCCCTCCGGAGGGCCATGGGCAAACCCCGGGGATAGGACACGGCTGAGCCCTCGTGCCGCCGCTGATATTCGAGGTACTCGCGGGACTTCGGCCCCGGGGGCGGTGTCGCGATCAACGGGGCCCGGGGGTCGGATAATTCTTCCAAGAAGTCGTCGGGAATCGTCGGAGAGTTCATGGCTGTTTATCGTCCTTTCTTGCCGCTTGGGCAAATTGTCGTGCCGGCGGCGCGGATTGTCAACCGGATTCTCAGCCGTCCCTCCGCCAGGAGTTCCCGAGGTTGACTCTGCTGGGTTCTTCGGCTACGCTTGGCTGGATTAACATGGCCCAACCGGCGGATGGGCGACGGACGAAACCCATAGACGATGAGAAGAGCGAAGAGCGCGATCGCCGGCCGGACGCTGTGCGTGCTGCTTGGAGCCGCGGCCATAGCCTGGCGCGGCGGCCAAGGAGAAGCGCTCGTCGGATACCTTTCGAAGGACAAGATCGTCGCGCTCGCGGCCGCGGCCGACGGATCATTTGCCTCTTCTTCGCCTTCCCCGGGCGCCCTGGCCACTCTCGTCACGCTGGTCGACCCGGTCCACGTCCGGATGTTCCTGGTCGCTTCACGATCGGACGACCTCAAGTTCGCCGGGGCCGTGGGCCGGGCGTTCGAGGCGTCGGGGAACGCGGCGCTCTCCGCGGAGTTCATCGGCGTCGCGAAGGACCTGTCCGAGCCGGCGGCGATCATCGCGGACAACGGCGTCACGGAAGTTCCCGAGATCATCGTCTATTGGCAGGGAGTCGAAATCGGCCGGCTCCACCCCAAACCCGGCGTCGTGGTCGAGGAAGAGCTTGCGGCCTTCGTCCAGCAGTCCCGAGCCCAGATCGCCCAGGAGATGCTTCTCGACAACGAATTTTTCCGGAACACCTTCCACTCCGACCTGCCCCTCGAGTGCGTGCGCTGCCATCTTGAGGGCCGCCGGGCGTTCGAGGCGGCCGTTTCGAGAAGATAGGCGCTTCATTTTTTAGTTCTTCTCCCAGAATTAGGGAAGTCCATCGTGAGGCGGCGATGGATGTCGCCCTGAAGACCCCCGTAGCGGAAGGGGACCCGCCGAAGGCGGGGGAACCGCCGGGACTGGTTCCTGGGGGGGCCGGGGGGCTAAGGGCGATATCCTGAGCAAAGCCGAATAGAGGACTCCCCCGAAATCGGGAGAAGAAACCTCTATTCCGTAGGGGCCTCGGGTGGAGTTTCTTCCCAAGCCGGGGCCGTGTCGGCAGGCTTCTTCGCTCGGAAAAGCTCCCTCGCTTCGCGCGCTTTTTCCGCGCCCCAAGCGTTCAGCTTGTCGCCGTGGAAGTAAAGCACCGGGATGACGAAAAGCATGAGGAGCGTCGAGGTCGTCAGGCCGCCCACAGTGCAGAGCGCCAGAGACGACCAGATCTGCCGCTTATTCGTCCCGGAGCTGATGAGGAGGAGCGGCAGCATGCCGAAGACCGTCGTCGCCGTGGTCATGATAATGGGACGCACTCTGTCCTTCGTGCCTCGAACGACGGCCTCCAGGAGACCCAATCCCTGTCTCCGCCTCAAGTTGATGTGGTCGACGAGCAGGATGGCATTGTTGACGACGATCCCCGAGAGCAGGATGACCCCGATGTAGGCCGTCGGGTCGAACGGCGCCTTGGCCACGACGAAGGCGACGAAGACGCCGATGAGCGACAGCGGCACGGCCAGAAGGATGAAGAATGGCGTGATGAAGGACTCGTAGAGGGCGGCCAGGATCATGAAGATGATGACCAGGGCGACGGCGATGGCGAAGTTGATCTGCTTCTGCTCCTCCTCGGTCACGAACCACTGTTCGTCGAGTGTCGCCGAAAAGCCCGGCGGCAGGTGGAGGGAGGCGAAGACCGCCTTGCGGTAGCGCTCCTCGGCCTTGGACGGGCCGCGGAACTCCCACATGATCGTCTGCTGGAACTGCTGGTTCTCGCGGTCGATGGATCCTGCGATGGGGACCTCGTCGAACGAGGCGATCTCGCCGAGCCGGAGATACTCCCCCGCCCGCGTCTGGATGAGGGCCTCGCGCAGGCCGCGCATGTCGAGCGTCGACGCCTCGGGGAACTTGACCGTGACGGTGATGTCCTTGCCGCCCGTCCGGATCCGGGCCGGCGAGCCGAACTCGCCCTGGATCATCGTCTGGAGGTGGAAGTAGAGGTAGGCCGGGTCGATGTCGTAGCGGCGGAGAGCGGCCTTGTCGATCCTGAGGATGTCCTCGAACGTGTCGCCCCGCCACCAGCCGTATCGGCTGGAAACAGTCCGGACTTCCTTGATGCGCGGGTTGCGCCTCAGGGTCTTTTCCAGGTCGGACGTAATCTCCTTGAGCTTCTTGAGGTTGTAGCCGAAGAACTTGATCCGCGAGCTGTAGTAGGTCCCGGCGCCCATGCTCGAGGAATACCACTGGGGGTCGAAGCCCGAGACGCTGATGTCGATGCCGGCGAACTGGGTGGCCAGCTGGATGAGCTCCTCCTTCAGGGCGTAGGGCCGGTAGGACTTTTCGATATCCGGCGGAAAACCGATGATGGCCTGGGCGGTCTCGGACTGGATGCGGACGTTCATCTCCTTGGCGTAGTCCTGGGCCATGACCTTGTCCTCGAAAGCGCGGATCGTCTCGTCGGTCCGGGCGATGTCGGTGCCCGGCGGCATGCCGACGCGGACGTAGAGGTACTCCTTGGAGTACCAGGGATACCAGCGGCCGATCGTCACCTCGGCCCGGAACCACTTGTAGGCCCCGAAGAGCAGGGCCGCGACGACGAGCAGAACCTCGACGGGATGGCGCATGAGAACGCCGAGGACCTTCTCGAACCGCGGGCTCCTCTTCTCTTCGGCGCCCGAAGTCTTCCGCTTCTTGATGAGCCGCGGGCTGAGGGCGGGGATGAGGGAGAAGGAGACGAGGAGCGACGCGGCCATGGCCGAGGCGATGACGATGGCCAGGGGCAGGTAGTAGATCTTGAGCTTGCCCTGGAAGAAGGGAAAGCTGAAGAAGACGGCCATGGTCGTCAGAGTCGAGGCCAGGACGGCGATGAAAACCTCCTTGGGCCCCTGGATGGCGGCCTCTCGCGGTTCCATCCCCCGCTCCCGCAGGCGGAGGATGTTCTCGAAGACGACGATGGAGTTGTCGACGAACATGCCGAAGCCCAGGGCCAGCGCTCCGAGGGTCAGCATGTTGAGCGAGATCTTGAAAGCGTAGATGAGGTTGAAGGTGATGACGATGGAAAAAGCGATCGAGGACAGGATGAGGAGGGACGGCTTGACCCGGCGGAGGACGATGAAGACCATGGCGAAGACGATGATGGTGATCAGCCCGGCCAGGAGAGCGAGGTCGTTGAGGTTCTTGCGGATCTCCTCGCTCTCATCGTCGACGCCCTTGAAGACGAGGCCGGGCGGCAGGTCCCTCTTGACCTCTTCGAGCTTGCGCTTGACGTCGCCGGCGACGCGGAGGGTGTTCGCGCCGCGCTCCTTGGACACGGTCAGGCTGACCGTGGGCTGGCCGTTGATGCGGTGGATCGTGCGGATGTCGGCGTAGGTCACCTCGACCGAGGCGATGTCCTTGACCAGGATCGGATTCTGGCCCGAATAGGCGACGACCGTCTCCTCGAGCTCGGCCAGGCTGTCGATCCGGTCGGCGAACTTGAACAGGAACTCCTGGTTCCCCTTCCGGACGCGGCCGGTGGGATAGGTCCCGAGCCGGGCGCCGATGGCCGCGTTGACCGTGTAGGGGTGAAGGCCGTAGGCCTTGACCTTGCCCTTGTCGAGGACGACCCGGATCTCGGGCTCCGAGCCCCCCGCGACCTCGACGCCGGAGACGCCCCGGACCGAGCCGAGGCCGATCTCGAGCTTCTCCTTGACCAGCTCCTGGAGCTCCTGGAGCCCGTAGTCGCCCGAGACCGTGTATTCGAGGAAGGGGCGGACACGGAAGTCCTCGGGGATGTAGGGCTGGACGATCGGCCGGACCCGGGGCGGCATGAGCGTCCGGGCTTTCGTCATCTCCTCGCGCAGGGCGAGTGTGGCGAACTCCATGTCCGTCTTGGGATCGAACTCCAGCGTGATCCGGGACAGGCCGATCTGCGAGGTCGAGGTCATCTTGACGATGCCCTTGACGGTCGAACAAGCCTCCTCGAGAGGCGCCGTGACCTGGGTCTGGACGACCTCGGGCGGCACGCCGTACCAGCTGGTGACGACGTCGACCATCGGGTAGCTCTCCTTCGGCGCCAGCTCGATCGGCGTGTTGAGGAAGGAATAGACGCCCGTCGCGAGCAGGGCCAGGAAGGCCATGGCCGTGGCCACGGGCCGGTCGATGAAGACCTTCATCGTTTTCTCTGCTCCACCCACTCGTAGATGACCGGTATGAGGATAAGGGTCAGGAAGGTCGAGAAGGTCAGCCCGCCGATGACGACGATGGCCAGGGGCTGCATGAGCTCGGCGCCCCTCTCGAGGGCCAGGGCCATGGGGATGAGGCCGACGAGAGTGCTCCCCGTCGACATCAGGATGGGCCTCAGCCGGACGTGGCTGCCCTCCTCGACGGCCTCCCGGAGGCCCATGCCGCCCCGCCGGAGCTGGTTGGTGTAGTCGATCTTGACCGTGGCGTTGTCGACGACGATGCCGATGAGGACGACCATGCCGATGATAGAGATGACGTTGAGCGTCTGACCGGTGAGGAGAAGGGCCACGATGGCGCCGGCCGCGCCCATGGGCAGGGTGAACATGACGATGAACGGGTGAACGAGGGACTCGAACTGGGCGGCCATGATCATGTAGGTGAGCAGGGTGGCCAGCAGCAGGGCCAGAACGAGGCTCCGGAACGACTGGCTCATCTCCTCGCGTTCGCCGCTCCAGACGACGCGGTAGTCGGTCGGCAGGCGAAGAGTGGCGATGGCCTTGTCGATGGCCGGCGTGACCTGGCTGATCTTTCGCCCCTTGAGGTTGGCCGTCACCAGGACCTCCCTCTGCTGGTTCTCGCGGCGGATCTCGCGCGGGCCGCGGACGACTTCGTACGAGACGAGGTCCCGCAGGGGGACGACCTTGCCTTCAAAGGGCAGGGTTTCGCCGAGCAGGGTCTCGATATTCTGCCGCGAGGCGTCCTCGAGGCGGACGAGGATGTTGTACTTCTTCTCCATTTCCCGGAACTGGGTGGCCACCCGGCCGCGCACGGCGCTGACGAGGAAGTCGCCGATCATCGAGGGCGTCAGGCCCGGGTATCTTTTAATGGCGTCCTTGTCGACGGTGACCAGGAACTCAGGCTTTCCCTGGCCAATGTTGGTGGCCAGGTCGGCGATGCCCGGGATCCCCGAGAGCCGGTTGACGAGGTCCTCCGAAATTTCCTTCAGGCGGTCGAGGTCCTTGCCCTTGACCTTGAGCCCCACCTCGGCCGCGGACAGGGCCAGGAACTGGCTGACCGTCGACTGCTCGCGGACGATCGTGTAAGTGATGTCGGGAAACTGGGCCAGGCGGGCGCGCATGACGTCGAGGACCTCCTCGAGCTCGTTGGGTTTTTCGACTTCGACGAAGACGCGGGCGGAGTTGACGGAGATGTTGGGGTCGGCGCTCTCCATGCCGCTGACGATGCCGACCTGGGATAGGACGGTCCGGACGGGCGCGAGGCCGCGGAGCCGGCCTTCGAGCATGACCGCCATCTCGGTCGTCTGCTCGAAGGAGAAGTCGACGGGCATCCTGAGGTCGAGCTCGAACGTGTTCGTTTCCATGCGCGGCATGAGCTCGCGGCGGAGGAGGCCGCCGAGGGCGAAAGTGACGGCGAAGAAGACGAGCGTCCAGGCCATGATCCGGCCCTTGTGGTCGAGGCTCCAGGTGAGGAACTTCTGATATCCGATGATGAACCGGCCATAGACAGCGTTGAAGGCCGAGAAGACCGCCTTGAGGACCGGGCGGAAGGGCAGTCCGAGATAGTGGAAGATGAAGGCGAAGAGCTGGACGACGAAGCTCACGAGGAAGTTCAGAACGAATCCGACGCCTTTGAACAGGGCATAAAAAAACCAGCGGACGGCCCGGGCGGGCACGGCGAGAAAACCGGGGATCTTCTTCTTGGGTCGCAGCGATACGTCACCGTCCAGCTGGCCTCCGGTCACGGGGCCGCCAGACTTCCGGGGGTTCCAGATCTTCTTGAGTCCCCAAGTCCACTTCCAGCGTTCCCCGGCGCCGGCTCCGAAATCGAACGTCCTCGACTGGAGCGTGCCGATGAGGGTCAGCGAAACGAGAAGCGAAGCAAGGAGGGCGAAAGTGACCGTCAGCGCCGTGTCCTTGAACAGCTGGCCGGCGACGCCGCGGACGTAGATGACCGGCAGAAAGACGACGATGGTCGTCAGGGCCGTGGACACGACGGCCGGCCCGACCTCCTTCGTCCCGATATAGGCCGCCTCCTTCAGGCCTTTGCCCAGGCCGCGATGGCGGAAGATGTTCTCCGAGACGACGACGGCGCAGTCGTCGAGCATGCCCACCCCCAGGGCCAGGCCGCCGAGCGACATGATGTTGAGGGTGATGTCGCCGAAGAAGAGCAGGCTGAAGGTGCCGATGACCGAGATGGGGATGACCGTGCCGATGATGAGCGGCGTTTTCCACTCCTGGAGGAAGATGAGCAGGGTCAGGAAAGCGAGGATCGCGCCCTGGATGAGCTCGTCCTTGACCGCGCCGATGGCGTCCTCGATCGTCTTGGACTGCTCATTGACGATGCTAAGCGCGACGCCCGGGTTCTCCTTGCGGATCTGATCGATGACCTCGCGGGCGAGCTTCGTGACTTTGACCGTGTTGGCCCCGGATTCCTTGCGGACGAGCAGGCCGATGCTCTCGGCCCCGTCGAGCCGGGTCATGCCCTGGCGCTCCTCGATCCCGTCGCGGACGGTGGCCACGTCGCGGAGCCGGACGACGCCGCCTTCCTTGGTGACCTTGAGGCTGATCTCGCCGATCTCGTCGAGCGACTCGAACTCGCCGACGACGCGGAGAGCGTACTTGAACGTCCCCTTGCGGATCGTCCCGCCCTGGAGGTTGCGGTTGAAGGAGCTGACCCGGGTGGCGACGTCCTCGACCTTGAGCCCGTAGAGGGCGAGCTTCCGCGGGTCGGCCTCGACCTGGATCTCGCGCTCGACGCCGCCGGTCGTCTCGGCCGAGCCGATGCCCTCGATCTGCTCGAGGCGCGGTTTGACCAGCTCCTCGGCGAACTCCTTGAGCTCGAGGAGGCTCCGGTCGCCCGTGAGGGCCAGGGTCATGATCGGCCGGCTCTGGGGGTCGAGCGGGATGATGGTCGGGCTCGCGGCGTCCTCGGGGAAGCGGTCCTTGGCGTTGTCGAGCTGTTCCCGGGTGTGGAGCATGGTGAAGTCCATGTTCGTGCCCCAGTCGAACTCGAGCGTCAGGAGCGACACGCCCTCCTTCGACACCGATTCGACGCGGCGGAGCCTGGGGATACGGCTGACGGCCGACTCGAGGGGGGCCGTGATCAGGGTCTCGACCTCCTCGGGCGCGACGCCCGGGTAATTGGTGATGACCGACAGGCGCGGGTAGCTGATGTCGGGCAAAAGGTCGACGGACAGTTCCCGGAGCGAGACGGCGCCGAGGAGGATGACGGCGATGTAGAACATGTACATGGTCACCGGCCGGTCGACGGCGATGCGGGCGAGCTTCATGGTCCCTCGCTTTCCTTTACTTGACCGTCCAAGTCACGGCGTAGCGTTTGACGAGTTGATAGCCGTCCTCGTCCTCCTCGAGGGCGTAGTACTTCCCCTTGAGGATCTCGATGCCGGCGGGTTTGAGCGGGACGCGGCCGATGAACCGCCCCTCGGCGTCGAAGATGTCGAAGACGAATTTCCCATCCGGTGTCTTTTCCCAGGTCTGGACGATGACGTGCCCCAGGTCGCTCAGGAAAAACCGGTAGAAGGCCGCGTGGTATTTTGAGAAATCGAGGACGATGCCCGCCCCCTGCGGGATGTCCTTTTCCTGCTCCTCCCGTTCCTCCGCCGTGACCGCGACGGGGTCGTAGTCTCGCGTGAATTTCCTTGCGACTTTTAGGTTGTCCGCGCCGAAGACCTGGATCTCGTAGGTTTCTGGATAACCATAGACGATGGTGTCATTCGAGCTGACCCGCCAGTAGCCGACGGCCATGAACGGGTTGAGCTTCCCGGGCTTCGGGCCGGGCGATTTGGCCAGCATGGCGATGAATGAAGCGTCTGGGCCGAGCTTCTTCAGTTCGTAACGCGGATCCTTGGGATCGACGAATCCCTCGGTGACATAGATGTGCCCCTTGGAATCGACGTGGCCGTAAAGGGCCCATATTTCTTTGAAGGAGACATGGCGGAGGAACGTCCCGTCCAGCTTGAAGAAGGACATCCGGCGGGAGAGCTCGATGACGGCGAGCTCCCCACCCACCCGGTTGATGGACAGCATCCTCGGCCGGTCGAGCTCGCCCGGGCCCTGGCCCTTGCGGCCGATCGTCCGGACGTATTTTCCGGACCGGTCGAAGACCTTGATGTGGTCGCTTTTCGTGTCCAGGACGTAGATCGAACCGGCGTCGTCGACGACGAAGGCCCGGACCTCGCCAAAAGCATAATCGCCCGGGGACTCTGGTCCGCCGAGCGAAAGGTCTTCCTTGAGCTCGAGGACGGCGAGCTCTCCGCCCGGCCGGTTGATGGACAGCATCCTCGGCCGGTCGAGCTCGCCCGGGCCCTGGCC
>JBFYOD010000102.1:0-3631 GCA_041303965.1 Candidatus Aminicenantota bacterium
GGCTTTTATGACGGGAAGGACTTCTACAGGGTCGTCCGCGGCCACGTCATCCAGGCCGGCGGCGGCGACGCGCCCAAGCTGCCGCCCGAATTCAACGCCCGGCCGCACGTGTTCGGCGCCCTTGGCCTCGGCCGGACGGGCGACGAATGGAGCGGCGACTCCGAGATCTACGTTTGCGTCGCGGCCCGGCCCCACCTCGACGGCAAGTACACGGTGTTCGGCCGGCTCATCGAGGGATTCGACGTCCTCGAGCGGATCGCCGTCGTTCCGGTCGAGGAGAAGTGGGAGGGACCCGAAGGGAGGATGGCCATGCACAAACCGCTCCAGCCCGTCGTCATCCAGAGCGCCCGGATCGAAAAGCGCCAGTCAGTTCGGCCATCCGGCGCCGAGGGCTTTCCGCTCGTCCGCGGGCTCGTCGTCCGCTACTTCTACCGCGACACTGCCGCGGCCGAATATTTCTACGGTCAGGTTCTGGGCCTGCCCCAAGCCGGCCCGGGGTTGTTCCGGCTCTCCGAAACGGCCTTCCTGCGGATCTTGTCCCTGTCCGAGGCGGGGGCCGACGCTGACGCGCCCAAGACGGCGACGCTCTCCTTCGCTACCGACGAAGTCGACGGCTGGTACGCTTACCTCAAGTCCAAGAACGTCGCGATGCGGGCCGAACTCAAAAGCGCGTCGCGTCACCCGACCCGCGGTTTCGTGGCCATCGACCCCGAGGGCTATCTGCTCGAGTTCGAGAGGTTCCTGGAGGATCCCCAGAACTCCCGACTCCGCGACACCTTGGCCAAGGTGTCGCCTCTCCTCCCCGGGCAGGGAACGAAAACCTCCCGTCCGGCCGAGCTCGGGATCAAGGCGAATATCCTCTGGCTCTATTATCGGGATGTTCCCGCTGCGCTGAGCTTCGCCATGGACAAAATGAGCGCCGGCCTTCTCGTCGACCAGGGCTTCGCCAAGGTCGTGACGGCTTCTCCCTCCGGGTTCGTCGGCCTCGTCGATGGGGCCCAGGGGCTGCATCCTTTCACCGAGAGAAAGGCCGTCCGGGTCGATCTCGTTGTCGATGACCCGGGAGTCTGGGTGGCCCTCCTCGCTCGGCGGGGAGTCGCCGTCGCCCCATCCGCGGGAGAAGGCGAGGCCCCGGTCTTTAGCGATGCCGGCGGTTATGTTTTCCGGTTCGTCCCCGCCGGGGGCCTCTTCCCCTCCACCGATCAATAAGCGGGAAGAGGTCGGCGAGATCTTAATTGATTTCGGTCCACGGGATAAGTATCCTCTAGGGATGATTTTCCGGATGCGTCTCGTTAGGGGGGGGCTTCTTCCCGCCGTCTCGGCCCTTCTGACGATGTCCCTCTACGCCCAGACTCCGCCGACCGTGGTCATGGATATCCTCAAGCTCCCTCGCACTCAGCGGATCGTCATCACGCGCCTCTCGGGACCTATCACCCTCGACGGACGCAGCGACGAGCCCGCCTGGCAAGCCGTGCCGCCTGTTTGCTTGGTCATGCAGTCGCCGAACTTCGGCGAGGCCTGCTCGGAGAGGACCGAAGCGCTTATCGGCTACGACGACGATTTCGTCTATATTGCCGGCCGCCTTTATGACAGCGAATCGGACAGGATCCAGGCCCAGACGAAGAAGCGCGACGCGATGGTGGCGACCTCGGACTGGTTCGGCGTTTTCTTCGACACCTTCAATGACAAGGAGAATTCCCTGGCCTTTCTCACGACGCCCTCGGGACTCCGCTTCGACGCTGCCATCTTCCGCGACGCCCAGATCCACCAGCCGAGCGACATGCCCATGAACCTGAGCTGGAACACTTTCTGGGATGTCGCCGTGGCCCGCGCGGAGGATGGTTGGTTCGTTGAGATGCGCATCCCGCTCTCGAGCCTCCGTTTCCAGGCGGTGGGCGGCGACGTCGTCATGGGCGTGTCCGTCTTCCGCTGGGTCTCCCGTCGGAACGAGGTCGACGTCTTCCCGGCCATCCCCATGAATTGGGGCCAGATGAGCGCCTGGAAGCCGTCCCAGTACCAGGAAACCGTCTGGCCCGGGCTAAAGCCGCGCCGTCCGCTCTATCTCACGCCCTACGTTCTCACCGGCTTCGACCGAACCTATGAACTCAACGACGAGGAGACCGCCTACGTCAAGGGCGGCTCACCGAAGTTCGAGCTGGGCCTCGACCTGAAGTACGGACTGACCGGCAACCTGACGCTCGACGCCACGATCAATCCGGACTTTGCCCAGGTCGAGTCCGATGACGTTCAGGTCAACCTGACCCGGTTTTCCGTGTTCTTCCCGGAGAAGCGGCTTTTCTTCCAGGAGCGATCGAGCAATTTTGATTTCAACATGGGCGGACCGAACACGCTTTTCTACAGCCGCCGGATCGGCCTCGTCGGCGACGTGGACGATGACGATCTCCGGCTCGCCCGCATCTTCGGCGGTGCTCGGTTGGTCGGCCGCTTGGGGGGATGGGACGTGGGCCTGCTGAATATGCAGACCGCTTCTCGCGAAGACAATCCCTCCGAGAATTTCGGGGTCCTCCGGCTCCGGCGTCAGATCATCAATCCCTTTTCCTACCTTGGCGGAATGCTGACCAGCCGCCTCGGCGCGGACGGAAGCTATAACGTGGCTTACGGCCTCGATTGGATCTGGCGCATCCGAGGCGACGACTATTTCACGCTGCAGTGGGCCCAGACCTATGAGGACGGGGCGGCCAATCGGACCTTTGACCTCGATTCCGCGCGGGTCGCCGTGATGTACGAGCGCCGGACGAACAAAGGCTTCGGGACGACGCTTCGGTACGCAAGGGCGGGGCAGGATTTCGACCCCGGCATGGGCTTCATGATGCTGGACAATTACACCGGCTTTTACACCCGGACCCTCTACGGCTGGTTCCCGGGCAAGGATTCGGCGCTGATGAGCCACAACGTCTTCTTCGAGACACGCATGTACTGGGACAACGCGACCATGGGACTCATGCTCGCCGAGATCGGCCCGGGCTGGGAATTCGGGGCCAAAAGCGGCTTCGCCGGCATGATCCAGCCCAAGCTCCATATCGACGACCTGACCGAGCCCTACGAGCTTTCCGACGACGTCAGCGTTCCCGTTGGGCGTTACGTCTATCCCGGCCTGACCTTCCAGCTCCAGACCCCTTCCGGACGTCTCTTCAATACGCTCCTGACGGGGGACGTCGGTGGCTACTTCGATGGCTGGCGTGTTTCGTTGGGCGTGACGCCAACGTGGTCGGGGATCCCCGACCTCGAGATCGGCGGCATGTTCCAGTACAACCTGGTCCGGTTCCCCGATCGCGGCCAATCGTTCTTCGCTCCCATCGGCCAGCTCAAGGTGCTGGCCACGCTCAGCGTCAAGTTCTCGGCGAGCGCTCTCGTCCAGTACGACGGCGCGGAAGACGCTGTATCGGCCAACATTCGCTTCCGCTTCAACCCCCGGGAAG
Source organism: Candidatus Aminicenantota bacterium (assembly GCA_041303965.1). Taxonomy (GTDB): domain Bacteria; phylum Acidobacteriota; class Aminicenantia; order Aminicenantales; family Saccharicenantaceae; genus RBG-16-66-30. The sequence continues at coordinate 3,441 of JBFYOD010000102.1, forward strand.
GGACCGACGTTTATCTCGTCTATAACGAAGGGTTGAACACCGACCGCCTGACGAGAACGCCCGTGCCGCCGCTCTCGAGCGGCCGTGCGCTCTACGTGAAGTTTAACTACACCTTCAATTTCTAGACCGGCGAGAACGGCAGATGCATCGGGCGTTTAAGAAGGGGTCAAACCTACCTTTTACCCGTTTTC
>JBFYOD010000103.1:0-58033 GCA_041303965.1 Candidatus Aminicenantota bacterium
CTCGGCCATGCTATCCCTTCAAGTCCTTGAGCGCGTCGGTTTGGATGGTCTTCCTCTGACGAAAGACCAGCACGATGATAGCCAGACCGATAACGGCCTCGGCCGCGGCCACGGTGATGACAAAGAGGACGATGACCTGACCTTCGACTTTGCCGAGGGCCTTGGCCAGGGCCAGAAACGCGAGGTTTCCGGCGTTGAGCATGACCTCGACGGCCATGAATTGCGTCAGCAGGTCCTTCTTGACAAAAAAGGCCACGACCCCGAGGACGAAGAGAACGGCTGCTAGGATGAAAAACGCCGAGGCCGGGATCACTCGCCCTCCTTTTTGCCGGCCAGGGCCAGCGCGCCGACGAGGGCGGCGAGGATGAGGAGGGAGGTGATCTCGAACGCATAGAGGTGATCCGAGAAAAGGAGCCGGCCGAGCCGGGCCGTGTCGCCGCCCGCGCCTAGCACGGCACCCGGGCTCCCGAGGACGAGCTCGCGGCCGGCCAGGAGAAGCTCGGCCAGGAGGAAGACCCCGAGCCCGGCCGTGAGGGCCAGCCGGGCCTTCTTGACCCTGGCTGGAAGCTCGCCGCGGAGGTTGAACATCATGATGACGAAGAGAAAGAGGACCATGATGGCCCCGGCGTAGACGAGCACTTGGGCGGCGGCGGCAAAAGGAGCGTCGAGCAGACCGAAGAGCCCGCCCAGGCTGGAGAACGAAAGGACCAGGAAAAGGGCGCTATGGGCCTGGTTCCGCGAAAGGATCATGGCCGCGACCGAGCCGATACAGAGGAACGAGAGGATAAAAAAAACAGCCCAGGCCATGGAATTTCCCCTTAGTTTTAGTTTTCCCGGCGGCCAAAGTCAAGCCGGAAATTGGACCGGGAAAGGCCCGGATGGATCGACGTTGACAATATGTCCGGATTTGCTATAATGACGCTGGTATCGCGGGGTAGAGCAGCCTGGTAGCTCGTCGGGCTCATAACCCGGAGGTCGTTGGTTCAAATCCAACCCCCGCTACCATTTTTTTTGCCCAAATTCCCCCTCCTCAATCGACGCCAACGCCGTCCCAACAGAACGTGCAAAGCTTTTCCTTGGGCAAGCCGATGGCTTCGACCAGGTCCTCGAGCCGCTGGTAACGCAGGGTCGTCAGACCGAGCTTCTGGGCGATCCAGGCGACCATGGCCTCGTACTTGTCCGAGCCGGTTTTCGCATATTCAGCGATGTTCTTGGCGTCAGGCCCCTCGAGGGCCGCGATCGCCTTGCGCGCGGCCAGGTCGAGCACGGAACGCGAGCGCGAAAAATTCAAGTACTTGCAGCCGTAGGCGAGGGGCGGGCAGGCCGGCCGCATGTGGACCTCGACGGCCCCGAAATCATAAAGCCGCCGGATGGTGTCAGTGAGCTGGGTCCCCCGGACGATCGAGTCCTCGCAGAAAAGGAGTTTCCGGCCCTGGATGATCTCGCGGATGGGAATGAGTTTCATCCGGGCCACCTGGTCGCGGACGTCCTGGTTCTGGGGCATGAAACTGCGGGCCCAGGTCGGGGTATACTTGACGAAGGGCCGGCGGAAGGGGATGCCCGCCTCGGCCGCGTAGCCCAGGCCGTGACCGATGCCCGAGTCGGGGATTCCGGCGACGAGATCGACCTTGACCTCGTCGTTCTTGGCGAGTAACGCCCCGCACCGGTTGCGGACGATCTCGACGTTGATGCCTTCGTAGTTCGATGCGGGATAGCCGTAATAGACCCAAAGGAAAGAGCAGATCTGCAGCCTCTCGCGCGGCGGGAGCCTTTGCTCGCACCCGTCGGGCGTGATCTTGACGATCTCCCCGGGGCCAAGGTAACGGTCGATCTCATAATCAAGGTTCGGGAAAGCGCAGGTCTCGAGGGAAGCGGCGAAGGCCCCCTGCTTTTTCCCGAGCACGACCGGCGTGCGGCCGAGCTTGTCCCTGGCGGCCAGGACGCCGTCCTCGGTCAGGATGAGGATCGAGCAGGAACCCTTGATGAGGTCCCAGGCCTGCTGGATACCAGCCTCAAAAGTGTTCTTCTGGTTGATGATGGCGGCCACGAGCTCGGTCGGGTTGATCTCGCCGCCCCGCATTTCCGAAAAGTGGAGGCATTTGCCTTGAAAGGCCCTTTCGACGAGCTCGTCGGCGTTCTTGATGACGCCGACCGTAGCGATCGAAAAAAGCCCCAGGTGGGACCGGATAAGGAGCGGCTGGTCTTCGTAGTCGCTGATGACCCCGATGCCCCGCGTGCCGCGGAGCTTGCCGACGTCCTCGCCGAATTTTGACCGGAACTGGGCGTTCTCGATGTTGTGGATGTAACGAACGATGCCGTTCCCGTTACCGACGGCCAGGCCGCCGCGCTTCGTCCCGAGATGAGAATGGTAATCCGTGCCGTAGTAGAGGTCCTCGACGATATCGTGCTTGGCGACGACCCCGAAAAATCCTCCCATATCTCCTCCTCCTTCCTCAGCGCAGGATAAATCCGTGGCCCAGCGGATCGCCCGGGTCGATCCAGAACTCGTTTTTTCCCGTGAGATGCGCGCTTCCGCTGACTTCGGGGATGACCGCTTCATGCGGCCCGAACGTCGTCCGGCTTACGGCGCGCCCCGTAAAACACGTTCCCAAGATACTTTCGATGACGAACGCCTCACCGAGACCGATCTCGCCCTTGGCCGCGTGGAGGGCCGCGCGCGCGCTGACTCCGGTCCCGGTCGGGCTCCGGTCGACCTCGCCGTCGGCGAAGACGCAGACATTGCGTCCAAAATGGCCGGGCACGCTGGGCGGCCCCATGATGATCGTCCCGTAGAGGAAACCGAGGTCTTCCTCGAAGGGATGAACGATCTGAAGCGTGTCCATGACAGCCCTTTTGACCCGCATACCCAGGTCGATGAGCTTCCGGAAATCCTCCGGGGCGAGCCGGACGCCGAGGTCCTCGGCCCGGCAAAAAGCGTAAAAAGCGCCACCGAAAGCGACATCACAGGATATGGGACCGATCCCGGGGACGTCCACACGGTGGTCAAGGACGTAGACGAACGACGGGACGTTGAGAAACGTCACGCTTTCGACCCGTCCATCCTTCCGACGGGGCGTCGCCTCTACCAACCCGGCCGGGGTGTCGATCCTAAGGGTCCCTAGGTCCTCGGGGAGAGGTAGGAGGCCGCACTCGCAGACCGCCGTGGCCAGGGCGATGATCCCGTGACCGCACATCGAGCTATAGCCTTCATTATGAAGAAAAAGGACGCCCAGGTGACTGCCGGGCGTGACGGGTTCGGTGATGACGCACCCATACATGTCGGCGTGGCCGCGGGGCTCCCACATCAGCGCTTTCCTGAGGTGATCCAGGTTTTCCTGGAGGAACCTTCTCTTCTCGAGGATCGTGTTTCCTGGTATTTCCGGGAAACCCCCGGTGATGATCCGGAGCGGTTCGCCGGCCGTATGCGCGTCGAGCGTCGTTATCTTGAGCCAGCCGGATGGAGGCTGCCACGCTGAGTTTATCGGCCGGCTCGTCATAGTTCCGCTCATCATAGCACCGGTCGATGAACGATTCAATCCTTCTTTGCGCTTTGCGCGCGGGGTTGAACCATACCGCGATATCTGTTATATAATCGTTTCACCATCCCTAGGAGGAAAGAGACATGTTCAAGCCCGAAACGTATATTCAAAGGCGAAAGCTCCTGAAGAAGGAGGCCGGCTCCGGCCTGCTGATCTTCCTCGCTAACGAGGAAAGCTCGATGAACTACCCGGCCAATACCTATCATTACCGCCAGGACAGCTCGTTCCTCTACTTCTTCGGGCTGGATTCCCCCGGGCTCGCCGCCATCGTCGATATCGACGAGAACAAGGACATCCTCTTCGGCGACGACATCGGCATCGAAGACATCATTTGGATGGGGAACCTGCCCAAGATGAAAGACCGGGCCCTCGAAGTCGGCGTCAGGCACACCGCGCCCCGGGCGGCCTTCGAGGAAACGGTGCGCAAGGCCCTGGCGGCCGGGCGCCCGGTCCATTATCTTCCGCCCTACAGGCCGGACTCGGCCCAGGCCTTGGGCGACCTCCTGGGGATTCCGGTGAAGGAGCTCAAAGCCAAGGCGTCCCCCGTTTTCATAAAGACGGTGATCGCCCTGAGGCTCTTCAAGTCGAAGGAAGAGGTCTGCGAGATCGAAGCCGCCCTGGAAGTTACGCGCGACATGTACCTGGCCGCCATGAAGCTGGCCAAGCCCGGCCGTTACGAGTACGAGATCTCCGGGGCCATGGAGGGCATCGCCCTCTCCAGGGGCATGCGTCTGGCCTTCCCGCCTATCGTGACAATCAACGGCCAAACGCTCCACAACCATTCTCATGGCAACGTGCTCGTCAAGGGCAGGCTTCTCGTCGTCGATACCGGCGCGGAATCGACCCTCTCCTACGCCTGCGACATCACCCGGACGATCCCCGTCGGCGGCCGTTTCAACAGCAGGCAGAAGGACGTCTACGAGATCGTTCGGACCGGCCAGGAAACGGCCATCAAGGCCATGAAGCCCGGGATCATGTTCAAGGAGATCCATCTCAAGACGGCCCGGGTCATGGCCGCCGGCCTCAAGGACCTGGGCCTCATGAAGGGCGACATCGACGCGGCCGTCACGGCCGGCGCCCATGCCCTCTTTTTCCCCCACGGCCTGGGGCACAACATGGGCCTCGACGTCCATGACATGGAGGACCTCGGCGAAAACAACATCGGCTACGACAAGACCGTCGAGCGGAGCGGCCAGTTCGGATTGGCCTATCTCCGAATGGCCAAGGAGCTGCGGCCCGGCCATGTCATGACCGTGGAACCCGGGATCTACTTCATCCCCGCCCTGGTCGAAAAATGGCGCAAGGAAAAGAGGTTCCGGGAATTCATCGTTTACGATGAAGTCGAGAAGTTCCTCGATTTCGGCGGCGCCCGGATCGAAGACGACGTCCTGGTCACGGAGAAGGGCCACAAGGTCTTGGGCCCGCCCATCCCGAAGACGGTCGCCGATATCGAAAAAGCCTGCCGCGCTTGAAGATCGCGCTCGTCCAGCAGCACGCGACAGGCGACCCGGACGAGAACCGGGCCAGGGGGAGGCTTGCTTTTCTCGAGGCGGCCAAGGCCGGAGCCAACCTCGTCGCTTTCGCCGAGCTGGCCTTTTCCCGGTTCTACCCGGAACTGCCGGCGACGCCCGCGGGCCTCCTCAAGGCCGAGACCATTCCGGGTCCGACGACGGATCTTTTCTGCGCCCTGGCCAGGGAGACGGGCATTGTCGCCGTCCTCAACCTTTTCGAGCGTGACGGAGACCGCACCTACGACGCGTCGCCCGTCATCGACGCCGACGGCCAGGTCCTTGGAATCACGCGAATGGTCCACATCATGGAGGGCCCCGGCTTCCACGAGCGCGGCTACTACGCGCCGGGAGATAGGGAGAATTATGTCTATGCGACAGCCGCCGGGAGAATCGGTGTCGCCATCTGCTACGACCGCCACTTCCCCGAATACATGAGGGGCCTGCGCCTAGGAGGGGCGGAGCTCGTCGTCGTGCCCCAGGCGGGGGCGGTGGGAGAGTGGACCGAGGGCATTTTCGAAGCCGAACTCCAGGTGGCCGCCTTCCAGAACGGCTACTATGCTGCCCTCGTCAACCGGGTCGGACGGGAGGAGAAGCTCGAGTTCGCCGGCGAATCGTTTGTGGCCGACCCCGACGGCCGGGTCATCGCCCGGGCTCCGAGCGGCCGCGACGCCATCCTTTACGCCGACTGCGATCTCCGGAAAAACACCGTCTCCCACGCGCGCCGCCACTTTCTCGAGGACCGAAGGCCCTCGGTGTACGGCAAGATGGGGCTCGCAGATGAAAAGTTGAAGGTGCGCTGATGCTCCGCTGGTACGTCATCAACACCAGGCCCAAGAAAGAGAGCCAGGTCCAGAGGCTTTTCGAGGAGGGCGGCTTCACGGTCTACTGCCCGAAGTACATCCGCGAAAAGCGCGTCGGCCCCTTTTTTCCGGGATACGCCTTCGTCCGCTTCGAATTCCCCGAGCAGTTCCAGATGGTGAAATACACCCGCGGTGTCAAACGCGTCGTCGGCAACGACGACAGGCCGACCCCCATCCCCGAGGAGATCGTCCTGGGCATCAAGGCCCGCGAGCAGAACGGGCTCATCGTCTTCGAGAAATATGGCGAGGAACCGGCCGTCGGGGACGAGATCGAAGTCGTCGAAGGCCCCTTCAAGGGCCTAAGAGGGATCTTCCGCAAGGAGGTCGGCGACAACGAACGGGTGATGATCCTCTTGAACTACGTGTCCTACCAGGGCATGCTGCTCATCGAAAAGGCGAAGCTCAAGAAGACCTAGCTTTTCGAGCCCTTTAACTTTTCGAGGAAGGGCGGATTCAAACTGCTCGAAGAGAAATAGACAACTCCGTCGGCGCCGAGCGCTTTGCTGATTCTCATCTGTTCGATCATGCCCTCGGGCGTGTTCTGGTTATGGGAGGTACCGATCCCGATCCCGGGGCAGACCTGCGAGCGCCCTTTCCCGTAGGCCACGGCCTCGTGGACAAGCTTTTCGAAGAGCCCGGCGTCGTTCGAATAGAGCATGGGGCAGAGCATGTCCACCAGCCGCTCCCGGGCCCAGGCCGGCCAGTCCTGGCCGATGAGGACGGCGGCGTTCCTGGCGTCCGGGAAAACCGCGGCGCTGATCTTGACTTTCCGGTCCGTCGCCTTGAGGGCGTCCTTGAGCTCCCGAACAAAAACCGTCACCCTGTCCGTGTTCCAGCGGAGCCATTCATTCCAAGCCATATTGCCCGAATCGCGGGCTTTGACGGCGGCCATGTCGATGCCGGTATCCTGCTTGAAGAGCCGAAGCGTCTCCGGGTCGAAGCTGAAATAGGGCTCCGTCGGCTCGCAAGGATAGCGGATGTAGTCGAGATGGACCCAGCCGACGTCGTACTTTCGGACGACCTCGAGCATCAAGCTGATCTCGTACTCGCGAACGGCCGGGAGGGCGGGGTTGACCGCGCCAACAAGCTCGCGCTTGGGGCTCGCGATCAGCCACTCGGGGTGTTCCCGGACCTGGCCCAGGATGGCCGACTCGGGGAAGACGCAGAACCACGGGTGGACCTCCATCTTCCTCTTCTTCGCCTCGGCCAGGAAGACCCCGAAGAAATCCCAATCCCAGGCCTTGTCCCTGACGCCGATCTCGCTGGCATAGTAGACGTGCCCCGAGGTGTTCTTGATGCACATGATGAGGGTGTTGATGCCGGCCTTGGCGTACTCGTCGAGGGTCAGGCGCATCTTTTCGACGGCGGCCGTTCGATCGGGGCCGAAGAAGCCCGGGTGCATCCAGACCCCACGGACAGGCATTGACAACCGCGCGCCGACCGCGCCGATGCAGGGAACGGGAGCGGCCAGCCAGACAGCCGTTAGCAGGACAAGGGCCAACGCTCTTTTCATCGTTCATCCTCCCAGTTCATGCGATAGACCACCAGCTCTATATAACCGTTTTCCTTTTCATTCTATGCTGGCTCTGATTATAGCGCCGATGCGGACGTTGGTTCCAGCCGCGGGGGAAGGGCCTTGGTCCAATTCATAAGCCTCGGGAAGCAAAAGGCTAACGCTTCGGGCGGCCGTAGCCGCCACCGCCCGGCGTTTCGATCCTGAGGACGTCTCCGGGCCGGAGCTTGACGTTGACCTTCGAGCCCAGCGCCTTTGTCCGGCCGCGGGAGATGAGCGTATTTTTACCCTTGGCGCCCGGTCCGCCGCCGCAGGCCCCGTAGGGAGCGAACCGGCGGCGCTCCGACATGATCGTCAGCGCGGCGGGGACTCGGAATTCGTACTCGCGGATGATCCCTTCGCCGCCCCGGTGGAGCCCTTTTCCGCCTGAGCCCTTTCGGAGGCCGTAGCGCCGGATCCTGATCGGCAGGTAATTTTCGAGGGCTTCGAGTGGTGTGTTGAGGGAGTTGGTCATGTGGGTGTGAACGCTGTCGAGGCCCGCTGCGCGAGATCCGGCGCCCATGCCGCCGCCGATCGTTTCGTAATAAGCGAAGTGCCTCTTCCGCCACGGGTCGTAGCCGCCAAAAGCGATATTGTTCATCGTCCCCTGGCTGGCAGCCGGGATCCTGTCCGGAATGGCCTTGGCCAAGGCTCCGAGCAGGACGTCGACGATCCGCTGGGACGTCTCGACGTTCCCACCGGCGCAGGCGGCAGGGAACTCGGCGTTGACGATGGAGCCCTTGGGGGCCACGATCTCGACCGGCCTCATCAGGCCTGTGTTGAAAGGGATATCCTCTTCGACGAGGGACCGGAAGACATAGAGGACGGCCGAGCAGGTGATGGCGAAGTTGGCGTTGACCCCGCCTTCGGTCTGGGAGGAGGAGGAGCTGAAATCGACGACGGCCTCGTCGCCGCGGATCGTCACGCGAACGGCTATTTTGATGGAGCGGGCCGAGATCCCGTCGTTGTCCAGGAAATCCTCGAAGGCGTAGACGCCGTCGGGAATTGTCCTGATCGTCTCCCTGAGGAATTTTTCCGTGTAATCCTGGACGAGCCCGGAGTACAAGCGAACCTTTCCGGCGCCGAACCTGGTCAAGGCTTCTTCGAGACGGGCTCGGCCGATCTCGTTGGCCGCGAACTGGGCCAGGAGGTCGCCCCGGCGCTCGTCAGGCGTCCGGACGTTCGAAAGAATGAGGTCGAAGACGTCCTTGTTCATCCGGCCTCGGGAATAGAGCTTCAGCGGCGGAATGATCAGGCCCTCTTGGAAGAGCTCGGTGGCCAGGGGCATGGAACCCGGCGTCATCCCGCCAACGTCGGAGTGATGGGCCCGGTTGGCCACGAAGAAGCTGAGCTTCCGGCCCAGGAAAACGGGGGAGATACAGGTGATGTCGGGGAGATGGGTCCCGCCCCGATAGGGGTCGTTGAGGATGACTAGATCGCCCTTCTCGAAGGTCACAGCCTGGAGCGCGGCCTGGACGGAAAGGGGCATGGCGCCTAGATGGACGGGGATATGCGAGCCTTGGGCCAGTGTCTCGCCCTTGTCGTTGAAAAGGGAGCAGGAGTAATCCTTCCGTTCCTTGATGTTGGGGGAGAGGGCCGTGCGCCCGAGGACGGCGCCCATTTCCTCGGAGATGGCGATGAAGACGTTCTTGAAAAGCTCGAGCTCGATGGGGTCGAATTTTTTCATCGCGGCCCCGCCTTGCGGATGATAAGGTTCGAGTATCCGTCGACCCGAGCGGCATAGCCGGGAGGGAGAAAGGTCGTCGATTCGGGGTCGATGACAAGGGCCGGGCCTCGGATCGCGTTGTCCGGGGTGAGCCTCGACCGGTCGATGACCATTCCTTCGGCAGCGGCCTTTCCATAGAAGATCGGCTGTTTTCTGATCAGGGCCTTCGGGTCGAGCGTCTTCTGCCCGGGTTCCTTGACCAGCGGGATCTTGGGTGTGACGGCGATGGCCTTGACCCGGAGGTTGACGATCTCGACGGGCCTCAGATCATGGTGGTAGGAATACAGCTTCTGGTGACGGCTGTGAAAGCTTGTGAGGAATGCCCGCGCCGCTGTCCGCGCCTTTCTGTAAGGCACGTCGATCTCGTAGGACTGGCCGAGATAGCGGCAGTCGAGAGAACGTTCGAGAACGACGTCTTTTGCGGCGAACCCGTCCTCCTTCATGTCGCGGAAGCTGGCTTCCTCGAGGGACCGGAATTCCGCGTCGAGTCCGGTCAGGGTGACCTGGGAATCCGGCTTCATCAGCGATTTCGTATAGTCTTTGACGGAATCCGACATGAGCAGGCCGAAGGCCGAGAGGACGCCGGCGTTGCGGGGGACGATGATCGTAGGCATGCCCAGGTGGGCGGCCATCTCCACGGCGTGCATGCCGCCCGCCCCGCCGAACGAGAAAAGGGCGAAGGCGCGGGGATCGAAGCCCCGCTCGATCGAGATGACGCGGATGGCCTTTTCCATGTTGGCGTTGGCGATGGCGACGATGCCGAGGGCCGTTTCGCGGGCGGATTTGCCGATCCGGCGTGCTAGCCGCCCGACTGCGGCCCGGCTGCGGTCCGGATGGATCCGCATCCGGCCGCCGAGGAAGAATTCCGGATCCATGCGCCCGAGACAGAGGTTGGCATCGGTCACGGTCGGCAGGTCCCCCTTGCCATAGCAGGCGGGGCCGGGGTCCGCGCCGGCGCTTTGGGGACCCACCCTGAGCGATCCTCCACGGTCGGTATAGGCGATCGATCCTCCCCCGGCGCCGACGGAGTGGATATCGATGATGGGAAGGCGGATCGGGAAATCCCCGATCCGGGCCTCGTGCGTCCGTCGTATCCGGCCTTCGATAAGCGAAACGTCCGTCGACGTCCCGCCCATGTCGAAACTGATGATGTTCGGGATCCCGGCCGCCCTGGCCAGGACGCGGGCGCCGACGGCCCCCCCCGCCGGCCCCGAAAGAGACGTCTTTATGGGTTCAAGGCGGGCCCTGGCAGGGGAGATATACCCTTCGTTCGACTGCATGATCCTCAGCTCGGCCTGGCCGAGCCGCCTGTCGAGTTCCCGGAGGTAGCGGTCCATCACCGGCATGAGGTAGGCGTTCGTGGCTGTCGTCGACATCCGCTCGAACTCCCGGTGCTCGGGGAGGAGACGGCTCGAGATCGAAGCGAGCAACCCCGCCCGGGCCAGCTCCTCGGCCACGACGTCCTCGTTTTTAGGGTTGGCGTAGGAATGGAGCAGGCAGACGGCGACAGCTTCCGCGCCGGACTTCCGGATCCTGGCGATGACCTTGCGGAGCTCGGACCGACTGACCCTTCTCTCGACCTGGCCCGAGGCCAGCGTCCTTTCCCGGATCCCGAACCTGCGTCCGGAGGGAATGAGTTCGAACCTCTCCTCGGGCTGGAGAGAATAGAGCTCGCGCCGGGTCTGGCGCCCGATGGCCAGGATGTCCTCGAAACCGGCCGTCGTGATCAGAGCGACACGACCGCCTTTTCTCTGCAGCAGGGCGTTTGTGGCTACGGTCGTGCCATGAATGATGAACACGGGCGGGCCGGTTTGTAGGAATTCGCCGACCCCTTCGAAAATGGCCAAAGAGGGGTCCTGAGGGGTCGAAAGGACCTTCCTGTTGAAGAGACGGCCGTGCTTCCAGATGACGAAGTCGGTGAACGTGCCGCCGGTGTCGATGCCGATGCGGGTCGTTGAGGGCCGATGTCGACGTTCCATGAGCGAGGGCCTATTTAAGCGTTATCGGAGGGCATAAGTCAAGGGTTCGGGCGAAAGAGAGGGGCTTAATGGCAGGTGCTGCAGGACTTTGTGGAACAGGTCGTGCAGCCCGATGAGGCGGATTTGATCCGGCTCGAGCCGCCGCCGATGCCGAAGCCCGAGATCAACTTCTGCGGTTCCGGAGCGCCACAGTCGGGGCAGACGACGTCTTTCTCGCGCCCGCCCTGGACCAGGCATTCGAAGCGCCGCCCGCACTTCTTGCACTGATACTCATAAATCGGCATATATCACTTGACCAGGGCGATAGCCTCGATCTCGACCTTGACGTCCTTCGGTAAGCGGGCGACCTGGACGGCGGCCCTAGCCGGGTTCGGCGCCTTGAAAAACTCGGCGTAGACAGCGTTCATCTTGGCGAAATCGTTCATGTCCTGGAGAAAAACGGTCGTCTTGACCACGTCATCATATGAAGAACCGGCAGCTTCGAACACCGCACCAAGGTTCTTGAGGACCTGCCGCGTCTCGTCCTCGATCGTCCCGCTGATGAGGTTCCCGGTGGCCGGGTCGATGGGGATCTGGCCCGAACAGAAGACGAATCCGTTGGCGATGATGGCCTGCGAATAGGGGCCGATGGCTTTCGGCGCCTTGTCGGTTTGAACCTGCTTTTTCATGGTATTGCTCCTTCCGATACCGGCGAGGACTCTGGAAACAAACGCACCCAGGAAGCCCGCCGCGACAAGAAACTTACGTCTTTTCACGCCCCGCTTCACCTTTGCGCGGGATTACTTCGACAGCTCGCCCAGGGCCGTCGTCAGGAACGTCCAGAACTTCTCGACCGACCCGATATGGACGTGTTCCTCGGGCGAATGGGGGTTCTTCATCGTCGGGCCGAACGAGATCATGTCCATGCCCGGGAACTTTTCGCCGATGATACCGCATTCGAGACCGGCGTGGACGGCCACGATCTCGGCCTCTTTCCCGAAGGTCTTGGCGTAGATCTCTTTGAGATGCTTCAGCAGGGGAGAGGCGAGGTTGGGCATCCAGCCGGGGTAGCCGTTCTTGAATTCGGCCTTGGCCCCGGCCAGGGCGCAAACGGACTTGATGATGTCCCGCGTCGCTTCGAGGGCCGAGGCGACGGAACTGCGCGTGCTGCAGAGGACCTTGAACTCTTTCTTATCCGTCTTGACAATGGCCAGGTTGGTCGACGTCTCGACCAGTCCGGCGATCTCCGGGTGCATGGATACGACTCCATGGGGAACGGCGAGGAGGAAGTCGAGGAGGATACGCTGGCACACTTGGGTCAGGGCGAAGTCCTTTCCGGCCATCGGTTCGAACGTATACTTGGCCTCGGCTTCGACGGCCTTGTACTCGATGGCGATCTTGTCGAAAGCCTTTTTGAGCGCCATCGTGAGGGCCCGGACCTGGACGGGAGGACAGGCGACGACCGCGACGGCTTCGCGGGGGATGGCATTATGCTTGCTCCCGCCCTCGAGGCTGATGACCTCGAAACGCGCGGTCGCCTGGGCCTGCCCGAGCATCCGGGCGAGGAGCTTGATCGCGTTGCCCCGGCCCTGGTTGATGTCCAGCCCGGAGTGGCCGCCCCGGAGGCCGGTGATATGCAGACGGTAGAGGTTCTTCGAGGCCGATTTTTTTCTTTCGACCGGAAGAACGAGCTCGGAGTCCGCCCCGCCGGCGCAGCCGATGGTGAAAGTCCCTTCGTCTTCGCTGTCGAGGTTAAGGAGCTTCTTCCCGGCCAGGAACCCCTTCTGGATCCGGTTGGCTCCGGTCAGGCCGGTCTCTTCGTCGACGGTGAAGAGGAACTCCATGGGGCCGTGAACGAGCGCCTTGTCCTCCATGACCGCAAGGGCAGACGCCAGGCCGATGCCGTTGTCGGCCCCGAGGGTCGTCCCCTGGGCATAAACCCATTCTCCCCTGATGTCGGGGAGGATCGGGTCCTTGCAGAAATCGTGGACCTTGTCCGAGTTCTTTTCGCAGACCATGTCGAGGTGGCCCTGGAGGATGACGCCCACGGCGCCCTCCCGTCCGGCCGTCGCCGGCTTGCTGACGAGAACGTTGCCGACCTTGTCGCGCTTGCCGGGCAGGTTCAGGGACTTAGCTACGGACAGGACATAATCCCCGAGGGCTTTTTCGTTGCCCGAGCAGTGGGGGATGGTCAGGATCTTCGCGAAGTGCTTCCAGAGAAGCCGGGGGTTGAGTTCGCCGAGAGAGGTTGACATGGACGACTCCTTCTTAACCGGGATGGCAGAAGGCCATGATGCCATAAAAAAGCGATGGATTCAAGCCGTCCTCCCGGGTATAATCCGAGTCGTGAGATCGCTCCGCCGCGTCATCCTGGCCTTGGCGCTGGCCTTCGCCGCATCGGGTTTCGCACCGCTTGCAGCCAAGGTCCGCATCATGGCCACCGTCTTTCCGCTTCGCGAGTTCGCCGGGGCCGTGGCCGGCGACAGAGGGGAGACGGAACTCCTCCTCCCTCCCGGCGCCGGTGTCCACACCTGGCAGCCCCGGCCCGGCGACATCGGCCGCCTGGCCGCATGCGACCTGCTTATCTCTATCGGGGCGAACCTCGAGCCCTGGCTCCCCGGCCTGCTCACAGCCCTGCCGGGCGGCAAGATCCGCACCCTCGAAGTGACGGCGGGCCTGAGCTTGCTCGAGGCCGCGGCCGACGACGAGCATGGACATGGGGAAGGCCCCGACGAACATCTCGATCCCCACGTCTGGCTCGATTTCGAGCTCGATGGGCGGATCGTGCGGAAGATCGCCGACGAGCTTTCGCGCATCGACCCGGCGGGCCGACCCGAATTCACGGCGAACGCGGACAGGCTGGCGGCCCGGCTCCGGGCGCTCGACGTGAAATTCCGGGACGGATTGGCCGCCTGCCGGGGCCGGGACATCGTCCTCGCCGGGCACGGCGCCTTCGGCTATTTGGCCCGGAGATACGGGCTCGTTCAAACGGCCCTCTACGGCCTGAGCCCGGACGCCCAGCCCCGCCCTGTCGACCTCGTGAAAGCCGTCGAGCTCTGCCGGGAAAAGGGCGTCCGCACGATCTTTTTCGAGAACTCCGTCCCGCCCGCCCTGTCGAGGACGCTGGCCCGCGAGATCGGCGGCCGCGTCCTGGTCCTCCACGCGGGCCACAACCTGACCCGTGAACAACAGGACCGCGGGGCCGACTTTTTCGCGCTCATGGAGGAGAATTTGAACAGCCTGCGCGACGGGCTGGGGTGCCGGTGAGATCATGGATTTGATCGTCCTTCGCGATGTCTCCTTCCGTTACGATGGGACACCTGCCCTCGTCGACATCGACCTGACCATTCGGGAAGGGGATTTCCTGGCCATCATCGGACCGAACGGATCGGGGAAGACCACTCTGGTCAAGGTCGCCCTCGGCCTTCTCGAGCCTACTTCGGGAAGCGTCGAGGTCTTCGGCAAGCCCCTGGCGGAATTTTCGGACTGGCGGAAGATCGGCTACGTCCCTCAGAAGGCCACACACATCGACCCATTTTTTCCGGCCTCGGTCGAGGAGGTCGTGGGCATGGCCCTCATGTCCAACCGCAAGACCCGGGCCCGGGCTGCCCGGGAAGGCCGGGGCGAGATCTCCCGGGCCCTCGACGAGGTCGGCATGGCAGATTATGGCAAATGGGCCATCGGCCGGCTCTCCGGCGGGCAGCAGCAGCGGGTGTTCATCGCCCGGGCGCTCGTGACTTCGCCCAAGATCCTCTTCCTGGACGAGCCGACGACCGGGGTCGACGCCGAGACCCAGGGGTCTTTCTACGACATGCTCGACCGCTTGAATTCTCGGGAGGGCCTGACCATCGTCCTGATCACCCACGACATCGGCATCGTCAACAAGCACGTCACCAGCGTGGCCTGCCTCAACCAGAGGCTGGCCTATCACGGAAGCCACGAGGATTTCTGCCGATCGGCGGTCTTCCGCGATATGGTCAGCCGCGGCGACCACCTGATCGCGCACGAGCACTAGGCCCGACATGCCCGCTTTCCTGACCTACGGATTCATCCAACGGGCCTTCCTGGCGGGCGTCTTTATCGCCGTCGCCTGCGCCGTCCTGGGCCTTTTCCTGATCCTGAGAAAGGACGCGATGATCGGCCACGGCCTCGCCCACATCGCTTTCGCCGGCGTCGCCCTGGGGCTTTTTCTGAACGTCTTCCCCCTGGCCGCGGCCCTGGCCGTGGCCGTCGCCGCGGCGGTCGCCATCATCAAGCTCAAGGACCGGGCCGGACTCCACGGCGACACAGCCATCGGCATTTTCAGCAGCCTGGGCCTAGCCGTGGGCGTCCTGCTGGCCTCCCTCGCCAAGGGCTTCAACGTCGAGCTCATGTCCTATCTCTTCGGGGATATCCTGGCCATCGAACCGCTCGAGGTCGGACTGACCGTGGCCCTGGCCGCGGCCGTCCTCCTGACCGTGAGGCTGAACTACGCCAAGCTTCTCTACATGACCTTCGACCGGGAATCGGCCCGGGCGGCCGGGGTCAAGGTCGGCCGGCTGGACATGCTCCTCATGGTACTCACGGCGGTCACGATCGTCCTGGGGATGAAAGTCGTCGGCATCCTCCTCGTGGCCGCGCTCATCGTCATCCCCGCGGCGGCCGGACTCCAGGTCGCATCGAGCTTCAGGACGGCCGTGCGGACGTCGACCGCCGTCGCCGTCGTTTCCGTCGGCGCGGGGCTCGGCCTATCGCTCGCCCTCAACATCCCCGCGTCGGCCGCGATCGTGATCCTCTGTTTCCTCGCCTTCGGGATCTTTTCGCTGCTGAAAAAAGGCCGGGGGACGGGCGCGATATCCTGAGCAAAGCCGAATAGAGGGCTTCCCCGACATCGGGAGGAGAGCCCAATATGAGGGATCCGAGCTAGAGCTCTGGCCTCAACGCGCGGGGACCTTCAGGGACTTGACGAGGATCGCCCGGACGGCTTTCCCTTCCTTGTCCAGGGCCTTCATGAAACGCTCCGCCCGACGCCGCACGTCGGCGACGAACTTGGCGTCCTTGATGCCGGCGAGGTTGATGAGGACGTTGTAGTAGGCCCCTTCGCCCGCCGCCTGGCCGGTGAGTCCGGCCACCCCGGCGTCGCTCACGGAGTTCTCGTTGCCCTTGGCCGCGGCGACCCGGGCCAGGGCGACCGATTCGACCGCTTTTTCGAGCACCTCGAGCGGGACGAGTGTCGCTTCCTTGTTGGCTTCCTCGACGGCCCGCTCCTTTTCGCCGGCCTGCTCGGCCGTCGTCTTGGGCAGGCGGAAGGCCTCCATGACCTTATTGAAGGCCCGGGTGTCCCTGTCCACGGCTTCGAGAAGCCCGTCCTTGAGGGCCTGGGCCCGGACGGCCGTCGCGACCATCTCTTCGCGGACATCCTCATAGCCCTTCTTGCCAACGGTCAGGTTGGCGGCCATGGCGGACAGGGCCGCGGAAAGCGCGCCGCAGAGGGCCGCGACGCTCCCCCCGCCGGGGGCCGGGGAGTCCATGGACAGCTCGTTGGCGAACTCCCGGAGGGTCAGCCCGACCAGGGAACGCCCGTCTTTCTCGAATTGGTTCTCGATGATCTTTTTATCGGGGTCGAAAGGGGAAACGTCATTGAGCCCGAGCGAGCGGACGGCGGTTCGGACGAGTTCCTCTTCGGGGACGCCGGGGCTCTTGCCCTGCTTCTCGAGGTAGTAGCGGCCGGCCATGAGGAGGGCTTCCTTAGGGATAAGGCCGACGAGTTCGCTGCCCGTCACCCGGAGGCCGAGCTTCCCGGCCAGCTTCCTGGCCTCGTCGAAGACGACATGGACGGGCGTGACCTTGTAATTCGTGAAGTTGACCGAGATCTGGGCCAGGTCGTAATCCTCGATATACCAGCCGACCGACTTGACCTCCTTGAACTTGCCCGGCACCTTGACCGCGTTGCCGCGGCCGTCTTTGACGATGTTGCCGTCCTTGTCCCGCTTGGCCCTGCCGCTTTCCCTGAGGCTCAGGGCGATCTCGTGGGCCAGCTTCCGTTCCCGGGTGTTGAGATTGATGTTATAGGCGATCAGGAACTCGCGGGCGCCGACGACGGTGGCGCCGGACTTGGGATTGAAAACGGGTTCGCCGAAATCGGGCGCCCAGCGGCGGTCCTTGAATTTTTCGGTCAGGCCTTCGTATTCCCCGGCCCGGACGGTGGCCAGGTTCCGGCGCTCCGGCGTCCTGGCGGCGGATTCGTAGAGGTAGACCGGGATCCCCAACTCTCCGGCGATCCGGGCGCCGAGTTCTTCGGCCAACCGGACGCAATCCTCCATGGTCACTCCCGACACCGGGACGAAGGGGCAGACGTCCGTGGCCCCGATGCGGCTGTGGGCGCCCTTGTGGCCGCGCATGTCGATGACATCCGCGGCCTTGGCGACGGCCCGGAAGGCGGCCTCCTTGACGGATTCGGGGGTCCCGATGAAGGTCACGACGGTTCTGTTCGTGGACTCCCCGGGGTCGACGTCGAGGAGCTTGACGCCCGCGACCGCTTCGATCTCGCGAACGATGGCTTTGATCTTCTCCGGATCACGGCCTTCGCTGAAATTGGGCACGCACTCGACGAGCTTCATCTTGGCTCTCCTTTGCGCAGGGTCGTCTTGAGCGCCCCGCTGTTGTCGTAGACCTCGATCGCCTCGAACTCCCGCAAGTAACGATCGAGCCACTCCGGGCGGCCGACGATGACGACGAGTGGCTTTCCCGAGAGGTATTGCTGGGCCGCCGCGCGGACCCTCTCGACGGTGACGAGCTTGAGCCGCTCGGGCCCCTTGTCCCACTGCCCTTCGTCGAGGCCCAGGGCCACGACACGGGCCATCCACTCCGCGAACCCCTCGAGGGACTCGAAGCGCGCGGGCAGGTTCCCGATAAGGAAGGATTTGGCCTCCTCGACCTCGGCGGGATTGGCGCCTTCTATGGACATGTCCTTGATCTCCCTGGCGATCTCCCGGACCGCGGGGGCGATGAATTCCGGCGTGACCCGGGCCCGGGCCCAGAATACGCCGCATGACCGGAAGAACTCCGTTTGGCTGAAGGCATAATAGGCATAACCCTTGGATTCGCGGAGGTTCATGAACAGGCGGCTCTGCGTCGTCCCGCCGAGGACCTGCTTGAGGACGAGGAAAGGGAAGAAGTCCGGGTCCGAAGCGGCCATGATCACGTTCCCGATGAAAACGGTCGCGTCCACGGCCTCGGGGTCCTCGACGTAGCAGACCCGGTCCCGGGCGTTCGCCGGCGGGGGAGCGAGGACGGCCCGGTCGACCGGCTGTCCGACCCAATTTGCGAAGTGGAAGATGATCCTTTTTCCGACGGCAGCGCCGTCGATCGCGCCCGCGACGAGGATGACGGCGTTGTCGGGCCTGTAGTATCTGTCGTAAAACGAGGTGACGTCCTTCGTGGAGATGAATTTGATGACATCGCCCGCATACGTCGCCGTCTGGTAGGGGTGGTTCTCGAAAAGCGCCCTCAGGAACTGCCGCCAGCCGAGGAACTCCGGGTTCTTCTTGCGGTCCGAAAGCTCATTATAGGCGGTGCGTTTCAAAGAGCCCAGCTCACGTTCCGTGAACTGGGCATCGAGGACCATGGATTTCAGCACGAAAAGCGCTCTCTCCAAAGATTCATCGAGGACATGAAAAGTGAAAACCGTGTAGTCCATGAGGACGTCCACGGAATAATCGGCGCCCATGGACTCGACCATGTCCTCGATGGCCCCGGCCGACAGAAGTTTCGTGCCCTTGCCGATCATGCGCGCCGTCAGGGCGGCGACGCCCGGCCGTTCCGGCGGCGAATCGACCTCGCCGGCCCGGACGACGAGCTGGAGCGTGACCAGGGGCGAACCGGACCGGTAGGCGGTGGCCACGGTCAGGCCGTTCGAAAGAGAAACGCGTTCGATCCGCGGGAGCCTGAGCTCCTGCGGCTGGGCGGCGGGGAGCGGCGGCGTCCTCCTGAAACGTTCCTGTGCGCCTGCCGAGGTCGGGGAAGCGGCGGCGGCCGCCAGGACGAGCAGGCAGAGCACCCGGCCGGGACGAACGCGTGAGGTGCGGTTCATTTTCTCCCGAGCTCCAATATGACCCTGTTCCGGGGGGTGAAGTGCCTGTTGATGAGGCCCGTCAAGGTCGGCGCATTGACCTTCATATACTTGTCCAATTCCGTGCCCAGGGCGCTCATCAGCTTTCCCGAAAAGGCCGCATCGACGAGGAAAATGGCCCGCCCCAGGTTCGTCGACTGGCTCCTGAGATAGTCCATCTTGAACAACTTCTTGACCTTGGCCAGTTCGTCCGGAGAGACGGGGATCTTCCTCAATTTATCGATCTCGGAAAGGATCGCCCTCTCGGACCTTTCGACCATGTCGGCATTGTTGTTGAGGCAAAAGATCTTCAGCCCCAGCACGCCGCCACGGCTTTCAAGTCCTCCGCTGAGATAGTGGGCCATCAGATCGCGCCGAAGCAGCCGGTTCCTCAGCCTGGATGTTTCCCCCTTCAGGAGGAGATATTCCAGGATCTTGAGGGAATACACGTCGCCCGTTTGAAGGGGATAGAATCTGAACCCCAGGTGAAAACCGAAGGATGAGGCCTGGACGGCGGACAGTTTCCGAACGACTTCGCCGTCCTGGCGGAAGGCGGGTACGGGGAGGGCGGGAACATCGTAACCAGGCGGGATGGTGTCGAAATATCTGGCGACGAGCTCCCTGGTTTCGGCTATGTCGATGTTTCCGACGATACAGAGAACGGCATTGTTCGGGACATAATACGTCCGGTGAAAATCCAGGACATCTTTTTCGGTGAGGCCCTTCATCTCCTCGCCGGCGTTGATCAGGGAGTGGCCATAAAAGTCGTCGGGATAGAGAAGGGCATCGAACCAGGCGAAGCTCCCGAGATAGGGGTCGGAGGCCAGCCTTTCCTGGTGCTCCCTGATGAGGTCCGTCCTCGTGATCTCGATGGCCGCGGGTGTGATGACGAGGGATTTCATCCGGTCCGATTCAAGCCAAAGAGCCAAGGCCAGGGAGTTCGAGGGCAGGTTTTGAAAGAACAGCGTCCGGTCCGGGGTCGTCGTCGCGTTGAGGTCCCCGCCGACCTTCTGGACGAAACCGACGTGTTGGAGGGGGCTGACGTTCTCGGAACCTCGGAACATCAGGTTTTCGAGGAGGAAAGCCAGCCCTTCCTGGCCAGGCCGTTCGCGGACCGTTCCGGCGCCATAAGCGACGACGACGGTCACCAGTGGGAGCCTGTCGTCCGCGGACAGGATGACCCGGAGTCCGTTGCGCAGGCGGTACTCCTGGAACTCGAAACCGAGGGTGTTCGGCGCCGCTTCCTGGACCGGGGCCGCCGGGAAAGCGGCCGGAACGAGCAGGGTCAGAAGGATGAGGAAAAACGAACGCGCCGCGCGATTCATACCTGTAGAGGAAGCCATTGAACCGTACAAGCTGTTACAATAACACAAAGCGCCCGTGTTGAAAACCCCTCTGGAATGTGCTATTTTGAGCCGGTTACAGAGGAGAAACCATGGACCATGATATCAAGGACCTGACCGCGGCCCCTAAGGGACGATTGAGGATGGAATGGGCGGCGCGTTCCATGCCGGTGCTGGGCAAGATCAAAGAGACCTTCGCCAAAGAGAGACCCCTTCGCGGGGTGCGCATCTCGGCCTGTCTCCACGTCACGTCGGAAACGGCCAATCTCATGGAGGCCCTGAAGCTCGGCGGGGCCGACGTCCGGCTCTGCGCGTCCAACCCCCTCAGCACCCAGGACGACATTCCCGCTGCCCTGGTCAAATACCACAAGATCCCCGTCTTCGCCATCAAGGGGGAGGACCACGAGACCTATTACCGCCACATTCTCCAGGCCTTGGCCCACGGCCCGGCCATCACCATGGACGACGGGGCGGACCTCGTTTCGGTCACCCACTCCAAGCGCCGGGACCTTCTCCCGGGCATCCTGGCCGGCACCGAAGAGACGACGACCGGCGTCATCCGGCTGAAGAGCATGGCCCGGGACGGCGTCCTTCGCTATCCCATCATCGCCGTCAACGACGCCCAGACGAAACACCTCTTCGATAACCGGTATGGCACCGGCCAGAGCACGCTCGATGGTATCCTCCGGGCGACCAATGTCCTCCTTGCCGGCCTCAAGTTCGTCGTGGCCGGATACGGGATGTGCGGCAAGGGCGTGGCCATGAGGGCCAGCGGCGCCGGCGCCCACGTCATCGTCACCGAGATCAACCCGATCCGGGCCATCGAGGCGGTCATGGACGGCTACGAGGTCATGCCCATGGCCGCGGCGGCCGCGGTCGGCGACGTCTTCCTGACCGTCACGGGGAATAAAGCCGTCATCCGCAAGGAGCATTTCCTGCGCATGAAGGACGGGGCCATCGTGGCCAATGCGGGCCATTTCAACGTCGAGATCGACATCCCGGCCTTGACCGCCCTGTCCCGGGCCAAAAGGCGGGTACGCGAATTCGTGGACGAATACACGCTCCGGAACGGGAAGCGGGTCCATCTCCTCGGGGAAGGACGCCTGATCAACCTGGCCGCCGCCGAAGGGCACCCGGCCATGGTCATGGACATGAGCTTCGCCAACCAAGCCTTGAGCGTCCGCTGGCTGCTCGGCCGCGGCGAAGGCCTCGACAAGACCGTTTTTCCCGTCCCCCGGGAGATCGACGAAGCGATCGCCGCCCTGAAACTCGATTCGATGGGGGCAGCGATCGATAAGCTGACGGCCGCCCAGAACAGATACCTGGCCGACTGGCGCGAGGGGACCTGAGCCGGGGCCGCGTCCGAAGGGCGGGTCATCCCTTGTCGTTGATGATCTTCAAATAACGGCTGATCGTGTCCTTGGTCTCGGCGTCCGTGACTTTGGCCGAGATCTTGAGGAAGATCTCCTTGGCCCTGGCATAATCACCGTTCTTGAAATAGGCCACGCCCAGATCGTAGCTGAAGGTGACCTCTTCGGGGACGATCTTCACTGCCGCTTCATAAGAGGCGATGGCATCGTCAAGGCGGTTCCGTTTTTCAAAAATAAACCCCCGGAGGTGCTGGGCCATGGCCAGGCGGGGCTTGATCTGTATGGATTTTTGGACGTTCTCGAGGGCCTCGTCAAGGCGGCCCTGGCTGACGTAGAGCCGGGCCAGGTTGAAGTAGGGCAATTCGCGGTTCTGGTAGCCCATGTCGAGGAGAGCCGCCTTGAATTCGCCCTCGGCCTTGTCGAGAAACTTCAACTCCTGGTAAACGGTCCCCAGGTTGTTGTGGGCCTCGGTGAACTGGGGATTGATCTCCAGGCATTTCTGATAGGCCTTGACCGACTCGTCGAGCCGGCCCTTCATGGAATGGGCCAGCCCGAGGGCGTTCAAGGCGAGATAGAACCGGGTGTCCAGGGTCTGGGCCTTGACGAAATACTTCACGGCTTCGTCGACGTTGTTCTGGTTGAGATAGAAGAGCCCGAGGTTGTACTGGTAATTGGGATCCTTCGCCCGGTTCTTCTGGATCTTCGCCTGCGACGACGCGCAGAAGGCCAGGGCGGCGCAGATGCTCAAGACCGCCAGGACTTTAGTTCGCATCGCTCTCCTCCTTGTCCGAAAAACATGGGTGTCACTCCGCCTTCAGGGTTCTGGACATCAGCTCGACGACCGCCTTCTCCGCCGATTTCCCCCTGTAGAGGACCTGGTAGATCTGTTCGGAGATCGGCATCTCCACTCCCAAGGCCCGGGAGATCCGGCGGGCGGCCAGTGTGGTGTGGACTCCTTCGGCCACCATTTTCATGCCGGCCAGGA
The DNA here is from genome assembly GCA_041303965.1 of Candidatus Aminicenantota bacterium. GTDB lineage: Bacteria > Acidobacteriota > Aminicenantia > Aminicenantales > Saccharicenantaceae > RBG-16-66-30. The sequence continues at coordinate 22,934 of JBFYOD010000103.1, forward strand.
TCTCGGCCAGCGTCCGGCCTTTGCCGAGCTCTTGGCCGACGCGATGGTTCCGGCTCAGCTCGCCGGTGCACGTCAGCACCAGGTCCCCGATCCCGGCGAGCCCGGAGAAGGTCTCTTTCCTGGCGCCGAGGGAAATACCCAGGTTGGTGATCTCGACGAGCCCGCGGGTTATGAGGGCCGCCCGCGAGTTCAAGCCGAACTTCAGCGCATCGGCGATCCCGGCCGCGATAGCGATGACGTTCTTCAGGGCGCCCGCGACCTCGACCCCAGTCACATCGCTCGATGTGTAGGCCCGTATGGTCAGGCTGGAAATGAGTTGCTGCACGTCCCGGGCCGTCGCCTGGTCGCGCGAGGCGACGACGAGGGCTGTGGGGAAGCCCGCGGCCACCTCCCGGGCGAAGCTCGGCCCGGAAAGGACGGCCAACCGTGGCCGGACATGAGGCCGGAAGATCTCCTCCATGACCTGGCTCATCCGCATCATGGTCTTCTTGTCGAATCCCTTGGTCAAGCTGACCACGATCTGGTCCTTCCTCAGGACGGCCGCGACCTTGCCGTAGACGGTCCGGCAGAATTGGGACGGAACGGCGACGAAGACGACATCGGCGAAAGACACCGTTTCCCTGAGGTCGTTGGAAAACCCGACCGAGGCCGGAAAAGTGAACCCGGGCAGAAAGACGGTGTTCTCCCCGGTCCTCAAGGCCTCTTGATAAATGTCCTCTTCCCGGATCCACAAACGCGTCGGGAGGCCGATCGTTCCAAGGTACCTGGCGAAGGACGAGCCCCAGCTTCCGCCGCCGATGACCGCCGCGTTCACGGGGACTTCTCTCCCAGTTTTCGTTCCATTCCCTTGACCAGGCGTCCGATGTTGCCACGGTGCTGAAAAACGACCAGGGCGGCGATGGCAAGACTGATGAAGAAGACACCCCTGGGCCCCCCCGCGAGGAGGACGATGAAAGGAAAAGCGAGGGATCCGACGAGGGAGCCTAGAGAGACATACCTGCTGACGGCAACGACGATGAGGAAAAGGCCGAGGCACGCCAGCAAGGGGAGTCCGTCGATCGCGGCGTAAGCCCCGAGTGAGGTCGCGACGCCTTTGCCCCCCTTGAACCCGATCGAGAAAGGAAAGCAATGGCCGACGACCGAGAGGAAAGCGCAAAAAGCGGCGAACACGGGATCGCCGGAATATTTCAAGGCGAAGAAGGCGGGGAGGAAACCCTTGAGGACGTCGAACGCCGCGACGGGCAGGGCGGTTTTCCAGCCCTTGACCCGGAGGACGTTCGTCGCTCCCATGCTCCGGCTCCCGAACTGTCGGATGTCCTTGCGCGCGGTCAGCCGGACAAGGAGATAGCCCGTTGGGATGGACCCGACGAGATAGGCGGCGACGGCGATAAGGATCCTCATGTGAGCTCATAGTCCGCGAGGACGAGGTACTCTGCGCCCTCAGGGCGAAGCCGGCTTTCGAAGAACGCGACCTTGTGGACGGACATTTCCCCCATGGTGCCGCCGCGGTGTTTCTCGAGTTCGAGCATGGCTTCGCGGATCCGGCCCGGCCCCTTGACCCGGCCGAGCGTCAGGTGGGGGTGGAAAGGGCGCTCCTCACGGGGGAAGCCCTCCCGTTCGAGCTCGCGTTCGAGCTCGTCCTGGAAGGCGAGGAGCCCCGGTTCTGCGGCGAACCCCGCCCAGAGGATACGGGGCCTGTGCTCGCCGGGAAACGCGCCGGTCCCCTCGAGGCGGAGAGGGAAAGAGGGATGGCGCCCGGCGACCTCCCCGAGGATCCTCTTCACGACGGTCGCCTTCTCTTCATCGATCTCCCCGAGAAACTTCAATGTCAGGTGCAGGCCGTTCGTTTGGGCCCAGCGTACGTCCGCCCGCGTCGTTTTCAAGGCCCGGATGAGATCCTGAAGGGACGTCTTGAGTCCGGGTTCGAGGTCGATGGCGATGAAAGTCCTCACGAAAATGCCTTTGATCCATTATAAAGCTTTCGGGTCCCCTTGATAAGGAATTTTCTCAGAACGTCCAGGGCCTTCTGTGAGGATTGGAACTTGACCTGGGCCCGGCCGCCGAAGAAAAGGTTCCTGGTGACCACGACGCCCTTGCCGTGGGCCAGGGCGATGTAGACGAGTCCCACGGGTTTGCGGGCCGTCCCGCCGTCGGGGCCGGCGATCCCCGTCACGGACAGGCCGAAGTCCGCACCTGCTGTTTTCCGGATGCCGACGGCCATGGCCCGGGCCGATGCGGCGCTCGCCGCCCCGTGCTTTTTGAGCAGCGACTCGGGTACCCCCAGCCGTCTCGTCTTCGCCGCGTTGCTGTAGACGACGGCGGATTCGAGAAAATAAGCCGAGCTTCCCGGAACGCCCGTCAGCCGATGGCCCAAGAGCCCGCCCGTGCAGGACTCCGCGCAGGCCACCGTTTTCCTTTTCTCCTTGAGCAGCGAACCCACGACCGTTTCCAGGCTGTCCCCGTTCAGCGAATAGATCCAAGGGGATAGAGCCTCTCTTATCTTGATTTCCAAACCGTCCAGGCTCTTCCCCGCCCCTGCCCGCGAGGCCGTCCCCAGGTAGGTCAGGCGGATCGACAGGTCCCCGGGGCAGGCCAAGGTCGTCACGGAGACCCCGGCCGGAACCGCCGCGTAGACCGGCTTCATCAGGCTTTCCATGGAGGATTCCCCCAACCCGGTAAGCCTTATCACCCGGCGGACCATCGATCCCTTGCCGCCGGCCGCGAGCCGCGGCAGGACGTGGTTCTCGAACATGGGCCGGATCTCCCGCGGCGGACCGGGAAGAAGGACGATCCGGTGACGCGCCGTGGCCAGCCACAAACCCGGAGCGGTCCCGTTGGGATTGTCCAGGACTTCCGCTCCCTCGATCACGTAACATTGTTTGCGGTTCGAGGGGGGCATATCCACGCCCCTCCGGCGGAACCGCTCCTGGATGCGCGCGAGTAGTTCCTTCCTGAAGACGAGTTTCAATCCCAGGACCTTGGCCAGGGTCTCCCGGGTCCGGTCGTCTTCCGTCGGGCCGAGACCGCCCATGCACAGAATGAGCCGGGAACGTCCCAGGGCCGTCCGGAAGACCCGGGCGATGTCCCTCTCGTCGTCGCCGACCACGGTCTTGAAGAAAACGCCCAATCCGATGCCGTTCAACCCGGCGGTCAAGAAGAGGGAATTCGTGTCCTGGAAGTCGGGGGTCAGGAGCTCCGAACCGACCGCGATGATCTCCGTCTTCATGATCTTCCGAACCTCAGACCAAGATCAAGATCAAGCGGCTCAAGGCCGCCGCCGCCAAACCCGCGCCGATGTCGTCGGCCATGATCCCCCAGCCCCTTGGGAGCTTCTCCAGTAGCCGGATCGGCCAGGGCTTGAGGATATCAAAAAAACGGAAGAGAACGAAGGAAACGGCCACTGGCACGCATGCGGCGGGCAGGAACGCCAAGGCGAGGAGCTGTCCGCAAACCTCGTCGACCACGATCCGACCCGGGTCGTGGCGGCCGAGCTCGGCGGCGTGGACGGCCGAAGCGGCCGTGCCGGCGAAGAAGAGAAAGGCCAGCAGGAGAAGATACAGGGGCCAGGCGAGCCCGTGCAGGGCGGTCCTGAAAGCCAGGGCGGCGATGGCGCTGGCCAGCGTTCCTGGGGCCACGGGGAACAAACCTAGGCCGAAGAAAGTGGCCAGGACCTTGGCCGCGGTTTTCATGGGACGAGCCTTCCTTCGAGGTCATATGCGTCGACCGATGTGATCTCGACCCGGACGATGGGAAAGAGGGGAGAGGTCATTCCGGAGGGGAGGGTGAAACGGACGACGCCGTCGACCTCCGGGGCCTGGAAACGGCCCCGCCCCACCCAGAGGCGGGGATCTCCGGTTGCGCGTCTCTCGATGAGGACCTCCACCTGCCGCCCCAAGGTGGCCTTGTTCCTCTCGAGCGACAGGCCCGCCTGGATGTCCATGATCGCGGCCCGGCGTCGTTCCTTCTCCTCCGCTTCGATGTCATCCGGCCGGTCGAAGGCCGCCGTCCCGCTTTCCGGCGAATACGTGAAGACCCCCAGGTGGTCAAAGCGGGCCGCCCGGACGAACTTCCGCAGGCCGGCAAATTCCTTCCGGCCCTCTCCCGGAAAACCGACGATGAGCGACGTCCGGATGGCGGCATCAGGAAGCTTGGTTCGGATCCGTTCCAGGAGGCAGAGAGCCTTGGGTCCATCGAGGCCCCGTTTCATGGCCCGGATCAAGCCTGGGTCGGAATGCTGGAAGGGGATATCGAAGTAACGGCAGATCTTCGGGTCGGCCATGATCTCGAGAAGAGGTTCCGTGATCTCCCCGGGATAGCCGTAGAGAAAGCGGATCCAAGCGACGGATTCCACCCGGACGAGACGTTCGAGCAGCCTGACCAAACCGTGGCGCAGCCCGCGGTCGCGGCCGAACCAGGTCGTATCGTGCGAAATGAGATCGATCTCCTTGACGCCGAGATCGGCCAGGGCGCGGACCTCGCGGACGATGGAGGCCATGCTCCGGGAAACGTAGGGCCCCTTGATCAAAGGTATGGCGCAAAAGCCGCAGCGGTGGGAACAGCCCTCGGAGACCTTGACGTAAGCCCAGGTCCCAGGGGTTGTAACGAGGCGCGGCGATGCGTCCGAATAGAGGAAGGTCCGGTCAGGGCCGGAGACGGGCTGTCCCCGGACGATCGCGGCGATGCGGTCGAAGGCCCGGACGCCGGTCCAGGCGTCGACCCCGGGAAATTTTCTCTGGAGACCGGGCCGGTCCCGCTCGACGTAGCAGCCGGCGGCGACAATCTTTTTCCGCGGGTCCTTTTCTTTGAGGCGGAGGACCGTCCCCAGCGTTTCCTCGGCCTCCATCCGGGCGGGCCCGATGAAGCCGCAGGTGTTGACGATGACGACGTCCGCGTCCTCGGCCCGGGCGACGAATACGAATCCGGACTTTTTCAGGGACCCGAGCATGACCTCGCTGTCGACAAGGTTCTTGGCGCAGCCCAGGCTGATGAGAGCGATCTTTTGAGCGGCGCGCCGGCCGCCCAGGGCGCCGCGCGTCGTTCGTGTCAAGGATAGATCCTGTAGAGAAGCCGGGGGAACGGGATGGTTTCGCGGATGTGCTTGATGCCGCAGAGCCAAGACACCATCCGCTCGACGCCCATGCCGAATCCCGAATGCGGGACGGAACCGTACTTGCGGAGGTCGAGGTACCATTCGTAGGCTTCGCGGGGGAGCTTGTGCTCCTCGAGGCGTCGCTCGAGCAGGGCCAGGTCGTGGATGCGCTGGCCGCCGCCGATGACCTCGCCGTAGCCTTCCGAGGCCAGGAAATCGACACCGAGGACGACGTCCGGGTTCTCCGGCGCGGGTTGCATGTAGAAGGCCTTGATGGCCGCCGGGAAGTGCGTGACGCAAACGGGCGAGTTGTAGATCTCGGAGATCAGCGTTTCCTCGGGCGATCCGAAGTCGTTCCCCCATTCGATCGCCGAACCCTTCTCGCGGAGCAATGGGACGGCCTGGTCATAGGTCAGCCGGGGGAAGGGCTTCTTGATCGCCTCGAGGGGCCAAGTGTCGCGTTCGAGAATTTCCAGGTCGTCCTTGCGCTTGGTCAGGACCCGTTCCATGATGAACAGCACGAGGTCCTCGCCGAGCTCGATGACGTCCGCGAGAGTGGCGAAGGCCACCTCGGGCTCGACCATCCAGAACTCGATGAGGTGGCGCCGGGTCTTGGATTTCTCGGCCCGGAACGTCGGGCCGAAGCAATAGACCTTGCCGAAGGCCATGGCCGTGGCTTCGTTATAGAGTTGCCCGCTCTGGCTGAGGTAGGCCTTCTGGTCGAAATACTCCGTCTCGAACAGGGTCGTCGTCCCCTCGCAGGCGCTCGGGGTCAGGATGGGCGTGTCCATGAGGCGGAAACCGCGGCCGTCGAAGAAGTCGCGGATGGCCTTGATGACCTCGGCCCGGACGCGGAGGACGGCGTGCTGTTTCGAGGATCGCAGCCAGAGATGCCGGTGCTCCATGAGGAAGGGGGTGCTGTGCTCTTTGAGCGTGATCGGATAGTCCTCGGCCACCTGGACGATGTCGAGGTCGGCGATGGTCAGCTCGAAGCCGCCGGGCGCCCGCTTGTCCTCCCGAACCCGGCCGCGGACGACGAGCGATGACTCCTGTGTCAGCCGGTCGAATTTCTGGAAGAGGGGGGAATCCTTCTCGGCGCTGAAGGCGGTCGCCTGGACGAGGCCCGTTCCGTCGCGGACGAGCAGGAAGCGGACCTTGCCCGAGGAGCGTTTGTTATAGACCCAGCCCCTGATTTCGACGTCCTGGCCGTCGTGTTGCGCGATGTCCTCGATGTAGACCCATTTCATGATGCGCTCATTATAAGGAAAATGTGTCTCTCATGCAATCTGGCCTGTTGGAGTGGACGCGGGGAACAGATCTGGAAAATATCTTGATCGAGCCAGAGAAATAACGACGGTTAGACTCGAAATCTCTCCCCGCCGCGATGCCAAGGAGGCCGAGGGGTGTCGTCAGAGCGGCAGGGAGCGGAGTTTCGGAGCGACCAGCAGAATTGTGGCAGAGTGCCCGAGGCCGCAATTCTGGTAAATATCCGAAATGAGTGTTTTTTCTTTCGCTGGACTTGTTCCAGATATTTCCTCGAAGTACGGCTCCGGGTCGCTCCGCCGCACTTCAATCGGTCGCTCCCCAGAGTCCGCTCCCTGCCGCCCCCCATCGGATCCGGACCGGGAGGGCGTAAAAATCACCGCAGCGGACGGAGACGACCCCCGAGGACCCGTAAAGCGTCGGGGCGTTGTAAAGAAGCATATCAATTCGGGAGACCGGACCGCCTTTATTGAATGATAGTGGTTGGGATATACTGAGTAAAGGAACATGGCTCAGCCGAAAGCGTTCGCGCCCGTCAAGCTCGTCTGCGGCGTCATCTATAAAGAGGAAGCCCTGTACGAAGAGGTCAGGCGACGACTTATCGCCGAGTGGGGGCCCGTCGACAGCGAGAGCCCGGCGTTCGCTTTCGACCTTACCGATTATTACCAATCCGAGATGGGGCCCGAGCTCAAAAGGCAATTCATGAGCTTTTCGGGGCTCGTCGCCCCGGAAATGCTGCCCCAGGCAAAACTTCGGACGATAGACCTCGAGGAGGCCGTCCGCCGGGAAACGGGCGCTGCGGGGAGGCCCGTCAACATCGACCCCGGCTATCTCACCGCTTCCGCGCTGGTCATGGCCACGGCCAAAGATTTTTCCCACCGCATCCCCCTCGAGCGGGGCATCTATGCCCATCTCGAATTCCTCTTCACGAAGACGGGGGTCAAAATCCTGGATTGGACTTATCCCGACTTCCGCAGAGGGCCGTGTCAGGAATTTTTCCGGACCGTCCGCGAGCTGTATCTGCGACAGCTCCGCGAATCTCCGGCCTAGCCGGCCGGCGCTTTAGCCTTCGGGGTGGAAGGCCGTAATAGCCCTTAGTTTCTTGATGATCTCCGGGAGCTCGCGGAGGACGACGGCGATATCCTCTTCCGAGTTGGAGCGTCCCAGGGACATTCGGATCGAGGATCGGGCTATCTCGGGTTTGAGCCCGATAGCCTGGAGGACGTGCGAGACCTCCTCCGATTCCTCGCTGCAGGCGGAGCCCGTGGAAACGTAGATCTCCTTGGTCGCAAGGGCCAGCAGGATAGCTTCAGCCTCGATCCCCGGGAAGGCGAAATTGAGCGTGCTCTTGACCCGGTTTTCCGGGTGGCCGTTGAACCTGGCACCAGAGATCCTCTCTTCGATCCCTTTCTTCAGGGTCTCGGCGAGCTTTTCGACCCGGGAGCGTTCCTTGCTGCCCTTTTCTTCGAGGACGCGGACGGCTTCGCCGAAACCGACGATCCCGGCCGTGTTCTCCGTCCCGGCCCTGAGTCCACGCTCCTGACGGCCGCCCCGGACGAAGGGGCAGATATTCGCCCCCCGGCGGATGTAGAGCGCTCCGATCCCCTTGGGCCCGTAGATCTTATGGGCGGAGATCGTCAGAAGATCGACCCCGAGCTTGCGGGCATCGACGTCGAGCTTCCCCAAGCTCTGGACAGCGTCGGTATGAACGGGGACGTCCCGCTCGTGGGCGATCCGGACGATCTCGGCGATGGGCTGGATCGTGCCGATCTCGTTGTTGGCGTGCATGACCGAAACGAGGCCCGTTTTCGGTGTCAGGGCCGAGCGGAGGTCGTCCAAGCCGACCGTGCCATATTTATCGACGGGGAGATAAGTGACCTTGAGCCCTCTTTTTTCCAGGGCTTTGGCCGCTTCGATGACGGCAGGGTGCTCGATGGCCGACGTGACGAACTCGTTCTTATCCGGTGTGGCGTCGAAGGTCCCGAAGATGGCGAAATTGTCGGATTCGGTGCCTGAACCGGTGAAGAAGACCTCGCCGCGGTCGACGCCCAGGGAGCCCGCCACGCGTTCCCTGGCCTCGTTCATTAGCTCCTTGACCTTCCGCCCGATGGGGTAGATCGAAGAGGGGTTCCCGAAGTGCTCCCTGAGAAACCACGCCATCCGCTCGGCGACGGCCGGGTCGACGGGTGTCGTGGCGTTGTGGTCGAGGTAGATCATGGCTCTATTCTACCAGAACCGCGGCCGCCCGCAAAAAGGCCCCTCTCCCCATTTAAGGAATCAGACGCTGCCACGGGCAGTGATGGGGGCCATGCATAGACCCCGTAGCGGAAGGGGGCCCGTCCCGCTTCTCTTGAAGCGGGATGGGGGAACCGCCGGGACTGGTTCCCGGGGGTCCGGGGGATATGCGTGGTCCCCATCGCTGACAAATACGGGCAGCGTCGATCCTTATCCCAGCTTTTCCTTGAGGATGCGGACGACTTCGAGGCCGGCCCTCTGCTGGCCTTCCACCGCGGCCGCTCCGAGGTGGGGGATGGGGATGACGTTGGGGTGGTCGACGAGCGAGAAGTCCTCGGGCGGCTCTTTGTCGAAAACGTCCAGGGCCGCAGCCCGGACCTTGCCGGAGTTGAGCGCGGCGAGCAGGGCTTTTTCGTCGACGACCCCGCCACGGGCGACGTTGACGATAATGGCGCCGTTCTTCATCTTGCCGAACTCGGCTTCGCCGAGAATGGGCTTGGCCTGCTTGGGAACATGGAGGGTGATGAGGTCGGCGGCGGCCAGCAGCTCCTCGAGAGGCACCTGTTTGATGGCGATGTTGGTCTTGACCGGGATGACATCGTAGACGAGGACGCTCATGCCAAAGGCCAGGGCCCTCTTGGCGACCTCGACGCCGATCCGGCCGCAGCCGATGATGCCCAGCGTCTTCCCGTATAGTTCCGTGCCCTCGAGCGCCTTCTTGTCCCATTTGTGGGCCTTCATCGACAGGACGGCCTTGGCGTGGTTACGGACGGCCCCGAGCATGAGCCCGAACGTGTGCTCGGCGACGGTGATGGAGGTAGCCGCCGGCGTGTTAGCCACGGCGATCCCTTTTTCCTTGGCCGCGTCGCGATCGATGTTGTCGAGCCCGATACCGGCCCGGACGAGGATCTTTAGGTCTTTTCCGGCTTCGATGACCGGGCGGGTGATCCGGGAGGCGCTCCGGACGACGACGGCGGCGAAGCCGGGGACGATCTGAACGAGGTCGGCCTCGTTCATCCCTTTGTTGACGGTGACTTCGAAACCCGGCACGGCCCGGAGAAGCTCCAGGGCTTCCTTGTCCATGCCATCGGCGATGAGGATCTTGGTCATTGCCAGTTCTCCTTGAGTACGGCCTGGGCGGCCTTGATGCCGGCCCCCGCTTCGAACTTGAAGCCGAGGTCCATGAGGGTCATTTCGAGGGCCGAAAGGGCGGTGATGATATCGAAGCCGCCCATGTAACCGAGGTGGGCGATGCGGAAGATCTTCCCCTTGTAGGGGTCCTGCCCGCCGGCGATGTAGGCCATGTACTTGCCCTGCATGGTCTTGACGAGCTTCGAACCCTCGATCCCTTCCGGGACCTTGCAGCAGGTCAGGACGTTGCCCGGCCGCTGGGAAAGCAGGTTCAGGCCGAGGGCCTTGACCCCGGCCCGGGTCGCGTCGGCCAGGATCCGGTGATGGGCGAAGAATGCGTCCAGGCCCATCTTTTTGATGATGTCCAGAGCGTGCTTCTGCTGGATGATGAGAGACACTCCGGGGGTCCAGGGCGTCGTCTTGTCGGCCAGGTTCTTCTTGGCCTTCTTGAGATCGAAATAGAACTTGGGCAGCTTGGAATTAGCGGCCAGGGCCCAGGCCTTCGGGCTCAGGGCGATGAAGGCCAGGCCGGGCGGGATCATGAAGGATTTCTGCGACCCGGAAAGAAGGACGTCGACCTTCCAGTCGTCCATGGGGCAGGGCGTGACGCCCGCCCCGGAGATGCCGTCGACGACGAGGACGGCGGCGGTCTTGGCCACGACCTCGCCGAAGCCCTGGATGTCGAACATGGCCCCGCTCGAGGTTTCGGAAAGGGTGGCGAAAACGGCCTTGCAGTCGGGCATGGCCTTGAGCTCGGCCTCGAGTTCGTCCTTGGAAAAGTCCTTGCCCCACGGGTCGAGGACGATCTCCTTGTAGTTGACGCCATAGGCCTTGCAGACGTTGCCCCAGCGCTCGCCGAACTTGCCGCCGTTGATGGTCAGGACCTTGTCGCCGGGGCTGAGGAGGTTGACCACGGCGGTCTCCATGGCCCCGGTCCCGGAGGACGTCAGGATGTAGGTCTCTTCCTTGGTGCCGAAGACCTGCTTGATGCCTTCCGTGACCTCCATGAAGATAGCCGAGAACTCGGGGGTCCGGTGGTGGATGATGGGTTCCGCCGCCGCCGACAGGGCCCGCTCGGGCACAGGTGTCGGTCCGGGGGACAGGAGATAGTATTTTTTGATCACGATGCCCTCCTTAATAAATTGGTAAAATCAAGATATCAAGAATTTCCGGACGAAGTCAACCCGCGAACGTCTCACCTTAAAGGTCCTTCAAGAATTCGGTCAGTAGAGCCGTCCGTTCGACGAACGAGGAGAGGAGGAGATGCTCGTGTTCGGCGTGGATGCCATCGCCGTCCGGGCCGAGGCCGTCGAGCGTCGGGATCCCCATGCCCGCCGCGATCGATGCGTCCGAGCCGCCGCCTGTTTTTCCTCCCTTGAGCGAAAGCCCCATCCCGGCGGCGATCTCCTGGGCATGGACGAAGAGCTTTTCCGAGGCCCTGGTCTTTTCCATGGGCGGCGTCGTGCTTTCGACGGAGACTTTGAGCCGGGCCCCGCGGAGGACCGGGACGGCCTCGCGCAGGACCTTCAGGACCCGGTCACGGTCGGTGATCTTCCAGAAACGGATGTCCAACACGGCCCAGGCGTTCTCGGCGACGACATTGGCCTTTTCGCCTCCGCCCATCAGGCCGACATTGACCGTGGTCTCGCCAGTCCTCAGCCTCTTGAGGCGGGCGATCTGGGTGACCAGTTCTTCGATGGCGCTGACCCCCTTCTCGGGGCTCCCGCCATGGGCCGCCCGGCCGCGGACGTCCAGGCGGACGACCAGCCGTCCCTTCCTTTCGAGCTTGAGCGCTCCGCCGGGGATGGCGGGTTCAAGGCAAAGGACCAGAGAGGCCTTCCGGGCCAGCTTGCGGATGAGCTCGTGGGCGGCGGGGTTCCCCGTCTCTTCGGCCGTGTTGACGACGACCGTGACCCGCTTCTGGGGCTTGACGTTGAGCCCGTGAAGACTCCGTAAGGCCGTCAGGAGCATCACGACTCCGGCCTTCATGTCGAGGACACCGGGACCGTAAAGCTTGTTCCCGGAGACGTAAAAGGGCATCTTGACGATCTTCCCGACGGGCCAAACGGTGTCGATGTGGGTCAGAACGAGGATCTCGCCGTCAGCGTCCTTCAGGCGGCCTGGGGCGAACTCGGCCACGGTCAGGTCGCCGATATCCTTTTGGGGGAGTGTCGTGATCTTGCATCCGATCCTCTTGAACTCCCTGGCCACGAAGGCCACGCAGGCGTCGACCGCCTTTTTGTCGCGGGTCGGGGATTCGAGCAGCGTGAGTTGCTTCAGGAGATGGACCATTTCCCCTTGCCGGGAGCGAAAATAAAGCCGGAAATCCATGATTTCCTCCAGCGTAATTCGGAAAACCCAATCTATCACAGCTCGAGAAGAAAAGCATCTTCCTTAACTTGATTTCAAGGCCCGATTTCCATAAAGTAGATGGCGAGGAGGGCGGCGCCGGCCACGATGCCCGGGATGACGAAAAGATCGGTCCTTATTCTAGCTTTACTGCTCGTCGGAACGTCCTTCCTCGCGCCCGAGATCTTCTATCCCTGGAAAGACACATTTGTCGGATCGCTCGACGGGCCGGGCTGGCCGGGCCTGGTCATCGCCCCGGCCAAGGATTGCGCCTTCGCCTTCCTCCTGCGCGTCGAGAGGTTAGGGGAGACCGCCGAGGGCGGGGACTTCTACTACCTCGTCTCCCAAGTCGGCCCTCATTCGCCCGACGGCCTCTACGCCCGGGTCAAATTCGACCTCGGGCTTCCCTTCAAGATGGGCAAGGACACGCCCATCCTGATGAAGCCCCCGCCGCGCAAGTTGACTCTGACTTTCGAATGGTCGCGCCGTGACGAGACGATCGTCATCGGACGCATCCTTTACCCCGGGGACGTCCGCGTCACCATCGTCCACTATTTCCCATGGGATCTCACGGGCGAATATACGCTGCTTGCCGACGGACAGGTCCAGGGACGCTGCGGCGTTCCGGGGAATCCGTCCTACTTGATCTGGACGAGCCGGCCCGGAGAGCCGGCCCCCGCTCCTACCGGCAATCTCGCCTTGTCCTACCCTCCGGATGCCGACCGTACGATCGCCTTCGTGGCCGGGGTCGGCGGCGACACCCAAGCCTTGGGCGACCGCATCACTCGCTTCAAGAACGCCGATACGATCGGCGCGTTCATCGACGAGGAAGCCGCCGCCTATGAGGAAAAACGGGTCAAACTCCGCGGCCCCTACGCCGGAGTCCCTGAAGCGATCACCAACAGCCTGCATTGGGATGTCCTTTACCAACCGGGAAACCACCGGCTTTACACTCCGTCCAGCCGGGCGGGGATACTCCCCCGGCCGGAAGGCGGCCGGGACCACTGGACGATCCTTGGAGAGAATTCCCTGTTCAATTCCTTGGGGCTCGTCCTCGAAAGCCAGAAGCTGGCCGTCGACGCACTCCGGGCGGTTCTGGAAACCCAGTACCCGAACGGGAACATCCCGAATTGGCGGGGCCGGTTCGGGGGCTCCGCCGACCGCTCGCAGCCTCCCGTCGGGGCCTACGTCGTCCTGAAGCTCTTCGAGCGGCTGGGGGATATGGAGATCCTCCGGCACGCTTATCCCTATCTCCAGCGCTGGCACGATTATTGGATGGCGCCGCGGGCGAACGGGCTGGCGCGGAGGGACGGCAACGGCGACGGCCTCCTCGAGTGGGGTTCGGACGCCGAGCTCATAGGCAGGAATGTCCCGACCTGGGAGAAGAACGCGTCGGGACGGATGAGGGCCGGCTGGGAATCGGGGCAGCACGACCTGCCCAACTGGGACGACGCCCCGTTCAACGAAGAGTCCGGCACCTTGATGCTGAACTGCGTCGACCTGAACTCCCTTTACGCCCTGGACGCCTGGTGCCTGGCCGAGATCGCCTCGGTCCTCGGACGCCCCGTCGAGGCCGAACGCTACCGCGTCCAGTACGAGAAGACCCGGACCCTTGTCAACTCCCGCCTGTGGAACGAGAAGGACGGCTTCTACTGCGACCGTACCTGGGACGGCCGGTTCTCGTCCCATCGGGCGGCCTCCGCTTTTTTCCCGCTCCTGGCCCGGATCCCCGACGACGCCCGCGCCCAGAAGATGCTCAAGCACCTGCTCGACCCCAAACAGTTCTGGGGCGACTATGTCATCCCTTCGATCTCCCGGGACGACCCGGACTTCAGGCCCGAAAGCCAGCAATCTTGGCGCGGCGCGGTCCGGCCATCGACCAACTACCTCGTCTACCAGGGGCTAAAGGCCTACGGCTTCGACGTGGTCGCTTCCGAATTCGCCCGGAAGAGCGCCGAGATGTTCCTGCGGAGCTTCGATAGCTTCGGTCTTTCTCCCGAGTATTTCGATTCCCTCACCGGAGAGGCGGGCGGACAGCGCTACCAGAGCGGCGGCCCCCTAGCCGCCTTGATCGCGGTCGAAGAATACCTCGACTTCACGCCGCACGAAGGGTTTCGCTTCGGCATCCTCAAGTCGGACGGCAAGGGAAAGCTGTCGCGCGTCCTCGTCCAGGGCCGCCATTACGAGGTCGAGGCGGGCAACTCCTCGACCGTCCTGCGCGAGGAGGGCGAGACCATCCTAGCCATCGACGGCGGGGCGGTCATCCGCCGCTTCCTTTATAACGAAGCCGAGGTGTCTTTCAACTTCAAAAGCTTGAAAAGGCGGAGCGTCAAGCTGCGTTTCCTGAAGAAAGGCAAATACCAGCTTCTCGTGGACGGCCGGGAAATGGACGTTTTTTCCGGCAGTGGGCACAAGTTCGGCGTACCCGAGGGCGACCACACCGTCCTCGTCCAGCTCCTCGAAGACCTGGAAAAAGAGAGCCTTGACGGGGACCTATGAATAAAAGGAGATCAAGCGAGATGGCCAAATATTCGAGACGGGATTTCCTGAAGACCGGGGCCGGGGCGGGCGCGGCGGCGCTCTTCGCCGGACGGCTTGACCCTGCGCCCGCTTTTTCGGCGGCCGACGCGGGTCCGCGCGTCGTGTCCAGCGGGAACGGGATCCGGGCCACCCAAAAGGCCATGGAGATCCTCCGTTCCGGCGGCGATCCCCTCGACGCCGTCATCGCCGGGGTGAACATCGTCGAGGACGATCCCGACGACATGTCCGTCGGCTACGGCGGCCTGCCGAACGAGGACGGAGTCGTAGAGCTGGACGCCTCGGTCATGTACGGGCCGACGCACACGGCCGGCGCGGTGGCCGCCCTCCGGAACATCAAGAATCCATCCAAGGTGGCCAGGCTCGTCATGGAGAGGACGGACCATGTCCTTCTCGTCGGGAAAGGCGCGCTCAAGTTCGCCCGGGCCCACGGCTTCAAGGAGGAGGACCTTTTGACGGACAAGTCCCGCGCCGCCTGGCTGCGCTGGAAGGAAAACATGTCCAGCCGGGACAACTGGTTCCCCCCGAAGTCCGAAAACGTCCCCGATGAGCTCCGCTCGGTCATGAGCACGCACGGGACGATCAACTGCATCGCCCTCGACGCCGCCGGAAGACTGGCCGGCGTGACCACGACCAGCGGCCTGTCCTGGAAACTCTCGGGCCGGGTCGGCGATTCGCCCATCATCGGGGCCGGGCTCTACGTCGATAACGAGATCGGCGCAGCCGGGTCGACGGGGCGGGGTGAGGCCAACCTCCAGACCTGCGCCAGCTTCCGGATCGTCGACTTGATGGGACGGGGCATGTCGCCCGAACAGGCCTGCCTGAAGACATGCGAAGCCATCGTCGCCAAGACCAAGCTCGTGCCCCGGCTCTGCGATGCCGACGGGCGGCCCAGGTTCGGCCTCAATTTCTATGCGCTCAACAAGAAGGGCGAGTTCGGCGCGGCCTGCCTCGAACAAGGCGGAAAATACGCCGTCCACGACGGTATCGAGAATAAACTCCGGGACGCCGCCTATCTTTACAAGCGCCGGGAGAGAGGCCGATAGGCTTTTCGGGAGAGCCTATTTTTATTCTCGGATGAGGATGACGGCGAAGCCTTCACCGGCCAAACGCGAGGCCAGAGCGTCGGCCGAATTCCCGTCGGTCGGGACCCTGACCCGGAAGAAGGCCCCGTTAGCGGTCTCGAGCGTCGTCACGGTCACTCCCGGATAGGTCCTGTCCAACCGTTTTTTCAAGGCGTAGGCGTTCTCCTGGATGGAGAAAGCGCCGACCTGGACCCAGACCCTCCCTGGCTCCGGAGCCGGTTCCCGGGACCCTCCCAGATTTTCCAGCCGGACGCGGGCCGTTCCCGGCCCGATGAGGCCGAGGACCCGCGCCGCGGCGTAGGACAGGTCGATGATCCGGCCCCGGACGAAAGGGCCCCGGTCGTTGATGCGGACGACGACCGACCGGTCGTTCTCGAGGTTGGTGACCATGACGTTCGTCCCGAAGGGCAGCGTGCGGTGGGCCGCCGTCATGTCGTTCATGTTGTAGACTTCGCGGCTCGAAGTCGGGCGGCCGTGGAATTCCTGTCCGTACCAGGACGCGACGCCGACCTCAACGCCGCCCCTCGGGGCATACGGCAGCCTGGCGCAAGCGGCCGCGCTCAGGGACAAGGCGAAGGCCAGGGCGGCGCGAACGCGGCGCCTGCGCTCCGTCCCTTGGTCCCCGGTCCGGTCAGCCAAGGAAGCCTGTTAGCCTCTTCTTAAGATAAGCGAAGGCCTCGCGAGGCGTCGAGCAGATCCGGAAGAGCTTGAGGTCGTCGGCGCAGATGGCTCCCTTCTTGACCATGGAATCGAATTTGATGAGGTCCCGCCAGTAGTCCCCGCCGTAGAGGACGAGCGCGAGTTCTTTTTTCGAGATCTTGCTCGTCTGGAGCAACGTGAGGATCTCGAAGAACTCGTCGAGCGTGCCGAATCCTCCCGGAAAGATGATCACCGCCTTGGCTTTGTAGACGAGCCAGAATTTCCGCATGAAGAAATAATGGAAGGAGAAGGACAGTTCGGGCGTTACGTAGGGATTCGGGTTCTGGGCCTGGGGCAGCGAGATGTTCATCCCGAGCGTCTTTCCTCCCGCCCGGGAGGCGCCCCGGTTGGCCGCTTCCATGATGCCGGGGCCGGCCCCCGTGCAGACGACGAAATCCTTGCCTTTGGGTTTCTTCAGCGAGATGGCCCACTTGGCCAGGAGGAAGGCCAGTTCCTCCGCCTCCCAATAATAGCGGTAGAAATCGGAATCGGCGTTGGTCGGGTCGGCCTTGGCGGAGCCGAGGAAAAGGATGGTGCTGTTGATCTTGGCCCGGTCGAGGCGGGCCATGGGGCTCAGGTATTCGCTCAGGATGCGAAGCGTCCGCCCCTCGAGCGACTCCAGGAATTCGGGATCGCGGAAGGATTCCTCGGGGAAATCGGTGTTCTTCATCTTCGGGTCGGCCTCCTTCACCGCATCTCCTTCGAATTCTATCAGATTCGCCGAACTTCCCTCAAGTCGATTTTGACAGGCAGGGGGGGCTGTGTTATCTATAGGCGCGAAAGGACGAGACGATGGACAAGACGACAGGACTGAGCGCGACGCTCGAATACCCCGGCCGCCTCATCGCCATGGGCCTGGCGTCCGCAGGCGCCAGGGCCGTGATCATCTACGCCATCACCGGGCGCTCGCCCTCGAGCCAGGCCCGGAAACTCGTCCTCCGCGACCACGGCATCTGGGTCCAGCCGACCGACGAGGACGTCCTGAAGACGGGCAACGTCGACCTTCTCGTCTACCCCGCCTTCCTTTTCGGACAAGCGGGGATCGCCGTTTCCAACGGCAAGCAGACGGCCGACATCCGGGACGGCCTGGCATCCGGGGCTGGGCCGATCGCGGTGCTGTCCAAGGCCTTAGGGGCCTGGGACTTCGAGCCGGACAAACCCATCTTCACGCCACGGATAAGCGGCTGTTTCGTCCGCGGCTCGGCCGGACTGAGCCTCGTCCGCAGGGGCGAGTCGGGCGAGACCTTGAGAAGCTACTTCGAGGTCCCGCTCCGGGAAGGGGAGGGCCGGCTGGTTTCCACCTATGAGGGTCCCAACCGGGATCCCCTGCCGTCCTTTTCGGGCGAGCCGCGCCGCGTCGGCCTCGCGGGCGGGAGCGCCCGGGAGACGGCCGAAACGGTCTACCGCGAACTCGGCCCCGTCCTTCCGGGAAAGGATTTCCGCGTCGCCGTCGCCTGTGTCGCGGCCCCTCTCTCCCGGCCGGAAGAACTCGACGTCCACATCATCAACCGTCATGAAAGGACATGAGCGATGAGCAAGCCCGAGCGGACGGCCCGCAGTCAATACCAAACCAGGGTCGGGGAGGATTTCCCGGAAACGCTCGACCTGGGTGAACACAGGTTCGTCAAGAAATTCCCCATGCGCTACGGGGAGAATCCCGGCTATCCGGCCGCGTTCTACCAAGAGGCCGGCGCCGAGGGCCCGAACATGGGCCACCTCGAAGTGCTCCGGGAAGGCACGAAGGGACTGAGCTACATCAACGTCGGCGACATGGACCTTGGCCAGAGGCTGGCCCGCAAGCTCGTCGCCGTGTTCAAGGGCCGCCAGGCCTGTGTCCTGATCAAGCATGAGATGCCGAGCGGCGTCGCCCTCGGGGACGACCCGGTCGACACCTTTGAAAAGGCCTGGAAGTGCGATCCTCTCTCCAATTTCGGCAGCGTCGACGTCTTCAGCTACCGCGTCACCGAGCCCCTGGCCCGGCTCCTCGTCGAGAGCCCCCGCAACGTCGAGGTCGTCTACGCCCCCGACTACGCTCCCGAAGCCCTGGAGGTCCTGGCCACGCGGAAGGTCCTGCGCGTCGTCCGGATGGGCGCGCCCCTCGATACGCCGTCCGTCGACAACGGCCTCGAAGTCAAGCGGGTGGCCGGCGGGCTGCTCGTCCAGAAACGGTTCGATTCGAAGATCGTTTCGCCGGAGTCGGTGGACGTCGTCTCCGTCAAGAAGCCGGGTCCCGAGGAAGTCAAGGCCGCGCTGTTCAACTGGACGGTGGCCTGTTTCACCCGGTCGAACGCCGTGGTCATCGGGACATCCGACAAGACGCACGGCATCGGCTCCGGCCAGCGCAGCCGCATCGACTCCGCCGAGGACGCTATCCGGCTCTCTCGGCGCGGCTACGGCCCCGACGGGTGCGTCCTCGCCTCCGACGCATTCATGCCCTTCCCCGATGTCGTCGAGCTCGCGGCCAAGCACGGCATCAAGGCCATCATCTACCCGCTGGGTTCGGTCAAGGACCAGGAAGTCATCGACAAGGCCAACGAGCTCGGACTGGCCATGATCATCACCCGGAAGCCGGGAGAGCTCGATTCGGAGCGCTGTTTCCTCCATCGGTGAGGAAGCGCCGTTATGAGAAAAAGAACCTTTCGGGCCCTGCTCACCCTGGCCCTCGTGCTCTTCTCCTCTCGTTCGGGCGCGGTGGGACTACAGGACGGGGGCCAGACCTATAAGAAGGCCGTCGACGGGCTTCGCGAGGCCGGGCTCGCCGGGGAGCGGGGCTTTGACCTCCTCGAGCGGATCACTTCCGTAGGGCCTCGTTTGACCGGGTCTCCGGAAGCCGCCGCCGCCGTCGACTTGTCCCTCCGGCTCATGAAGGAGCTTGGCTTCGAGGACGTCCACGCGGAACCGGTCGAGGTCGGACGCTGGGTGCGGGGGGACGCCGCGAAGGCCGAGATCGTCGCCTCCGGGGCCCGGGCCGCCGTTCCTCTGGCCGTCTGCGCCCTGGGCGGCAGCGTGGGAACGCCCGATGGAGGTCTCAGCGCGCCGGTCGTCGAGGTCCAAAGCCTCGCCGAGCTCGGCCGCTTGGGGACGGGTCTAAAGGGTAAGATCGTTTTCTTCAACCGGCCTATGGACAGGCGTCTGACCGACGCGTTCTCCGCTTACGGCGGCGCCGCCGACCAGCGCGTCAACGGCGCCTCGGCCGCGGCCCGCCACGGAGCCGTCGGCGTCCTCGTCCGTTCGCTGACGTTCCGCGAGGACGGGAATCCCCATACCGGGCTGATGCAGTACGATCCCCGCGCCCCGCGCATCCCGGCGGCCGCCGTCAGCACGAGGGACGCCGCCGTACTGAGCGCGCTCCTTACAAAGGAGAAGAGCGTTTCCGTCTCATTCCGGATGAACTGCAGGAACATGGGCCCGGTCGCTTCGGCCAACGTCGTCGGGGAGCTCACGGGGTCCGAGTTCCCGAACGAGATCATCCTCCTTGCCGGGCACCTCGACAGCTGGGACCTCGGCACGGGCGCCCATGACGACGGCGCGGGCTGCGCGTCGGCGCTCGAAGCCTTGCGCCTCATCAAGGACCTCGGCCTGCGGCCACGGCGGACCATCCGGGCCGTCCTGTTTATGGACGAGGAGTTCGGCGGGACGGGAGGCCGGGCCTATGTCCGGGCCCCACAGCGAAAAGGCGAACGCCATCTCATCGCCGCTGAATCGGACCGGGGAGGTTTCGCCCCGATCGGACTCGCTATCGGTGGACGCGGCAGCCGGGCGCTCGAAAAGATCACCGGTTATGCGGACCTCTTCCGGCCGCTCGGCGTATCGTTCATCGTTCCCGGCGGAGGAGGAGTGGACGTCGGGCCTCTTATCGAGCAGGGCGCGGTGCCGGCGGCCGTCATGATCAACGCCCAGGCCTATTTCGACGTCCACCATTCCGCTCTCGATGTTCTCCCGAGCGTCCACCCGCGCGAGCTCGAGCTTCAAGCCGTAATCCTGGCCGCGCTCGCCTACATCCTGGCCCAAGAAGGGATCTGATCTGCGTCAAGGAGCCCGAATGAACGAGCTCGTCTTCCTGTTCGCCGTCCACAATCACCAGCCGGTGGGCAATTTCGGCCACGTCGTCAAGGACGCATTCAAGGACTGCTACCGGCCGCTGCTGGAGCGCGTGGCCGGGCATCCGGGCTTCCGTTTCGCCCTCCACTTCTCCGGCCCTCTCTGGGAGTACATGGAAAAGAACGAGCGGTCCTGTTGGGACCTGGTCAAAGAGCTGTCCGGCCGGGGGCAGGTCGAGCTCCTGAGCGGCGGCTTCTACGAACCTATCCTGTCAATCATTCCCGAAGAGGACCGGGTCGGGCAGGTCCGGATGATGAACGACTACCTCCGGGAGAATTTCGGACGTGCGCCGCGCGGGCTTTGGCTCACCGAGAGGGTCTGGGAGCCCCACCTGCCCAAGTCCCTGGCTGCGGCGGGCATCGAATACACCCTCCTCGACGAAGAGCATTTTCGTTACGCCGGGGTCCGCGACCTGGCCACGACCTACGTCACCGAGGAAGAAGGCCGGAGTCTGCGGCTCTTTCCGATCGATAAGAAGCTCCGCTACCTCGTGCCGTTCCATGGCCTCGACGACATCGACGCCTATCTCGAAGGCCTCCGGGCATCGGGCGGGACGGCCATCCTCGGGGACGACGGCGAGAAATTCGGCGTCTGGCCGGGTACCCATAAATGGGTGTTCGAGGAAGGCTGGCTGGAGCGTTTCCTGGTTTACGTCGAAGACAAGGGCATCCGGACGATGTCCTTTTCCGAGTATCTGGACGCTCACCCGCCCTCGGGCCGGGTCTATCTTCCGCCAGCGTCCTACGAAGAGATGATGGAGTGGGTCCTCGAGCCCGACGACCAGGAGGCTTTCAAGAAGCTCAAGGCCCGGTCCGGCCCGGAAGCCCGCCGATTCCTGCGCGGCGGGTTCTTCCGCGATTTCTTCCGCAAGTACCCGGAGGCCAACCACCTCCACAAGCGGATGGTCATGGTCTCGAGGGCTGTCCGCTCGGCCCGGGCCGAGGGGGACGCGCTCAAGGACCTCTACAAGGGCCAATGCAACGACCCCTATTGGCACGGCGTCTTCGGCGGCCTCTATCTGCCCCATCTCCGCGAGGCCGTCTATCATCATCTCCTCGAAGCGGAGAAGCGGACCCCCGACCCGCCCGGCTGGAGCGTCCTGGACTACGATTGCGACGGCCTGGACGAGCTCGTTTATCGGGACACGGTCTTCGGACTGCTGGTCAAGCCGTCATCGGGCGGAGCCCTCGTCGAGATCGACTACCGCCCCTGGTCGCGGAACCTTTCCGATGTCCTTTCGCGGCGAAGCGAATCCTACCACCGATCGTCGGAAGCCGGGGAGGGGGAGGAGGGGCCGGGCAAGAGCATCCACGAACTGGGCAAGAAGCTGCCGCCCGACGCCGAAGAGCTCGTCCGTCCCGACCGGTACTCCCGGTTCTCTCTGATCGACCATTTCTTCCGCGCCGACACGAAAGCGGAGGATTTCCGGAAGGTCGACTACGGAGAACAGGGCGATTTCATCGACCAGCCGTTCTCTTTCGAGGCCGCGGGGAGAACGCTCGTCCTGGAGCGCCTCGGAGCGGTCTGGGCAGGGAGCGCCCGCGTCCCCATCGCCATCAGGCGGACGATCGAACCCGATGACGATTCGCTCCGGGTCGCGATCGAACTCGAGAACCTCTCGGGCGACACCTTGTCTCTGAGATACGGATCGGAATGGAACTTCCTGGCCTTCCCCCACGAGTTCGAGCTTCGCGCCCCCGGCGGAGCGGCCCTCTACGGAGGCCGGCTCCTCCTCGAGGCTGAGGGCGCGGACGCCCTCTGGTCCTTCGCCCTTCGGACGCTCTCCCAATCCGAAGGGGGTTTTGATATAATCCATCAAGGATACTGTATCTGCCCGGTGTGGCGGTTGGCATTGGCCGGGAACGCCAAAAAGCGCGTAAGCATCGTCTTGAAAGAGCAGCATGGCCGGTAAATATTTTTCTCTCGTCCTCCACAGCCACATCCCCTACGTCCTGGCCCACGGCAGTTGGCCGCACGGGATGGACTGGCTCTACGAGGCCGCCGCGGAAACGTACATGCCGCTCATCGACGTCTTCGAACGGCTGGCCGACGAAGGGATCGCGGCCCGGACGAACGTCGGTTTCACCCCGGTCCTGATGGAGCAGCTCAAGGACCCCGGCTTCGCCCGGAGCTTCGATGAATACCTGAGGATGAAGATCGAGATCGCCGTCCGCGACCGGGAGTACTTCGAAAGGACGGGAAATCCCGCCCTGCGTTCGCTGACCGATTTCTGGGAGGCCTGGTATAGGAAGCTCCTTGTCGATTTCCACGGCCGTTGTCATGGGGACATCATCGACGCGTTCCGTTCGCTCCAGGACCGCGGCTGCATCGAGGTCCTGACCTCGGCGGCGACGCACGGCTATTTCCCGCTCCTCGCCAGGGACGAAAGCGTCCGCCAGCAGGTCCGTCAGGGGTGTTATACCTACCGCAAGTACTTCGGACGGGAAGCCCGGGGATTCTGGATCCCCGAATGCGCCTACCGGCCCGGTTACAACTGGAAATCCCCTATCGAAAACAAAGCGCCCTATCCGCGGCTCGGCGTTGACGAGATCCTGGGCCAGGAGGGCCTCGGCTACTTTTTCGTCGATGCCCATCTCCTCAAGGGAGGGGAGGCCAAGGGCGTCTACCTCGACCGCTTTCCCGGCCTGAAGCTCCTTTGGGAGAAATTCCGGGGCTCCTACAAACCGACGGACGAACTGCCGCGGGACCCCTATTCCTCCTACCTGGCCCATCCCTCGCACGTGCCGTTTTTCGCCCGGGACGACGTCTCGGGTTCTCAAGTCTGGAGCCGATCCGTGGGTTATCCCGGGGACGGCGCATATCTCGAATTTCATAAAAAGCATTTTCCGGGCGGCATGCGCTACTGGAGGATCACCTCGAGCGACGCCGACCTGGGCCTCAAGGCGCCCTACGACCCGGCCCGGACCCGGGAAAGGATGGAGGAGCACGCCGGCCATTTCGTTTCCGTCATCGAGGAGACCCTCAAGGAAAAAGCCGCGGGTTCGGTCGTCGCCCTTTACGACACGGAGCTGTTCGGTCATTGGTGGTTCGAAGGCCCGGAGTGGCTTTACCTCGTCATCAAGAAACTCGCGGCCGGGCCGATCGAACCCATGACCGCCGCCGGCTGTCTCGACCGGCTGCCGCCCGAAACCATCGTCTCGCTTCCCGAGGGCTCATGGGGCCAGGGCGGGTTCCACTGGATCTGGCTCAATGACGACACGGCCTGGATCTGGAAGAAGATCTATAGGATCGAAGAGGAGACGGCCGCGCTCACGCCGCGCATCGCCCGTCTCGACCGGCGGGTCCTCAAGCAGTTCTTCCGCGAGAAGTTCCTGCTGGAGAGCTCGGACTGGCCGTTCCTCGTCTCGACCTGGTCCGCCCGGGATTATGCCGAGAACAGGGCCGCCGAACACTTCGAGCGGGCGCTGACGCTCGCCGGATGGCTCGAGGAAGGCCGTGTCCTCACGGATGCCGAAGTGTCGCTCCTTCGCGTCTTCGAAACGGAAGACCGCTTGTTCGAGGAGGTCGTCCTGCCCGATGGAACTGTCATCTGAGAAAACGCTGGTCATGGTCCTCTGCGGCGGCAAGGGCGAACGGCTTTACCCGTTGACGCGCGACCGGGCCAAGCCGTCCGTCCCGTTCCTCGGCGCCTACCGGATCATCGATTTCAGCCTGTCCAACGCCCTCAATTCCGGCCTCCGCAGGATCGTCCTGCTCACCCAATACAAGTCCCTGTCCCTCGAACGCCACATCCTCAACGGCTGGAGCATCTTTCACTCCGAGAGCGGCGACTACATCGTCTCCCTGCCCGCCCAGGGCCGGGTCAGCGACCACTGGTACGAGGGGACTGCGGACGCCGTCTTTCAGAACGTCTACACCATCCAGCAGGAGAACCCCGAGGCCGTCCTGGTTCTCTCCGGGGACCATATCTACAACGCCGACTACCGGAAGCTGCTGCTTGTCTTCGGCCAGACCGACGCCGACGCGCTGATCATGACCCGGACCATCCCCATCCAGGACGCCTCCCGCTTCGGCGTCATCGGCGTCAACGAGGAGCGGCGGATCGTCGAGTTCATGGAAAAACCGAAAAAGCCCTTCGAGACGCCCTGGGACGCGGGCAAGAGCCTCATTTCCATGGGCGTCTACCTGTTCAAGACGCCCGTCCTGATCAAGGCCCTGCTCAAGGACGCCCGGAACCCTCGGAGTTCCCACGATTTCGGCAAGGACATCATCCCGGCCCTCGTCGACGGCCACCGCGTTTTCGCCTACACCTTCGACGATTACTGGGAGGACATCGGCACGATCGATGCCTACTGGGAAGCCAACATGGCCTTCCTTTCGCCCGACCCGCCGGTCATCCTGAAGGACCCGGCCTGGCCCGTCAGGACCTACAAGCCTCAATACCCGCCGACGTTCATCGCCGGCGGAGAGATCCGTTCCTCCATCATCGGCACCGGGTGCTCGTTCTCCGGCTGCCTCGTCGAGAGATCGATCATCTCCCCGGGCGTGCGCATCGAAGCCGGGGCCGAGGTCGTGGACTCCATCCTCTTCGAGAACATCCACGTCCGCCGCGGAGCCCGGCTCCGCAAAGTCATCATCGACAAGTCCTCGGTCATCCCCGAGCGCTTCGAGGTCGGCTTCGACGCCGACCTGGACGCCCGGAATTTCAAGATCAGCAAGACCGGCATCCGCGTCGTCCCCAAGGGCTGGACGTCCGAATGATCGAGAAGTACAACATCCTCTCGCCGGACTTCGAGCGGGACGCTCCCCGGGAGATGACGCTGCTGTCGATCATCTCCCAGAGCTTTTTCCAGCCCTTCTCCCTCGAGGACAACCTCCTCGTCATCCTGACGGCGTTAACCTCGGGTTCGGGTGTCGGCTTCAACCGGGCCATGCTCTTCCTCAAGCAGGGGGACCGCCTCAAGGGGGAGATGTGGCTCGGGCCTCGTTCAGGTGAGGAGGCCGGGTTCATCTGGGAAGTCCTGTCGACCCCCGGCATCGGTTACGTTGAGATCATCGAGCACAACCGGGCCCTCGTCAACAAGAACGAGGACACCCTCAGCGGCCGCCTCAAGGGGCTGGTCTACGCGGCTGACGAGGAAGGCGCCCTCATCCCGGCCTACGCGGCCTGCCGTAAGGAGATCCTCCTCGTACGCGAGGCCTCGAGCGAACCCCTCGTGGACCGCCGCTTCCTCAACATCATCGGGGTCGACGAGTTCCTCTGCATCCCGCTTCTCGCCCGGGACGACATCGTCGGCGAGATCATTCTCGATAACGCCATCACCCGGACGCCGATCAAGCCCGCCGACATCAAGTTAGCCGGCCTCTGCGGCCTGATCGCCGGGAATTACATCTACTCGACGACCCTCCACCGCAAGCTCCTCGAGACCGAGAAGATGGCGGCCATGGGCGAGATGGCCATGTTCGTCACCCATCAGCTCCGGAACCCCATCGTCGCCGTTGGCGGGTTCACCGACCAGCTCCTTAAGCCCGACGTCCCGGAAGACAAGAGGCAGCGCAACCTGACCATTATCCGGGACGAGGTCCGCCGGCTCGAGGACATCATCTACCAGATGGGCCACTTCCTCAAGGTCAGCCTGAAGGAGCCCGTCTATTTCGACCCGGGGCCGGTCCTAGCCGGAGTTTTCGACAGCCCTGATGTCCAGACGAAGGCTCAGGGCTACACGCTGAACGTCAAGCTGGAGCCCGGCCTGCCCCAGATCCTCTCCGATCCGACTTCGTTCGGGGAGGTCGTCCGCAATCTCCTGGACAACGCCTTCGACGCGACGCCGGTCGGGGGCAGGATCATCGTCCGGGCGTACCGGAAGAACAGGACCGGATTCGTCCTCTCCGTCCGGGATACGGGCAAGGGCATCTCCAACCCGGATAAGGACCAGCTCTTCAGGCCGTTCTTCACGACCAAGGAAAAAGGCATGGGACTCGGCCTGCCCTTCATCAAGAGGGTCATGGATACTTGCGGCGGCAAGATCGAGGTCCAGAGCCGGGCAGGGAAGGGGGCCTTGTTCAAGCTCATTTTTATCTGCCGCGAAAGGGAGTGAAAAACCATGAAAAAAAATATTCTGCTGGTCGAGGACGAAAAAGCCCTCTGCCTGCTCTATGAAGAGGAATTGAGCCGGGAGGGCTACGCCGTCACCGCGGTGACCGACGCCGAAGCCGCCCTGGCCGAACTCGGGAAAACGGCTTTCGACCTGATCGTCACCGACATCCGCATGCCGGGCAGGAACGGGATCGAGCTCATCACCCAGATCATGGGCCTCCGCAAGGACATCCCGATCATCATCAACTCGGCCTACCAGAGTTACAAGGAGGATTTCATGACCTGGGCCGCCGACGCTTACGTCGTCAAGTCCGCTTCCCTGGACGAGCTCAAATCGAAGATCAAGCAGCTGATAGGCGACTGATGTCGGAGCTGAGAAAAGACCTGGTCAGCGGACGTTGGGTCATCATCGCCACGGAACGCAGCAAGCGTCCCGACGATTTCCGGCCGGCCGGCGGAATGGCGCGGGCCGCGGAGCCGATCGGGTTCTGTCCTTTCTGCGAAGGCAACGAGACGAAAACCCCGCCCGAGGTCTTCGCGCTGAGGGCGGCGGGGACAACGCCCGATTCCCCCGGCTGGAAGGTCCGGGTCGTGCCCAACAAATTCCCCGCCCTTAACCGCGGCACGCCGCCGCCCAAGCCGACGGGCGGCATCTTTCAATCGATGGAAGGGATCGGCGTCCATGAAGTGGTCATTGAGAACCCCGACCACGGTTTCGAGCTGAGCGACCTCCCCGTCCCGCACATCCGGGACGTTTTCCGGGTCTTCCAGCTGAGGATCAAGGCCATCGAGCAGGAACTCCACTACCAATATGTTCAGCTCTTCAAGAACAAAGGGAAGGAAGCTGGCGCGTCCCTGAGCCATCCCCATTCCCAGATCGTGGCCACGCCCATCGTTCCGAAGCGTATCAAGGAGGAGGTCTACGGCGCCGACAGGCTTTTCCGGAACTTCAAGGAATGCGCCTTCTGCCGGATCCTCCGGGAGGAAACGGCGGCCGGGGCGCGGCAGGTTCTCCTCAACCGGCATTTCTCGGTCGTCACCCCCTACGCCTCCCGCTTCCCCTTCGAGATGGCCGTCTACCCCCTGAGGCATTCGGCCTTTTTCACGGACGTCGACGACGCCGAGCTCCTGGTCCTGGCCGAGACGATGAAACATACCCTCACCCGGCTCAAGGAGACGATCGGAGACCCCCCCTACAACATGGTCCTCCATCATGCCCCCAACCCTTCTTTATCGCTCGAGGGCTGGCCGGAGATCGGCAAGAACTATCACTGGCACCTGGAGATCTTCCCGATCCTGACCAAGGTCGCGGGGTTCGAGTGGGGGACCGGATTCTACATCAATCCCGTGCCGCCAGAGACGGCGGCCCAGTTCCTCCGGGGCGCTTAGCAGCTCAGGCGGCCGCGGCGATCTTCCTGTAAAGGTCGAGGTACGCCGCCGCCGAGCGCTCCCAGGAAAAGTCCGCGGCCATGGCATTGCCGACGAGGTGCTTCCAGGCTTCCGGCCGCCGGAACGCCTCGATCGAACGGGCCGCCGCCGAGAGGAGCGCTTCGGGCGCGGCCTCGACGAATTTGAAGCCGTTCCCGGATCCGGCGAGGGGGTCGTACTCCTGGATGCTGTCGTCCAGCCCGCCCGTGGCCCGGACGACGGGGATCGTCCCGTACTTCAGCGCGTACATCTGGGTCAACCCGCACGGCTCGTAGCGCGAGGGGATGAGGAAGATATCGCTCCCGGCGTAGATCGTGTGAGCGATCCTCTCGTCGAAGGCGATCTTAAGCCCGAGGCGGGCGGGGTGCTCCTTCCGGGCTTCGATGAGGAAATCCTGGATCTTCTGGTCGCCGGTGCCCAGAATGACGAACGTCAGCCCGAGGCGGATAAGCGAGTCCAGCCCCTCGCAGACAATGTCGAGGCCCTTCTGCCCGGCCAGGCGCGTGACCATGCCCACGACGGGCAGATCGGCGGGCGCCGCGAGGCTGAACATCCGGAAGAGTTCCTCCCGGCAGTCCCTCTTTCCGGCCAGGTCGGCGGGCCCGAAGTTCCGGGGGATGAGCCGGTCGGTCGCGGGGTCCCAGTCCTGGTAATCGACGCCGTTGAGGATGCCGCGGAGCGCGTCCGCCCTGTGCCGGAGGAGGCCGTCGAGACCGCAGCCGAATTCGGGCGTCTGGATCTCGCGGCTGTATCTCGGGCTGACCGTGGTCACGGCCGTCGCGTAGAGGATGCCGGCCTTGAGCATATTGACCTTGCCGAAGAACTCGAGGTCGTTCATGTTGAAGAGCGATCCGGGCAGGCCGATACGGCCGAGGACGTCCTTTTCGAACAGGCCCTGGTAGGCCAGGTTGTGGATCGTGAACAGCGAGCGCGTCCCGGCGAAGAAGGGGTCGTCCGCGTAGCTGAACTTGAGATAGGCGAAGGCCGCGGCCGCCTGCCAATCGTGTCCGTGGACGACGTCGGGGCGGAAGCCGGTCGCCCGCATGGTTTCGAGCGAAGCCCGGCTGAAGAAAGCGAAGCGTTCGGCGTTGTCGGGGTAATCGCCCGCCGGGGTCCCGTAGAGCTGGTCGCGGTCGAAGTAGGCCGGCTGGTCGATGAAGAAGACGGACAGGCCTCCGGCGCGGTGTGCGAAGACCGAGAACGTCACCGGCCTCCCGCCCAGATCGAGCGAGGCGTCGGCGAGGACGGGCTCGAGCGGCAGGTTCTTTTTGCGGACCTCTCGGTAGAGCGGCATGAAGACCCGGACGTCGGCGCCGAGCTTGGAGAGGAATTTGGGCAGGGCCCCGGCCACGTCGGCCAGGCCGCCCGTCTTGGCGTAAGGGATGACTTCCGAAGCGAGGAAAGCTATGTTCATGGCCTGGCTATTCTAGCACAAGTCCCTCGGAGCGTCATTTCTAAATGGCCTTGGGGGTGCCGGTACGTCATCCACCTGTTTTCGCTCGGGCTATTCCCGCCGTCGGCCGCGGCCCGTCCCGGCGAGCCGGGCCGCTTCGGGTCCGGGCTCCGCTCTGCCCTAAAGGGACAGCCTCCTTCGGGGATGGTCCCTTTAGGACATCCATGCCCGCTCCGCCCTTCCACGGCCTCCTCTGGGAACACCCCTGCGCGAGGTGGATGCCGCGCCGGCCAATCCCGAGGCCACTTGTCATCGGCCCAATTTTTCAGAAGACCAGGACAAAGTTTCGTCGACGAAGCGAATAAGGAGGCTGCGGAAACAGGGGCTGAGGGGTGTCGTCGAAGGGAGCATAAAGCGGTGATTTAGTCATCACGGTCCGAATACATTCCCATGGATAAGGACCGTGATGGCGTTAAGAATCACCGCAGCGAACGGAGACGACCCCCGAGGACCCTCCGCAGCCGACGGCGCGATTAACCCGGCCGAAAATAGGGGTGGATGTCATGCCGGTTAACCTCGATGCCACTTGTTAATCGGGAGACAGTGAATTAAGATGAGAGGGCGAACAGCGCCCAAGAGAAGCCGTGGAAAAGAATATCCGCCAAGTCGTCGCCGCCGTGATCGAAAAAGAGGGGAAGGTCCTGGTCGCCCGGCGGAAACCGGGGCTAGTGGCCGGCGGGATGTGGGAATTCCCGGGCGGGAAGCTCGAGGACGGGGAGACCGCCGAGAGATGCCTGGAGCGGGAGCTCGAGGAAGAGCTGGGGGTGAGCGCCCGCGTCGGAGATCTTCTGTGTTCCGTGCCGTTCTCGGGCGCTCTCACGGCCTTCGAGCTCCTGGTCTTCCGGACGGAATTGCTTTCGGACTCCTTCAAGCTCACCGACCACGACGAGATCCGCTGGCAGGCGCCAGGGGACATGGATGAAGCGCTCTTTTCGAAGCCCGACCGTCCCGTCGTCCGAATGCTCGCCGGTCGGGATGGGCCGGGGAGGCCGGGGTGAGCGCGGTCGTCCTCAAGCCCGGCCGGGACAAGGCCGTCCGGAACAGGCACCACTGGATCTTCTCCGGGGCCATCCGCGACCTGCCCGAATTCGAGGACGGCGCCGTCCTTCCCGTCCGCAGCTCCGGAGGCGAGCTCCTGGGACACGGCTATTTCAACCGGAAAAGCTCGATCACCGGCCGGATGGTCAGCTTCGGGATCGAGCCGCCCGAAGAGGGGATCCGGTCGAGCGTCGAGCGGGCCCTGGCGCTCCGGACCCGGCTGTTCGACCCGGCCGTGACCAACGCCTGCCGGCTGATCAACGCCGAGGGCGATGGCCTGCCCGGCCTCATCGCCGACCTCTACGACGACGTGCTCGTTCTCCAGTTCGCGACACTGGGGATGGATAAGCTGAAGCCGTTCCTCCTTGAGATCCTGGATGGAGCCATCAGGCCCCGGGCCGTTCTAGAAAAATCCGACCTGCCGGCCCGGAGGGAAGAAGGCCTCGCGGAGACCGAGGGCCTCCTCGCGGGGGAGATGGTCGACAAGGTCCGTATCCTCGAAGAGGGGATCCCTTACTGGGTCAGTTTCGCCCAGGGCCAAAAAACGGGTTTTTACCTGGACCAGCGGGAAAGCCGGAAGCTCGTCCGCGACTTCGCCGCCGGCCGCCGGGTCCTCAACACGTTCTCTTATACAGGCGCCTTCTCGGTCTGCGCGCTCAAGGGCGGGGCGGCCCGGGCCGACTCCGTCGATTCGTCGGCTTCGGCCCTCGCGCTGGCCCGGGAGAATTTCGAACTCAACGGCCTGGCCGCGGGTTCCGGGATCTTCTTCACGGCCGACGTGTTCGAATTCCTGAGGCAACCGGCCCTCGATCACGACTTCATCATCCTCGATCCGCCGGCCTTCGCCAAGAAAAAGTCCGACGTCATCGCCGCTTGTAGGGGCTACAAGGACATCAACCGCCTGGCCTTCCAGCGGGTCCGCAGCCCTGGGCTCGTGCTGACGTTCTCCTGTTCGCACCACGTCGACGAGGGGCTCTTTCAGCAGGTCGTTTTCCAGGCCGCCCTCGAGGCGGGAAGGCGCGTCCGCATCCTCCAGAAACACCGTCAAGCCTGCGACCACCCGGTCAACATCTATCACCCGGAGACATCGTACCTTAAGGGATTCCTGCTCTATGTCGATTGAATCCCGGCCCAACGGCGGCGTTTTTGATCGGGCTAATTGTCTACGGACCCCGATTCTCATATAATTCGAACGATACGGCCGGCTCCAAGGCCGCGCCCGCGAGGAGGTCGACATGGATATCCAGGACGAGCTCCGGATCCATCTCAAGTCAGCAACCCTGATTGCGACGGCCATCATCGTCAGCCTGGTCGTTTATCTGGGCCTCGTCGAAGTCCTGCGGGCCGTGTATAGGCCTTTCCGCGGCATCGTCACACTGGCCAATATTCCGCTGATCCGTTACGCCGTATTCGGGGCGGCCATCGCCGTCATCGTCATCATCCGCGTTCTTCGTCCCCGTCTCCTCCGGAAGACATCCCGGGAAGACGCCAGGACGGCCCTCCAAAGGCTCCAGCGGACGACGATCGTGACCATGGTCCTGGGAGAGATCCCGGGGATCCTCGGCCTCGGCTGGTTCCTCTTCAGCGGTAATAACATCGACTTCTACGTCCTCGTTTTTGCCTCCCTCCTCCTGGTCTTCATGTATTTCCCCCGGAGGAGCGCCTGGGAGGAATGGCTCCGGGACTGATCTTGAAGAGTTTCCCGTTTGACCAAGGCCCATCACGAGTAGGGGGTTCAGAATGAGAAGAAACCTCGGCACTTTGTGTTTGTTAGCCGCCGCTTTCCTGGTCCTTCCAGCCCGGGCGCTTCTGCGGCAGGAGGCGGCGGGCATCGCCGCCGCTCCCGTCCTCCGCTACGAGATCTGGGTCGAGCTCGACGCCGCGGGCAAGATGCTCCTCGGCAAGGAAGAGATCGTCTGGACCAACCCGGCCCGGGAAGCCGTCCCCGACATGCTCCTCCACCTCTACTGGAACGCCTTCAAGAACGAAGAGAGCGCTTTCCTCCGGGAAGCCCGGGCCGAATCGATGTTCGGCCGCGGCAGCGCTCCCGATGACGGCGAATGGGGTTGGGTCGACATCACGGACATTCGCCTGGCGGACGGCTCCGACCTCAAACCGGGCCTCCAGTTCGTCACCCCGGACGGCCCTGAGAATCCGGATGATGAGACCGTCGCGAGGGTCCTCTTCCCCCAACCCGTCCAGCCCGGAGAGAGCGTCCGCCTTTTGCTCGAATTCCGAAGCAAGATCCCCCGGACCGTGGCCCGTTCGGGCTATTACAAGGACTCCTTTTTCATCGCCCAATGGTTCCCCAAGCCCGGCGTCTACGAGGAGGGGAAGGGCTGGAACGCCCACGCGTACCATCAAAATTCCGAGTTCTTCGCCGATTTCGCGGACTTCGTCGTCCACATCACAGTGCCTGAGGATTTCACGGTCGGTTCGTCCGGAAAACAAACCGACGTCCGGGTCGACGGATCGCTCAAGAGAACCACCTACACCTACCGCCAGCCCATGATCCACGACTTCGCCTGGATGGCCGACCCCCGCTACCTCAAGGTCGAACGCGACTTCATCGCCGGCAAGGAAGTGACGCCGGAGGAATACCGGGAGACGGCCGCTCTTCTCGGACTGCCCGTCGAAGAGGTCAAGCTCCCGGACGTCAAAATGACCCTGCTCATCGCCCCTGAACACAAGTCACAGATCGAGCGTCATTTCCGGGCGCTCCGAGCGGCCATCAAGTACTACGGCCTGTGGTACGGCCCCTACCCCTACGAAACCGTGACCATGGTCGACCCGCCGTTCCGCACCGCGAGCGGCGGAATGGAATATCCCACGCTGTTCACCGCCGGCACCCAGGTCCTGACGAGCAAGGACATCCTCTCGCCTGAGGGGGTCATCGTCCACGAGTTCGGACACGGCTATTGGTACGGGCTCGTGGCCACCAACGAATTCGAGGCGGCCTGGCTCGACGAGGGCTTCAACACCTACTCGACGGGACAGGTCATGGCCAGGGCCTACGGCCCCGGTGCCCTGCCGATCGTTTTCAAGGGGGTCCCGCTCACCTGGCTGCTCCGCATGCCCAAGACCTTCGACTTCGAACTCGACCGGGTCGCGGCGATCAACACCGTCCGTTACGACCCGGTGACCACCTGGTCCTGGAGGTTCTACAACGGCGGGAGCTACGGCGCTAACGTCTACATGCGCGCGGCGACGCTCCTACGCACCCTCGAAGAGCTGCTCGGCGGGCAGACATGGGCCAGGGTCATGCGGACCTACCACATGCGCTACCGCTACAAGCACCCCGGGAAAGCCGAATTCTTGGGGGTCGTCAACGAGGTTTCCGGCAAGGATATGTCCTGGTTTTTCGACGAGCTTTTCGATTCGACGCAGGCCTTCGACTACGGCGTCGCCGCGGTCGCGTCGGTCAAGGTCCCGCGCGCACGGCGCGGCGTCTTCGACGTCAAGGGGACCCGGGAAGAGGTGACCTCGAAGAAGATCGAAGAACTCGAAGCCGGGGAAGCCACGGCGCCGGAGGCCAAGGCCAAGTCCGAGTTCCTGACGACGGTCGTCCTGAGACGTTACGGCGAGGCGCGCGTCCGGGGCGATGCCCGGATCAAGGTCCTCGTCCGGTTCAAGGACGGCACGACGGAAGCGCGGTCCTGGGACGGACAGGCGCGTTGGGCCCGCCTGGAGTTCGTCAAGCCGGTCGAGGTCGAAAGCGCCCAGGTCGACCCTGAGGGCGTCTGGCTCATCGACGCCAACCTGGCCAACAACAGCCGCGGTGTCGACGGGGTCCGCCGCAACGTCGTCAAGCTGATGACACAGCTCCTGTTCACCGTGCAGAGCTTTCTCCATTTCATCAGCTCCTGGAGCTGAGGAGGGTCACATGGGCGTCTTCAAAGCCATCGGAAAAGGCATCGGGACGACGTTTAGGAAACCGCGGCTGCTCGTTATCCTCTGGGTCGTCAACATCGTCTACGCCGCGGTCGTCGCCTTTCCTCTCTTCACCCTGGCCCAGGCGGAGCTCGGCCATTCCTACCTGGGTTCGAACGTCCGGCCGCTCGACCTCATGTGGCTGGGCGAGGCCGTCCTCAAGTACCAGGACGCGATGCCGGCCGTCATTGGCGGCCTCGTCGTCTCGGCCCTTCTCTTCCTCGGGCTCTACGTCTTCCTCAACGGGGGCATCATCGGCCGCCTCCTTGACAGGGAAGGCCGGCCGACCCTCCAGGCGTTCTTCGGCGACTGCGGCCGCTATTTCGGAAGGTTCGTCCGCTTGTTCCTCTCTTCGCTCGCCTTCCTTGTCCTGACCTTCGGCGTCATCCTCCGCCTGCTCTCGGCCCTGATGAACCTCTGGGTCGAGAGCGCCTGGACGCAGTGGCCGTCGGTCATCCTAGGGAACCTCCATTTCATCGTTGCCCTCCTCTTGCTTTCCATTGTCCACATGGTCTTCGACTACGCCCGCATCGCCGTCGTCGCCGACGAGGAGACCAAGGTCCTGCGGGCCCTCCGCAATGCCCTCAATTTCCTCAGGAAACGCTTTTTCCGGTCCTGGGCCCTCTATCTGCTGATCGTCGCCGGGTTCATCGCCGGGACGGTCTTTTTCTACGTTGTCCTTGGGCTCCTCTCCGGACCGGCG
>JBFYOD010000104.1:0-26100 GCA_041303965.1 Candidatus Aminicenantota bacterium
CGAAGACCTTCTCGAGGATTATATCGCCCAGCACATCGCCGCCTCGCCGGACGAGATCGTCCGCTTCTCCTGGCACGGCGGGGAGCCGACCGTCCTGGGCGTCGATTATTTCCGCAAGATCGTCGAGATCCAGCGCGCGTATCGCCCCGCCGGGCGGACGATCGCGAACGGCATGCAAACCAACGGCACGCTCCTCGACGAGGAGTGGGGACGTTTTCTCGCTGCCGAAGGATTCTCGGTCGGGCTCAGCCTCGACGGGCCGCGCGAGTTCCATGACCGCTATCGGCTCGCGCCGGATGGGACATCTTCATTCGACGCGGCGATGCGCGGGTATGAGCTTCTACGGCGGCACGGCGTCCCGACAGACATCCTCTGCGTCGTCAGCGCGGAAAACGTCCGGCGCCCGCTCGACGTCTATGGCTTTTTCAGGGAGATCGGCGCCTCGTACGTGACGTTCCTTCCGCTCGTCGACCGGCGGCCGGACGCGCCGGGCGGCGTCAGCCCCGATACCGTCCCGGCCGAAGCCTGGGGCGATTTCCTCTGCGCGGTCTTCGACGAGTGGGTGGCCCGCGACATCGGGCGCATCAAGATACAGATCGTTGAGGAGGCGGCCCGGACGGCGTTCGGCCAGGAGCATTCGCTCTGCATCTTCCGGCCTGTCTGCGGCGACATCCCCGTCCTCGAGCGGAACGGGGACTTCTACTCTTGCGACCACTTCGTGGACGAGGCGCACCGGGTAGGCAACATCCGCGAAACGCCGCTCGTCGAACTGCTCGAAGATCCCGCCCTGCGCTCGTTCGGCCTGGCCAAATTGGAAAAGCTTCCCCGCGTCTGCCGGGCCTGCGACGTCCGGGCGATGTGCAACGGGGAGTGCCCGAAGAACCGGTTCATGTGCGCGCCGGACGGCGAGCCGGGGCTGAATTACCTATGCGCGGGCTACAAGAAGTTCTTCGCTCGTATCCGGCCGTTCGTCGCCGAGGTGGCGGCCGAATGGCTCCGGCAGAACTCTAAGCCTTGAGCTTGTCCTTGAGGAAGGCCGCGGTACGCTGCCAGGCGAGCTCGGCCGCCTCCTTGTGATACCGCGTCCCGGTGTCGTTCATGAAGGCGTGCCCGGCGCCCTCGTAAGTGTAGATCTCGTATTCGACGCCCGCCTTCTTGAGGGCTTCCTCGAAGGCCGGGATGCCCGCGTTGATCCGCTCGTCGTCCCCGGCGTAGTGGATGAGCATAGCCGCCTTGATCTTCGGGACGTCCTCGGGCGCGGGCTGGCTGCCGTAGAAGGGGACGGCCGCGGTCAGGTCGGGCGCGTTGACGGCCACCTGGTTCGTCGTCCCGCCGCCCCAGCAGAAGCCCATGCACCCGACCTTGCCCGTCGCCTGCGGCCCGGTCTTGAGGTACTCGACGGCGGCGACGAAGTTCTTGGTGTTCGCTTCGCGGTCGAGCTTTTGGAACAGGGGCCGGACCTCGTCGGGGTTTTGCGGCGTCCCGCCGAAGGGCGAAAGCGCGTCCGGGGCGATGGCCAGAAATCCCTCGAGAGCCACCCGGCGGGCGATGTCTTCGGTGTGCGGGTTGAGCCCCCTGTTCTCGTGAATGACGATGACGCCGGAGAGCTTGCCGGCGCCCTTCGGCCGGGCCGAATAGGCGCGGACCTTGCCGGCCGCCCCCGGATACTCGATGTATCCGGTTTCGAGGCGCGGATCGTCCTTCGCGACGACTTGGTCCGCCGCCACGCCGCTTTCGAGGGCCGGCAGGAGGACCGCCGCGGCGGCCGTCCCGCCCGCGATCGCGGCCAGCTTTCCGAGGAATTCGCGGCGGTCCATCGCACCGCTCGCGTACTTTTCGTAGAGATCGTTGATCTCAGGGCTCATGTTCGTCCTCCCTCGATAGCTTTGCCAATAGTCCCCATGGACAGGACAATGGTATTTCGCGGTCCCGCTCCTGTCAAGGCCTTCCACCTTGGAGGGGGAGCGCGGCCCGTTCGCCGCCGCTAAGCACCGCCCTTCAAGGGGGATGAGAAGCGCGGCTCAGGGCTGGCCCCTGAGTACAAGGGGGCCTGATGCTGGCGGAGGCACCCATGATTTTGCTATAGTGGTCATATGAGCGAAGACACACCGACCGAAGGCGGCTTCCTGGGCGACGCGGAAGCCATCTGGCGGGCCGCCATCGCGGCGGTCGAGCCGGAGCGCCTCGTCCGGGAGAGCGTTGTCCGCGAGGACAACCTCGTCCGGATCAAGGGGACGACATTCGACCTGGCTGGCTTCGAGAAGATCTTCCTCATCGCTTTCGGCAAGGCCGCCGGGGCCATGTCCGGCGCGCTCGTCGACATCCTCGGCGGGCGGCTGACCTCGGGGCTCGTGGTCGTTCCCGGGCCGGGCGTGAAAACGGTTCCCAAGCTCGAATATGTCGAGGCTTCCCACCCGGTGCCGGACGCGCGGAGCGTCGAGGCCGCCCGCCGGGCCCTCGAGATCGCCGGGAAAGCGGGGGAGAAAGACCTCGTCTTCGTCTGCATTTCGGGCGGCGGTTCGTCGCTCCTCACGCTTCCCGCCGACGGGATCACGCTCGAGAAAAAGCGCCGCCTGACCGATGACCTGCTTCGTGCTGGGGCGACGGTCAGCGAGCTCAACGCCGTGCGGAAACACCTCTCCGCCGTCAAGGGCGGACGTCTGGCCAAGGCGGCCTTCCCGGCGACCGTGGTGACGCTCGTCATCTCCGACGTCGTCGGCGATGACCTCGGAACGATCGCCTCGGGTCCGACGCACTGGGACGTGTCGACGTTCGCCGATGCCCGCGGCGTCCTCGAGCGCTACGACCTCTGGGATTCGGCCCCGGCCCTGGTCCGGGCCCGGCTCGAAGAAGGCAGCCGCGGCGAGATCGAAGAGACCCTCAAGGAGGGCGACCCCGTCTTCGCCCGTGCCCGCGCGTTCATCGTGGGCGACAACATGACCGCGCTTCGCGCGGCTAAACACGAAGCGGAAGAGCGCGGCTTCGACTCGACCTTCCTGTCTTCCTCCGACAGCGGGGAAGCCCGTAAGGTCGCCGTGAATTACGCCGCTTTCCTGGCCCAGATGGCCTGCTCGGCGGCCTCCCTGCCGCGGCCGCTCTGCCTTCTGGCCGGCGGCGAGCTCACGGTCACGGTCAAAGGGAGGGGGCGGGGCGGCCGCAACACCGAGTTCGTCCTGGCATCGGTCGTCGAAATGGCGAAAAACGACCTCGGGGGCCTCGACTGGCTCATCCTGAGCATCGGCACCGACGGCATCGACGGCCCGACCGACGCCGCCGGCGCATGGGCCGACAACTCGACGGCCGGGTGCGCCCGCGCCATGCGCCTCGATCCGGCCGCCTATTTAGACGACAACGATTCCTATTCTTTTTTCAAACAGACGGGATACCTGATCGTCACCGGGCCGACCGGGACGAACGTCATGGACCTGCGCGTCTTCCTGCTCCGCGCCGCCTGATACGTTCGCTGGCACTAATCCCATTTTTTTAAAACGGGATTAGTGCTGCTCAGTATTAGCCTTGGGCGTACCCAGGGCTTATCATCTGTAGACGCCGGCGAGGTCCCACTTCTTGATCGTGTCGAGAACGAGCTCGACAACGCGGTCGTTGACCTTGCGGAAATACTCCTTGGCCTGGGCGGCGTCGAACGTCGGGTAGCCCTGGCCCTTTTCGTAGAGGAGGATCGTCGAGGCCACCGGCGCGGCGTAATACGCTCCGGCCGGAGCGTTGGGCGCGGCCATCTCCGGCTTGTAGCGCTCGGAATGGATGTGCTCGGGCAAAAACGCCTGGATGTAGGCCGTCTCGTTGTTGCCGGCGTGCCCGCCGTTCTGCTTGAAGACCGCCTTGGTGATATCGTCGGCCAGGGTCCACCAATTGACGACGAGGACCCGGACGCGGCGGGCGTTGGCGACGCGCGTCGCGGCCGCGTTGAGGGCCGCCGTATTGCCGCCGTGGCCGTTGAGGACGATGATGTTCTTGAAGCCGTTCGCGGCCAGGTTGTCGAGGACGGCTTCGGCGAAGGGCGCGTAGGTCTCGGACGGGATGGAGACGGCGCCCGGGAAGGCCTTCATGGCGTCGGTCATGCCGTAGTTCAGGGTCGGGGCGATCAGGGCGTCGACCCTCGCCGCGATGTCTCTGGCCATGGCCTCCGGGGCGAGGCTGTCGGTGCCGCTGGGGATGACGCCGTGGGGCTCGAGGGAGCCGAACGGCACGAGCACTGTCCTGATCCGCGCCGGCACCAGCTCGCCGAATTCCTGCCAGCACATCAAGTTCATTTCCCGGGTCGTCGGCACCTTCGCCGCACCCCTGACCGGGTCGGCCGTCTGCGCGAACGCCGCCGCGGACAGGGCGGCCAGGAATACCAGCGCCAAGAATACGGGGGATCTTCTCATCTGTTTCGCCTCCTCGCTCATCCCATCTTATGTCATTTGCGTCCGTTTGAAAACGCAGCTTTTTTTCTTGCGTTTTTCCACGGGCGTGCTAAAATCATATCACGTTTTCTCGTGCCGGCTGGAGAAAACTCCAACCCAATGGAATCTTTCATTTTCCCCCCTTCTGCTGTTAAATAAACAGCCGGCATTTTCAATTATTTTGCGTTCTTGTCTTGATTTTTTCGTGCGCCGGGCTATAATGATATTGGCTCTCTTTCGCCGGCTGGAGAGGGCTCCCTCAAAAAACTTATCATCACCCCCCTTTTGCTGACCTCAGCCGGCACTAACCCCCCCCAGGGGCGGTTTGCCGCGCCGGCTCCAACTTCCTATTCCTCCGGTCCGCCGATTGTGATATCATACGGAAAATCCCCGAGCGCGGAGTCCACGATGGGCAAGATCGACTGGAAGACGGAACTCACGCACCACTTCGACAGCCTCCGGGTCATCGAACGCTGCCAGATCGAGACTATCGGTTATTTCAACCAGTTCTGCGAGTTCATCGCCGAGGCCGCCTTCGAGAGCCTGGCCGACGAACTGGAACTCTTCCGGATCAAGTCCCGCCACAAGAAGACCCAGGACCGCGACATCCGTTTCAGCGTCTGTTTTCCGGGCACGAAGGACGACCAGTTCCATTACCGGATCTCCCTGCCCAAGAACGCCGTGGAGCTTCGTCTGAAGCTTCAGATCAAGGCGCGGCGGACGCCGACGGCGGAATATCAGACGACGGACGAGGACTTCATGCCCGGGCTGTTCCCGCTCGAGGTCCTCAAGATGGACAAGGACGACGTCATCCACGACGTCATCGAGCACTACCGCAGGTTCTGTTACGCGGCGCTGACGTCGCCGGACTGACCGGCGGCCGGCCTCTTCGTCACCCCCTTCATGTAGGAGGGCGGCGCTCGCCGTGCAGGGGCGATTCCCGGACGAAGACGGCGAGGATGGCTCCGGCGGCGGCCAGAGCCGCGAGAGCAAGGAGCGAGGTCGTCATGGCTCCGGTCGCCCGGTCCTTCAGGGCGTCCATGCCCATGATGAAGACGATGCCCGAGATCTGGCCCATCAGCAAGAGCAGGCTGTTGGACGTACCTTCCGGGGCGGGGTGGGTAATCTCGGCTGCGTATTGGAAGCCGATGGGTCCGGCGCTCAGCAGGAAGAACCCGAAGACGAAACCCGACAGCAGGAGCAGTCCGTAGCTTGTGGCGTAGGTCATGCCGATGAGCCCGGGGAGGAGCCCGGCGAAGGCCATGAAGATGAACGGCTTCCTGCGGCGCGACTTGTCGGAAACGAGCGGGATGATGACCGCGCCGACGATGCCGCCGACGAGCATCAAGCCGCCGAGCGCGCCGGCCTGGGAGATGGAGAAGCCGCGCGGCCGGACGATGTCTTCGACCCAGGTCGAGATGCTGTTGAACATGCCCAGTCCGACGAAGAACATGATCAGGAGGAAGAGGAAGTCGCGCTGGCGAAGCATCGATTTGAGGCCGTCGAACATCAGGACGCGCTCGTCGCGGCCGGCCGGCGTGGGCGGGTGCTCGCGGGCCACGAGAAGGAAAACGCCCGCCGCGACGGCCGAAGCGACGCCGTAGAGAAGGAGCATTCGGCCCATGCCGACGCGCAGGTAGAGATACGGCGTGAGGAGCATGGCCACAAGAGGCCCGAGGTAGAGCGCCAGCGTGCCCACGCCGGAGGCCGTCGCCCGTTCCCTGACCGGGAACCAGCGGGCGGCGATCTTGGTGATGGCGCCGATCACCAGGGGTTGGCCGACGGCGATCCCGACCTGGGAGAGGAAAACGATCGTATAGTTAGAAGCGAAGATGCCGCGCAGGAGCCCGAAAACGGCCGTCAGAACGGCGCCGAGTCCGACGGCGGCCTTGAAGCCCCAGGTGTCGATGGCCCAGGCAGCGGGCAAGACGACGAGGATGTAGACGATCATAAAGACCATGGACAGGAGCCCGATCATGAGGTCGGACTTCCCGTAGAAAACGGCCGCGGCGCTCGTGATCGGGGCGAACGTGATCCAGAGCACCTGGGTCATGAGGCCCACGAGAACGAAAGCGGCGAGCACGAGCCAGCGATAACGATAGACCTTGAGCGTCTCACTTTCCATCGAATCTGCCTCCTTCATCGGTCCGCGTCATTCATGAATTGACTTCATCAGGCATCCGGCGGACGGCCACGAGATGATCCTCGAGGAGCCGTTCGGCCATCACGATGACGGCTGGCATCAGGCTATCCCGGGGGAGTCCGCGCCCTTCGACCGGGGCCGAGAACGAAAGATGGATCTTGGGTTGAACGCTCCGCGGGAAAACCATCTGCCAGCTGACCTGCAGGAATTCGGCCAGCTTCTGGCGCTGGGGGGCGTTCCTCCTGATTCTGACGATAGGGCTGTTCAGGAAGCGCGGCATCAGGATGCCGCTGGCGATCGAGACCTGCAGGCGGGCCTCCGGAACTCGGCGCAGAATGATCTCGATGCTGCGCGACCAGTCCCGAAGGGCTTCCTTTGCGCCGGGACTCGTTTCCGGGTCGGGCTCCACCTCGATATGCGCATAGAGGAGCAGGGCCCCTCCACTCGCGAGATGGGCGATCGAAGCGCGCAAGGCCTTCATGCGCCCGGCCGTGTCCCGCGGAGCGTAGATGTAATACTCGCGGGCGGCCGCGAAGGCCCGGGTGAAGCCGACATCCGAAATGACCACCTTGAGGTCTTTCCTGGGGACCGAGGCCATGATGGCCAACGAATCATACGCGCCGGGGTGGTTCGAGACGATGAGCAGGGGGCCGTCCGCGGGGATATCTTCCGCCCCCCGAACGCTCGGCCTCAGTGAAAAATCGGCGAGGACGCTGCGGGCGCCGCCGCTCAATCCCGACGACCGGATCTCGTCGTCCGCGCGGGCGATGATCCCGGCGAAGCGGCCGGCGGGATACCTGAACAGAGGCCCCAGCAGCCGGCGCGCCGCGCCTGCGGGCGAGAACCCCAAGGCCCGGCAGATCTCGTCCGTGATCTTTTCTCGATATGCCGCGACATCTTGGCGGCTGGATGATGGGGTCATCGTTATCGGGGCGGGAGGCCGCGCCGAAACGACTATAGGACCGGCGGCCGAAGGAAGTCAAGGACAAGCATGGAAAGGGGGACGACTCTTACTTCTTTTTCTTTTTCGCCTGTTTCGATTCGCCGGTATCGATCTTTTCCCAGCGCCCGGGCTTCCAGGCCCAGAAACTGCCCACCAGCCTCCAATTCCCCGGGACCCAGGCCCTGTTCGGTTTCACTTTGACCCAGCGGCCTTCGATCCAAGTGTAGTTGACGCCGGACCACTTCCAATAGCCCGCGACCCAGACATGGCGAGGGCCGGGCTGGACGGCGAGGACCTCGATCCGGAGCGGGGGAGGAGCGATCCGCGGTTTTGTGGCCGCGTAGCCGGACACGATAGCCAGGAAAAAAGCGGCCAATATGGCCAAGGCGGTCCTTTTCATCGGTCCCTCCACCCGTTTAGTCGTGGGAGGAGACCAATTTTTGTTGACGACGGGAGCTACTTGGCCGCGTTGATGACCTCGAGGACCTTCATGACGTAATCGTAGCCCGGGCGGTCAACGGTGTTCTGGCCGAGGTACTTGAACTGGAGCACGCCGTTGGCGTCGATGATGTAGATACTCGGGATGTTCTGGTCGACCTTGCTGCCGGTCCATTCGGTGCGGAAGAGGTCCAGGCTTTTGGAGAGCGTCCGCTCGCCGTCGACGAGGATGGGGAAGGGGGCCAAGATCGCGCCCTTCTCGAGCGAGTAATCGGCGGGAAAGAGCTGGCGGAACCGCTCCATCCGGCTTTTCCCTTTTTCGTCGAGCTTGGACGGGTCGGCCGGATTTTTCGTCGTCCTGACCGTCTCGAGCTGGCCGGGCAGGGCTTCGAGCCAGGCCTTGACGATGTCCCGGGGGTAGGGGAAGACGACCAGGACCTCGACGTTGTACTTCTCGCGGATCTTCTTCGCCTTCTCGAGCTCGGCGAGCTCGACGTAGCGGTAATTGCAGATCGTGCACCAGTAGTTTTCGGCCGCGTAGCCGCGCGGGAAGAGAATGATGACGTTCTTGCCGCGGAGCGACGAGAAGGTCAGCGATCCGCCCTGGTAGACGGATAGGGTGAAGTCGGGCATGGGCTGGCCGACGATCGCCGGATTGGGCCGGGCCTCGGCTTGCTGAGCCGCGGCCTGACCCTTAAAGAGGATGATCATGGCGGCCACGGCCAAAACGACCAGGGCTGTGACCAGGATCGCGGCTTTTTTCTTGTTGATCATAGCGCGGGTCTCCTTTTCGGGGATGCCTCTATTAGAGACGACCGGATCCCGGGAGTCAAGAGCGCGCCACGACGCACAGGCCACACCCCCCAATATCTGGCCTTATGCTCGCGAAATCCCCCT
Source organism: Candidatus Aminicenantota bacterium (assembly GCA_041303965.1). Taxonomy (GTDB): domain Bacteria; phylum Acidobacteriota; class Aminicenantia; order Aminicenantales; family Saccharicenantaceae; genus RBG-16-66-30. Next base: position 8,828 of record JBFYOD010000104.1, read on the forward strand.
GAAATAATACCCTGTGCTTCTTAATATCGGCCGGATAAGGCGGCTGTCAAGGGAACAAGCGGCGATGTCCGATTATGTCCGATGATGTCTCGCGCCGGCCGGCACGGCTCCCCGGCTCAGCCCTTGATCTTGTATTCGCGGAACTGGGTGCCGCGGTACTTGTCCATGAGGAAGAGCCGGTCGCCATAAATGAAGATCCCGTCGGCGAAGAAGTCGAGCGGGATCGATCCGAGGAGAACGCCCTCGGCGTCGAAGATCTCGAGCTTGTAGGCGTCGGTCGTCCGGAGCTCCGTGTTGCCCTGGACCTTCTGGCCGATCGTCCGGCCTCCGCCGATGGACCCGCTCATGCTGATGGCGGTCCCGACCCGCTCCTCCTGCTTGAGCTGGCGGTTCAGCGTGATGACCCAGACGCGGCCCCGGCCGTCCACGGCGACGCCGCTCGCGCAGCGGTTCATCTGGGGCATCTGGATCGAAACCCCGCCGCCCTGCCGATCGACCTTTCCCTTCCCCTTGATCTCCATCGGGTAGGGGAGCTCGCGGTCCGCCCGCCAGATCAAACGGCCGTCGGCCCCATACTTGTCGATGCGGTTCTGTGTCGGAAAGACGATGTAGGCCTGGCCGGCGCCGTCGACCGTCATGATCATCTCGTTGCCCGAACTGTTGACGAGGTCGTCCTCGAAGTCGTACGGATCGCCGAACTCCCTGACGACCTTGCCGTCGGCGTCGATCGCCTTGACGAGCTTAGGCAGGACGGCCGGTTTTTCCCCGCCCCCCTGGTTGAATACAAGGCGCAGGCGGGGCGTCCCCATGAGGAGCTCCCCGGGCTTCAGCGGGAATACGTCGCCGACGGTGCCGTCGGTCAAGCGGATGGTCTTGTGGTCCTTGCCGTCGGGGGTCATGATCTGGACGCGGCTGTTGTTGGGGTCGGAGACGTACAGGAAGCCCTGGGCGTCGACGGCCAGCCAGGAGGGGTAGACGAACTCGCCGGGCCCCTGGCCGTGGCGGCCGAACGTGGCCAAGTGCTTGCCGTCGGGGCCGAACTTCTGGACCCGGTGGTTCCCCGAGTCGAGGACGTACAGGTTGCCCGCGGCGTCGCGGACGATGTTCATCGGAATGTAGAAAGCCATGTTCTCGTCGGCCGTGTCCACGTCGCCCAGGACGCGGACGGGCTCGAGCGTCACCCGGGGCGTCTTGCCCCAGGCCCCCGGCCCGGTATTGTGGACGAGACGGACCCCGTCCACGGTCTCGATCTTCTGGGCCGAGAGTTCCGCCGAAGCGAAGAAAACAGCGAGCGCGGCGATCAAGGACGATACTCGTTTCATGGGTTGAACCTCTTCATCTCAAAGAAACGTATTTTAGCCCGAAACCGTTGCCGTGGGAAGGATGATCGTGGCCCGGTCCCGCCCTTGACAGGGACGGCGAAGAAGCTTATGAAGATGAAAGGCGCGACGGAAGGAGGAGCGATGGACGATCATGAGATCCTCGAGCTCTTGCAGGCGATGGTTAGAGCTCCAAGCTACCAGGGAGTGGCGCGGCAGGAAGAGGCCGCGGTCCTCGAGCTCGAAGCCTATCTCCGGGAGAACGATATCCCCTCGACACTCGTCGAGGTTCGGGAGGGCCGGCCGAACTTGCTGGCGACGCTCGCCGGCAAGAAACCCGGACCGCATCTCCTTTTCTGCGGCCACATGGACACCGTGCCGCCGAATGCCGGGGCTTCGGTGGACCTCTTCGCGGCCACGGTCGAGAATGGCCACCTCTTCGGCCGGGGGACCGTGGACATGAAAGGCGCCCTGGCGGCCATGGCCGGGGCCCTCGTCCTGCTGAAAGAATCCGGCGGCCTCGCTTCGGGCTCGGTCACCCTGGCCGCGGTCATCGACGAGGAGATGGAAAGTCTGGGCGCCGAGGCCCTTATCACCTCCGGATTCAAGGCCGACGGCGCGGTCATTGGGGAGCCCACCGGGAACCGGGTGGCCATCGGCCACAAGGGGCTCGAATGGCTCGAGGTCGAATTCGAGGGCAAGGCCGCCCACGGCAGCACCCCGGAGGCAGGCATCAGCGCTATTGTCGCCGCGGCCCGCTTCGTCTCGCTCGTCGAGCGCGACCTCGTCCCCGGGTTTGAACGGAGACGCGATCCGGTCCTGGGCCTCCCGGCGATCAATATGGGCACGATCCATGGCGGCCAGCAGCCGAGCATGGTCGCCGCCAACTGCCGCATCCAGCTCGACCGGCGCTGGGTCTCGACCGAAACGATCGATCAGGTTTTCGGCGACATCGAAACCCTGCTCGCGCGGGTCCGGGAGGGGCTTCCCGGGCTCAAGACCAAGCTCACCCGGATGCCCGGCGGCATGGCCACGATGCTCCACGGCCCGCTCGTCATCGACCCCGGGCACTCCCTCGTGCGTTCCGCGCTTCAGTCGTTCGGGGACATGGCCCGGCCCGCTCCTCCGACGGCCGTCTTTCCGGCCTGGACCGACGGCGCCCTGATCTCCCGCGAAGCCGGAATACCGACCATCGTTTGGGGGCCGGGTGTCCTCGAACTGGCCCATTCTCCGGAGGAGAGCATTCTTCTCGAGGACGTTTATTTGGCCGCGCGCCTTTACGCGGCCGCGGCCAGGCGCTTCACGGCGGTTTGATCGGGATGAAGAGCCGCGTCCCGCATACCTACGTCCTGCTCATCGGCCTGCTCGCGCTGGCCGCCGCTTCGACCTGGATCATCCCCGCCGGGAGCTACGACCGGGTCGTCGAACAGAGCAGGGAAGTGGTCGACCCCCTGTCCTATCACCCCGTCGAGGCCCGCCCGGCCGGGCCCGGAGCGTTCATCCTCGCTTTCCCCCGGGGCCTCCGGGAGATCTCGGAGATCGTCTTCTACATCTTCATCATCGGCGGCGCGTTCGGGGTCCTGAACAGGACCGGGGTCATCCAGGCCGGCGTCCGCGCGCTGGTCCGGCGGCTCGGACGGAACAAAGCGCTCATTGTGCCGCTTCTCACCGTTGTCTTCGCCCTCGGCGGAGGCACGATCGGCATCGCCGAGGAAACGCTCGTCTTCCTGCCGGCCCTCCTCCTCCTCGCCCGGTCCCTCGGCTACGATTCGCTCGTCGCCGGAGGCATCGCCCTGGTCGGGGCCAACGCCGGCTTCGCCGCCGCTTTCATGAACCCGTTCACCGTCGGCGTCGCCCAGGGCATCGTCGGCCTGCCGCTCTTTTCCGGGATGGGCTTCCGGCTCGGGCTCTGGGCGGTGATGACGGCCGTGACCGTCGTTTTCATGACGCGCTATGCGCGGCGGGTCGGGAGCAGACCCGAAATCAGCCGGATGTACGAATTCGACAAGACGCGCGAACCCCTGCCGGACGCGGACAAGGCCGAGCCTTTCAACAGGAAGCATCCGCTCGTCCTGACCGCCCTGCTGGGAGCGCTCGTTCTGCTCGTGGTCGGGGCGATCCGCTGGCACTGGGGCATCCTCGAGCTCTCCGGTCTCTTTTTCGGGCTGGCCCTTGTCGCCGGCCCCATCGGTGGGCTGTCGCTCGACGACACGGTCAGGGCCTTCATTCAAGGCGCCGCCGACATCGCCTATGCCGCGCTCATCGTCGGCCTGGCCCGGGCGACGCTCGTCGTCCTGCGGGACGCCCGGGTCATCGACACCATCACCCACGCCCTCGTCCTGACGGTCCAGGGTTGGTCGTCATGGCTGAGCGCCGTGGGCATCTACCTCATACAGAACCTGCTCCACTTCATCGTGCCCTCGGGAAGCGGCCAGGCCGCCGTCTCCATGCCCATCCTGGCCCCGCTCGGCGACCTCGTCGGCATCACCCGCCAGACCAACGTCCTGGCCTACCAGCTCGGCAACGGCCTGACCAACGTCTTCATCCCGACCCAAGGCTATTTCATGGCCGCCCTGGGCATCTTGAAGATCCCCTGGACGGTCTGGGTCCGCTGGCTCCTGCCGCTCCTCACGATCTGGCTGGCCATCGGCTGCGGCGCGGTCATCCTGGCCAACGCCATCCGCCTCGGGCCTTTTTAAGGTCGGGAGCATACGGTTTTTTAGGCGATATGAAGGCCCTCTTATGGACTTGACAAAGGCCGAAAGCTACATTATCCTCCCCCTCAAGTGAGCTTGAATATAGGCTCACAAACATGATTTATTGGGAGGGATATATGAAGAAATGCGCGTTGATTTTCGCGGCGGCCCTACTGCTCACGGCGCTCGCGCCCCAGCCGGTCGCGGCGGCGGTCGACTTTGACCTGGGCATCAAGGCGGGCGTGTCTCTGGCCAAGATCAAATGGAGCGATGAAACCGAGGCTACGTGTAACTTGATCCAGCCCGTCTTCGGCGTCTTTGCCTCCTTCAACCTCACCAAGAATATCGCCATCCAGCCGGAAATTTACCTGTTGACGCAAGGCGGAACGGACGAATATACATACGATCTCGATACGTACGCATTCAAAGCGCTTTATCGCTATATTCATATCCCCGTCCTGGCCAAGGTCCGCCTGATGAACGAGGGCAAGTTCAGGCCCATCCTTTTTGCCGGCCCGGCCGTGGGTATTCTTTTGAGCGCCCATGAAAAGCACTACACTAACGGCGTATTGGACAGTGACGATGACGTCAAAGAGTACCTTAAAAACACGAACTTCAGCCTCGTTTTCGGCGCCGGCGTAGAGTACATGATGGACAAGCTCATGCTCATCCTTGATGTCCGCTATGACATGGGGTTGGCCGGTATCGAAGCGATAGGTACTGACCAACTGAAAACCAGGGCCCTGATGTTCTTGGTCGGAGTCGGGTTCTAAATAACGGGCGCCCTCAATCTAAAGAGCCGTTTTCGAGCCGCTTGAAGGGCGTTTTGAGCCTTTCCCTGGCGTAGGGACTGAGCTCGTATTTCAGGCCGTACTGCGAGTGTGTCCAGGTGTCTGAGAGGTTCATCTCGGCGGCCTTCCGGTAGCGCGCCAGGGCCTCCGGCCTTTTCCCCAAAAGGTCAAGCATGTGCCCCTGCCAGATGAGACCCATGGCCTTCATCTGCGGGTTGCCGCCGAATTTCGCTTCGAGCCGCTCGAAGACGGCCAACCCGTCGGCGTACCTTTCGACGTCGTAGAGGGCGAAACCCGCCCGCAGGTAGTGGCGGTACTGGCTGAACGACTCCAGCCACTCCGGCGAGTACTTGCCGGCGAGCTCCCGGCTGGCCGCCGTCCCCCAGCTGATGCTGTCGATGACGAGGTCCGGGCGGGCCTTCATGGCGGCGACCCAGCCGTCAAGAAACGCCCGGTACGAGGTGAGCGCCGTCTCGTCGACCCGGGGCAGGCCTTTGATGAACTCCCTTAGGACGCGGAAGAACTCGTCCGGCTGCTCGTCGTAGATGCCGTGGGCCGCGTTCTCGAAGACGACCATCCGGCCGTTCGGGTGATTGCCTTTGAGGATGTCCTTCTTTTTCTCAGACCAGGTCAGGTCGAAGCGGCCCTCGAGGACGAGGGTCGGGATCGGATTTCCCTCGAAGGCCCCGGTGAAGTCCCACCTTCCCTGCGACTGGCCCAGGATGCCGTTGAAATTCTGGTCGTTGACCCATTCGTAGAGGGCGCCTTGGGACAGGCGGTCCGGCGACGGCCTGTAGAAATTCTGCCGCTTCCAGTCGCCGTTGAGGAAATTATTGTAGATCGAGAGCTCGACGGCCTTCTGCCGGGGCAGGTTGTTCGCTTTGGCGTATTCGTTGAGCTCGCGGCGGAGCTCGGCCATGCGCTTTTCCTCCGCCTCGGAAACGAACTCCCCCTGCCGCGAAGGGCCGTCGTCGGCGCGCATCCCCGGCGAGGCCCCGAGCAGGACGAGACCGGAGACGTTCTCGGGATGGAGGATAGTGTAGAGCTGGGCCAGGAAGCCGCCGTAGCTGTAGCCGAGGACGACCCATTTCTCGAAGCCAAGCGCCTTGCGGATCGCCTCGAGGTCCCCGACGGCCTGTTCGACGGAATACCCCTTGTCGCCCGGCTTGAAATCCGATAGGCCGCAGCCGCGCTGGTCGTAATAGACGACCCTGGCGTATTTCTTCGCCCGGGAGAACCAGGGATGGAAATAGTGGTGCGTCCCGCCGGGGCCGCCGTTGATCAGGACGATGGGCGTCCCTTTCCCTTCGACTTCGACGTAAAGCTCCGCGCCGCCGACGTCGATCCTTCGTTTGTCGAGCCCGGGGAGCCGGTCGCACCAGCGGAAAGTCTCCGGGATGGAGGTGACGAGGGCCGGCTCGATGTGGACGACCCGGTCGAGGATGGACTCGCCGTGCGACGGCTCCTCGAAGGCCGGCCCCTTGGAGCAGGAGGCCGTCAGCGCCGCCAAGATGAGGAAACCCGAAAGGACCGACAGGACATAAGCGCTTTTCTTCATGTTCTCTCCCTTGTTCTCCTCTCTTCACCCGATACCATTAAACACCTTAATAGGACGAAATTCCATTCGAGAATCGGCTAAGTCGGGATGGCTAGATCGTTCTTTTGAGCGCTTTGAGGACGAAGGAATTCAGGCTTTCGCCTTCGCTGAGGGCCCGGACGGCAAGTGCCCGGTGCATCTCCGGAGCGGGCAATTCTCAGATAAGAAAAGCCGGTCTTATTCGCGGATCGCCGAGAACCCAAGGGCTGTCGAAGCGTCTTCTTGGGAAGAGAACCTTTCGATCGCTTTTGTTGCGGCGAGAAGCAGCGCCCTTGACAAGAGGTATGAATAATATGCATACTAATGGTATGAAAGTGACCATTTCGATCCCCGACGACGTTTTCAAGGAGATCGACAGGATCGCCAGGGAGCAGAAGACGTTGCGAAGCCGGGTGTTCGTCTCGGCGGCCCGCGAATATATCCGGAGGAGCGAAACCCGCCGCATCATCGAAAGGCTTGACGAAGTCTATTCCCAACCCGATGCCCCGGATGAAGCGGTACGGAGAAAAGCGATGGCCGAATACCAGCGAAAGCGGCTGAAGGGGAAAGCGCGTTGACGATCCGGCAGGGGGACGTGTATTGGCTCGACCTCGGCGAACCGGCCGGCTCCGGCCCGGGCTTCCGGCATCCGTATGTCGTTGTCCAGAGCGATCTTTTCAACGTCAGCCGGATCCAGACTGTCGTTGTCTGCGAGATCACATCCAACCTTCAGAGGGCCGAAGCTCCGGGCAACGTTCTTCTTCGAAAAGGCGAGGGCGGCTTGGATCGGGTCAGCGTCGTCAACATTTCGCAGATCTACACCGTCGACAAGTCCGACATGGTCGAGAAGATAGGTTCCCTGCCCGAGAGACGTATCGCGGAGATCTACGCGGGATTGCGCCTGCTCCTCGAACCGCGGGACGTCTGACGCTTCTTTTTCCTTCCGTCGGCCGCTCTCAGCCCTTCGGTTTCATGAGCTGGACAAAGGGCGGGTACCCGGCGAGGGATTCGAAGTCCACAATGGATTGGAGGTTTGCGTAGGAGAAGCCCTGCTTGATCGCCTGGCGGAGGAGGCTGACCGCGCCCTCTTTGTCGCCGAGGAGCGCGGCGATCCGCGCCCGCCAATACGTCGGGCCTCCGAAGAGATAGGGTCGCTTGTCCTCTTCGAGCTCTTTGGAGATCCTCAGCGCCTCTTCTTTTTCTCCTTTTCGCGCCGCTGCCGTTCCGAGTCCACCAAGGTAATTGACCTTTGCCGGGAAATCGGCGCGGAGGCCATCCAATAATCCTTTCGCTTCGTCCAATCTATCGAGGATATACAATGTTAGGGCCCTGTCGCTTCGGTTATCTTCGGACGTTATTTCAGGACTGGTTCGGCTCTCGAACCACTGGAGGGCCTGGTTCAGGACCCGGACGGAATCCTCCCTGAATCCGTGGGCCCTCAGTTCCCGGCCGGCCCGGAGCATGACAGTCCCGGGGGAATACGGGACGGACGGGGCCAAGGACTTGCTTTCCTCGTAGAGACGATCAATGTCTTCGACCCGGCCGAGGGCGGCCAGGGCGGCTGCTTCGTAATAGAGCATGCGCAGGCTCTCCGGGAATTGCTTCCGGCCGCGTCGGGCCGCCTTCAATTCCTGTTTGTGGCTGCCGAGCATGCGGTGGGCCGTCGTCAGGACCCCCCAATAATTGCGGGCCCAATCCCTGTTCGCCTCACTATAGGGGTCCCAAAGAGCTAAAACTTTCACGGCCTCCCGGGGATAATTGCAGCGGTTCGCGTCCAATCCGTTTTGATAATTCCATGTAGTTCCCGTTTGCATGGCGACAATCTGGCGGACGCTGCGAAACTTCGCCTCGGAGTCTCCATGGAGCATGGCCTGCAGCCAATTAAGAAGCTGGCTCTCTCCCTTGGAGAGGAGAGCTCGGTCGCTCTCGATCCTCGACGAAAGCTCCTCGGCTTTGTCGTATTGCGCTAGGTTAAAATAGGCGACCGATGCTTGGAACAGCGCCATTCGGAAATTCGGGTCGCTAGCCGCCGCCCGCAGCATCAGCTCTGCGGCTTTTACATATTCCATTCGGCCGAACGCTCTGGCGCCTTCGAGATAGTCCCTGTACGCCGCGATGTTCGGCGGCTCTCTCATCACAAGAAAAAAATCTTTGATAAAAGGATCGAAAACGCAGGCCAGCCCGCCCATGAGCCGGAGGCGCAGGGGTTCGAGGGCCGCGGCCGGGTCGGAGGCCGGCCCGCCCGCCGGTTCGAGCGGCACGATGTTTTTCCCGGCGGCCATGTCCTGGACCCAGGCATGGAATTGGATCGTATCGCCCCGGAGAAAATAATCGCCATGGACGATCTTCCCGGCCCCCGTGATCCCGGCGAGAACGCGGAGCCGGTCCTTGCCCTTGGCCCCGGCCGCAAGCGCCTCGGCCGGCGGCATGGGGGCGACGGTAAATCCTCCGACCTGTTCGAGGCCCTGCATGATCCTCTCCGCGGCCATGCTGCCGATGGGCTCGAGCTTGGGGTCGCCGGTCTTGTTCTCGAAAACGGCGACAGCGACCAGGTTCGGATCGAGGTTCAGGACCTTTTTCGGCCAAAAGACGATCGCGGCGGCGGCGACCGCGATCACGGCAAGCGCCGGGACGACGAGCTTTTTCGGCCGGAATTTGACTGTGATCTCCTTCGACGTGAAAGGCTTCCGTTCGGGCGCGGCGCGCTCGGTCGTCGGCAATCCCTTCTCGACGCGCTCGAGCTCGGCCCGCACGTCGGCCGCGGTCTGGTAGCGTTTCGTCTTGTCCTTCTCCAAGCATTTCAGGACGACGCCGCTCAGATCATCGGGGATGTTCGGATTGAGGAGCTTCGGATTCTTCGGCGCCTCGGTCTTGTGCTTCATGGCGACGCTGAGCGCCGTCTCGCCGTCGAAGGGCACTCTGCCCGTGGACATCTCGTAGAGGATGACCCCCAGCGAATAGATGTCCGACCGGGCGTCGGCGTCCTTCGCCTCGGCCTGCTCCGGGCTCATGTACTCCGGCGTCCCGATCATCACTCCCGGGCCGGTCAGGCCCCTCTCCCGGAGGGAGCGGGCGATCCCGAAATCCATGATCTTGGCGTTTCCGCCCTTGTCTATCATGATGTTCTGCGGCTTGAGGTCGCGGTGGACGACGCCCAGGCCGTGGGCCTCGGCCAGCCCGTCCGCGACCTGCTTACCTATGCCGAGGACCGTGCCCGGAGCGAGGCTCCCGGTCATCCGGATGACGGTCTTGAGGTCTTCGCCCGCCACGTACTCCATCGTGATATAATGCGTTCCCCCGGCTTCACCCAGGTCGAACATCCGACAGACGTTGCGATGGCTGATCTTGCGGGCGAACTTGAGCTCGTTGCCGAAGCGGTCGAGAGTGTCGCGGTCGGAGGCGATCTCCTGCTTGATGAGCTTGAGGGCGACCTTCTCCTTGATCCTGGTGTCGAGGACCTTGTAGACGTTGCCCATGCCCCCCTTGCCCAGCTCCTCGATGACCTGGTAGCGCCCGGCGAACGTCGTGCCGGTCGCGAGCCCGCGCACGGGCTGGCCGATCGTTTCAGTGGGGAAGACGTCCGGGGCGCTCCGCGACGGCAGGGGCGTGGCGCATTCCTTGCAGAATTTGGAGTCGGAGGGATTGTCGGTGCGACATTGCGGACACTTCATGACCGCCTCTTTTGCTCTGAGTGATCGGCCCTGAGCATAGCAAAGAAAAACGGGCCGGTCAACAGAGCGGAAAACCGCCTCGGCGGCGATGGGCGGGCTTGAGCGTCCAGAGCTGAAGCTTCGTGAACTCGACGATCCGGGACATGTCGAGGTCGGGGCGGTGGACCGGCCAGCCCTTGTAGCCCTCGACTTCGCCGACGATCTTCGTTTCGTTCGTTCGGGGATAGGGTTCGAACGCGGGGACGTCGTATTCGGGCCGCGGCCGGCGCACGCTCCGAGGGTCAGGGCGAGCGCCAGGATGACCATGACGATGAGTGGCCGACGGAGAAGCGGGGGAGCGGACGCCGCCGCCAATCACTCCCGCCTCCCGATCCGGATCTGTCCTGTTGACGGGAATACGGAAATCAGATATTCTGAAATCAGAAAAAAGGAGGGCAAGGACCATGCCGGACCCAAAACCCTATGCCGCCGAAGTCAAATCGCGGGGCCAGTTGACCATCCCCAAGAAGATCCGGGAAGCGGGATACATGGAAGAAGGCCAAAATGTGACGATCATCCCCATCGGAGATTCTCTGCTCGTGACTCCCAGGTCGCTCAAACTCGAGGACGCCCGGCGCGAGCTAAAAAAAATATTGAAGAGTTCGGGCCTGTCCCTGAAAGATCTTCTCGAAGGTCTGGGTGACGCGCGGGCCCGGACATACGGCGAAACTTATGCCGCTAAAAAAGACTAGGGTCTTTCTGGATTCGAACGTCCTCTTGTCGGGGCTTTTCTCCGATAAGGGCGCGCCCCGACTGGTCCTCGACATCCTCAGCATCGACCTGCCGGTTTTGAAAGCCGTCACGGGCGCCTATAACATCGCCGAGGCGGAGAAGAACTTGCAGGCCAAGCTTCCGGCCGCTCTCCCGGCTTTCCGTTCCTGCCTGAAGCTCATGGATATCGAGATAATTCCCCTGCCCTCGCGAAAAGAGCTTCGGCCCCTGGCCGGGATGACGGCTGAAAAAGACCTCCCGGTCATCGCTTCCGCGATCCGGGGGGCGGTCGATCTTCTCGTGACCGGCGACAAGAAGCATCTCCTGAGGATCAAGAAGAACCGCCTGCCGTTTTCGATCGTATCTCCCGCGGAATTCCTGGATGGGGTGCTTCCCGGCCTTCTGAAGGGGCTCGTGCCTCCCGCTTGACCGTCCCGTTTCGCGCGGCGGATGGACGCCTGCCGCGGCCCGCGATGTCAGAGCATGGCCAGGTCGATATACGGCAGGGACGCGTCGATCCGGCCCTCCGCGAGGAGAGAGGGATCGTTCGAGAAAAGGACGATGTCGGAGACCGTCGTCTGGCCCAGGAACCTCTTCGTCGCCCGGAGCAGAGGGTCATGGCCGCAGCTGCCGACGATCAGCAGGTCGAACTTCTTCTGCGCGCAGTCGTTATGGACCCTCGAAAGCAGGGCCTCCAGGATCTCGGGATCCCTGCCGCGGACGGCGCAGTCGGTGACCGTGGCGTCCCTGGTCGTCCCGCCCTCCTTGGGCAGGGGCGGAAGGTCCAGCAGTGCGGCGGCCGCCGCATGAGCGCTCCTCAGCCATTTGAGCTTCCGCCCATAACGGACGATCCGGTTCTGTTTCAACGCGCCGGTATCCCAGGCCGCGCACGTTCCGACGACTTCGCCGCCCCGTTCCGCGACGTAATAATGGGAAAGGTCGCATCCGGGCCTGGCGCTCAAGTTGCGAAGGAACGATCCCCTTTCGACGACCGGAGCGAAGAGCCGGGCCCGGAACTCTTCCCGAAGCAGGGCGACCACGGCGTCCACATCGGAGAGTTTCGCGCTCCGGACCCGGTATCCGCCGCCCTCTCTCTTCCGCCCCACGACCAGGATGCTTTTCGCGCGAAGCGTCGCGATGGCCTTGGAGTGGACGAGATCCGGCTGGCCGGGCCAATCCCTGCCGATGAACCTTCCGGCGGCCCGGTTCCCCGTCATGACGACAGCGTAGCCCAGGTCGCACACGCCGCGCATTTCTTTTGAGAGAACGCCAGCCGCCCGATGGGAGAATCCCCGGCCCCGGGCCTCCTTTTTAACGTGCACGTTCCCGAAATAGGCCACGGTCCGGGGTTCCCCGTTGACATAACGGCTCTGGAACATGAGCATGGCGAACCCGGCCAGGACGGCCCCGCGGAAAAAACCAACGCATTCCACGCGATCTGAAAAAAGACGCGGGATGGCGAAAATGTCGGGCTGCCTGTCGAAGACAATGCTCAACCCCGGGGTCTCGACCGGGGTTTCGCCGAGGATCCGGAGCATCTCCCAGTTCCATTCCCGGGAGATCTTTCTCAGATGATACTCCTCCTCCGCGCTCATCATCCGAGCTCCATGACCACGAGGTTATAAAAGGGGAACCGGTCGGACCTGACCAGTTCCTCGCCGCGGTCGTCCCGCCGGACGATGCGCTCCCTCAGCGCTTCCGGCAGCGGATGGTCCAGATGGATATAGCGGGAGATGGCCCGGCTCGACGGTCCGGCCTTGGCGCAGACGAGGGCCATCAGCCCGGCGTATTCCTCGCGGCCCATCCAGTCGCCGATGTTGGACAGATGGAACTTGTTGAACCGGCCCGGAGCGCACTTCCCCACGGCTTCCTGATAGGACGCCAGCCGCCAGGCGATGCTGGCGTGGTTTTCCCGGACCCGCCGCATCCCTTCTTCCGATAAATACTCGGGGAGCGCTTCGGGATACAGGACGCGCCCGAAAAGGCAGAACTGAAGATACAGGTTACTCCGAGCCGGCGTCGCGGCGCAGAAATCCCGGAACCGGCTGTAGAAGAACGCCGCGATGTCGCGCTTTCCCCCGTGCCGCAGCCCTTCCTCGGCGATCCCCCGCTGGCGGTAAAGCCGGGGATGGAACGCGACCTTGAAGAGGACCTTCAGAGCGGCCGTGCTCAGGGACCGGTCGAAGTACTCCCGCTGGGCCGCGACCGTGTCCTGCTCGAAGAGGCGCCTCAGCTTTCTTTTCCCGAGGACCGCCAGGGCCGCCGGGCTGAACCGTCCCAGGTATTTCTCGAAACGGCCGGCGCGGACGGGGCCCCCTTCGACGGCGCGCATGTTGGCCGTCCAGAAGCCGATCTCATCTTCGTCCAGGAAGGCCGCGGTCCGGCCGAAGAGGCGCCTCCGTTTTTCGGATGGGGCGTCCATGAAACCCAGGAACTTCGCCGCCTCGAGCGGCTCCAGGGCCCGGCATGCGGCCAGCTTCAGCCGCGAGAGAAAGAGCTGGGACGCGGAGATGTCGACCGCGTCGATCGTGACGGGCCCCAGGGCGAGCAGATTGAGCGGGACCTCCCCGCCGCTGGCGATGCAGAGCAGGCGGTCGCCCTCCCGGATCTCGAGGGCTCGCCATTCGGTCAGGGCGTCCTCCTGGGAGATGCCGTAATTGTAGGGAGGTTTCATGATGCGCGTACCGACCGAAAGCCCTCGATCGCCCCCAGCCTCTCGAATAGACCGAACTTTTCTGCCGCCGCCGTCACGGCCTCGATGGCGCGCGCGGTGATCGTCCCCTTGAGAGGGACGTCGAGGGATTCGAGCCCGCAGAGCATGGCCTCGCCCGCGCAGCAGAACGTCGCGCCTTTCGGAGTGTGCGAGCTGATGACGAAATCCGGGTCCTCCGGCAGAGCGACGTACGAAGCGAAGGGGAGCGACGTCACGTTGGGCATGCGGGCCACCCCGGGGGCCAGGGCCGAGGGGATGGAAACATCCGCGATCACCACGGGGGCTCCGTCCTTGATGTGGTGGGGGAAAATGATCGGGTCGTTGGTGTTGGTGGCCACGGCGATGACGTCGCAATGCTTGAGCGGACCGAGGTCCGCGGCCAGCTCGAGCGTCCCCGAGAAATTCCCCCGGGCGAGGCCGGCGGCGAAGGCTTCAAGCTTGGCTTTCTTCCTGTCCATCAGGACGGCCCGGCCGAAAAGGCCGTTGGTCCCGATCAGGCATTCCGTGATGATGGAGCCGATGTTCCCGGAGGCCCCGACGATCCCTAAAGTCAGTTTTACACGCCCCTGCCGCAGCTTCCGGATCTCTTCGCCCAGGCGGCGGAGGCCGGAGGCGGCAGTCAGCGTGTTCCCGGTGACGATCCTCGTCCCATCCGGCTCGACGAGCCCGAGTCCGTTGCGGCTGAGGATCGACGCGTATCCTCCCAGGCCGATCACGGCGGCGCCGCCGCGGGCGGCCATGTCGACGGCCTCCTGGACCTTGGCCACGACCCGCCGCCCTTTTCCCAGCCGGTGCAGGCGCTCGAGTTCGGCCGAGTCGGCCGGCAGGGCGATGAAGCTGAAGTGGACCCGGCCGCCGAACACGTTTTTCGAAAAGAGGACGAACGGCTTCATCTCCATAACGGCTTGAAGACGGTTGAACAGGATGCGGAGGCCGGTGTCCGAGGCCCGGGCGAAGTCCTTCTCCATGATCCGGAGCTCCTCGGCCGGCCGGCTGAAATGGGCGATGAACGCCACCCGGGCGGCCCCGTCCGCCGGTTCCTCGAGCCGTGAGGGAAGGACTCCCGGGCGCGCTTCTTTCCCCTTGTTGTCGTCGAAGGGATCGCCGTCCATGAGCGGCAGGCAGAGCTCGTAGATCCTCCTCTCCTCGATCCTTCGAGCCAGCTCTTCGAACGCGGCGGCGACGCGGCCGATCTCCTCATCCGTAATGTAGGCGGAGGGCTCGACCCTCAGGGTATTCGGAGCGGAAAGAGTCGGCAGGGCCCGGACCCGGAACTTCCGGAGCAAGTAGGCCGAGAAAAGATAGCCGGCCGCCTTCCTCCCGGCCAGGGCCCGGAGGGTGATGTTGTCGCACTTCGAGAGATCCCGGAAGCGGACCCCGATCATGAGCCCGCGTCCGGTGACCTCCTCTATCACGGAGGGGAAGGCCTCCCGGACGGCGTTCAATTCCTCCAGAAGCTTGCCTCCCTGCATGGCGGCCCGTTCGGGCACCCGGTCGCGCTTGATGACCGACAAGGCCTTCAGCGCGACACGGGCCGCGAGACCGCCGTTCGAAAAGGTCGAGACGTAGTATTTGCCGAAGTCCTCCTGAAAGCGCTTCTTATCGATGAGCACGGCCGAGATCTTTTCGATGCCCCCGCCGAGGGCCTTCCCGAACAAGTAGTAGTCGCCCGCGGCCCCTCGGGAGGCGAGGAAGGACCCCGTCCGGCCCAGGCCGCACTGGATCTCGTCGATGATCAAGGGGAAATCGAACTCCCCGAGGCGGTCGAGGACTTTCGGGTCGACCGCCCGCACGCCGCCTTCGCCTACGACCGGCTCGACGATGGCCGCGACGACCGTGCTGACGGCGAACTCCTCCAGGCGCCATTCGCCCGCGTTCGGGGCGGCGACCCTCCGGAGCATGACCCGGGCGCCGGCCAGTCCGCGGTCGAGCCCGTCCTGCCAGTCGGGCGCTCGATCGTCGACCGGGATGCGTTCGAGGCCCGTGATATTGGCGAACGTGCCGCGCTGTTCGTCGTTCCCGAGAAGCGAGCGGGGGCCGGAGGAGTTGCCGTGGAAGGCGTTCTTGAGCGTGACCACGCTCAGGCGGACGTCGCGGAGGGCCTTCTTGTTCTCTTCCCAAACGAGGGCCAGCCGGTTTCCGGCCTCGCCGCCGAACTTCTGGAGCTCTTCCTGTTCCATTTTCTCCAGCTTTTTTCGCCATTCCAGGGCCGCGTGGTGGAGGGCCATCTCGACGGCCTCCGACCCGGAGGACGCGAACAGGACGCCGTAGTCCCGCCCCGTCGTTTCGCCCACCGTCGTCGCCAGTTCCTCCGCCAGTTTCGCGGCATGCTCCTGGATGCTCGCCTGGTCCGAGAGCGGGATGTCGTCGGCCTCGAGAAAGGCGGTCGCGGCCGCCTTGAGCTCCCCGTGGTTGTGCCCGAGGAGGTTCGTGCCGTAGCCGCCGACGAGGTCCAAAACCTCGACCTCCCGCCCCCCCTCGAACGTGAACAGGGAATCCTTTTTGGCCCTGTGGTAGGTGTGGTCCATCCTCAGCCCAGCCAGCATGCTCCCGATATAGGGGTTGAGGACTCGCCTGAACCGCTCCGACGCGAAGCGCCCGTCCTCGCAGGACTCCACCCCGGCCGGCAGGGACTGAGGGTCGGTCAGCCCGGCGATCAATTCCCGAAAGCCGGCCTCGATCCCGGACCGCGAAACGTTACCCTTTCTCGTCCGGGGCACGGTCATGGCGGTCAGGGCCAGGCGCCGGACAACCCGGTGCCGGAATTCGAACGGCTCCAGGTCCTTGAAGAGCCGGGCGTTCGTCCCGGCGACGAGCCTCGAAAACTCGCCGAGAACGCGCTTGTCGGTCACCGTCACGACCGCTTCGGCCCCGCTGGCGACGAAGACCAAGGCAGCCAGCCCGGGGCTGTCGCGCATTGGGAAATACTCGACATGGGCGGCCTTCCCGTGAAGGGCGGCATAGTGCTCCCTCATCGATGCGAGCGGGATCTTGACGCCGAACCCGTCCTTGATGAAATCGAGCTCGTCCCTGCCGACGTAGACGAGCCGGTCTCCGTCCGCCAGCCGGACGATATCGCCGCAGTCGAGGAATCCCCCGGCGGCATCGGCGCATGCGGCCTCCCCGAGTATGGACTTGCAGCCGAAGGGCGATCTCACGTGGAGCCGGTAGAGGCCGGGCTCATCGGGCATCTTCTTCAGCCCGACGGCCACGCCCGGGAGGGGCCGTCCGAGCGACTTGCGATCGTTCTCCGTGGCATCCTCGAAGAGCACGGTGCTCAGGACCTGTTGGGTCTCGGTCATGCCGAAGGCGTTGTGGAGGGAGAGGCCGAGGGCCGATCGGACGGCCTTGGCCGTTCTTCCCTCGTCGCGCGCCCCGCTCATGACGACGGTTTTCAGGCTGGCCTTGAGCCGGTCTTTCATCTCGGGGAAGTTGCGCATGAGCTCCAGCAGCAGGTGGTAAACGGCGGGCCCTCCAGTGACGTGTTCCGGCATCATCCGGAGGAGGAAATAGCGGACGGTCTCGGGTTTTTCCTCGAACCACTCCGTGTTGATGAGACACACGGGCGAGCCCGACCACAGGGCGTTGAAATAGGCCCGGATGCCCATCGAATGGGTGAAAAGGGGGGTGAAGCCGCGGCCGCCCAGCTTGTCGGGCGCGTAGAAGCCCGCCTCCTGCCAGCTCAGGCAGTTCCGGATGAAGGCGCCCTGTTCGTAGACGACGAGCTTCGACTTGCCCGAAGAACCCGACGTCGTCA
>JBFYOD010000105.1:0-8931 GCA_041303965.1 Candidatus Aminicenantota bacterium
TGATCGAGATGCTCCACTGGCCTTTGCGGTCACCCGATAACGCATGAAGCCGGTTCCCCGGCGGGACCCTGAGGTCTTCGAGGCTGATGGCCGCATGGAGGACGAGAAGCCTGCGCTTGGCCGTTCGCAGGATGTCGGGCGGGAACCGTCTGGAAACCTCCCCTTCCCATATCCTCTCAGTCTCCTTGTCCCTAAACGACACGATCACACGACTATGCTATTACAACAGAATAGTATTGTCAAACATTATTATGGCGGGTACGGGGGGGGCGCGGCCAACTGTCGAACCGATGGCCACGGATACAATGGCGGGGCTGGCGGGACCGGATTCGCAAGGATCTCCTACCTAGGATAGATTGAGCAGAGCGATCAGCGACCGACCAGGTTCGTAAGTCCGATTGATTGGACGATAACTCCGTTCTCAAAACAATAGGGCGTAGTCGTATCTGCCGATTGAAACCGTCCCTGAGCTCCGAGAGATACCGAAGGCGTCCGCAAGCGGCTAGATACACTCGCCATTGACTAAATGAGGAAGATAAGCCAATAATGAAATGTTGATGGATGAGGGGAGAATGAATAGACCCTTATGTATTCTCTTAGGAATTGGGCTGCTTGCCTCGTGCGGAAGCAGGGAGACTCGGATTGATAAGGTCATTGAGGATGGCGTCGAGGTCGTCCTCAATCATATAGATCCTTATAGAATCAAAGGGCAGCCTATAACGATTACCCTGGAGAAAGTCCTTTCAATCGACCTAGAAAGGGAAGATCTCGCTAAGGCAGGATTATTGAGCGGGGGGGAATGGGATGTCGATGATGATGGCAACATATTTATTGTCGGATTTAAGAACAGTGAAAACTTCATTTATCGCTTTAACTATACAGGTCTTCTGACGGGTTCATTCGGGAGGCGTGGCCAGGGACCTGGCGAGCTCTTGGGGCCTTCTCTATCCGGAGTATATGGCGGAGAGATCGTCCTGTCTGATTTTGTCGGCATGAAATATGTCGTATACGACCTCGATGGCCGGTTTCTGCGAGAAAAGAGACTCGAACATCCGGACCGTCTGTGCCCCCTCGGAAACGGGAAATTCGTAGGTTTCGGGCCGCAGCTCGATCCTACCGCCAAGGCTTTCTACTATGCCTTGACTCTCCGCGATGCGGATTTCCACGAACTCAAGGTGCTTGACCTATACGAGTATCCTTCGGACGATTCCCGTCTGTATCCGTTCTTTATGTGGCGGATATCGGGAGATCAAATCATCGTGGCCAATGAAGCCAGGAAATACGAACTCTGGGTATATGACCTGGACGGCCGTCTGATGAGAAAAATCCGGAAAGAATACCGGCCGGTCAGGGTGACCGAAGAAATCAAGGAAGCGATCCTCGGACCTGATTATCGGAAGGCGGGAAGCTCAGATAGCAAGTATTTTCCGGACCCTCTTCCGCCTCTCAATCAGTTTTTTGCTGATGATGAGGGCAGAATCTTCGTCATGACATTCGAAACCGGAGCACGTCCTGGCGAGTATATTTGGGACGTCTTTAATCCAGAGGGCGTATTCGTTGGCCGCTTGGCCCTTGACATCAAATGGTCCGGCCTGTATCTCGGATCGCGATATACGTTCATCAAGAATGGCCGACTCTATTATCATCGCGTTAAGGAATCAGGCTACCACGAGCTCGTCGTGAGCGACGTGACATGGAGATGACCCTCGGCTTGCTACGACCTTGACCAATTCTTGACCAAACCTTGGAAAAGCCAGTAAAATCCGGGATTCGCCAATACGCGCCAATAAACGGTTTCTCCCTGGAAAACGAGCTTTTTCGGGGTTTATATGGGGAGGGCGAAAAAGTCGCCGACTGAACTACATAGCCATGGGCGTCCGGCCGGGCCGGCGTTAAGAATCTCCGCAGCGGATGAGACGACCGTTGAACTCGGAGCCGAGGGCTGTCGCCGAACTAGCGAATAGGGATATTGGCGCAGAGGCGATGGTTGGAGGACGCCGCAGAACGCCACCCGGGCTGTGATGGGGGCCATCCAGAGCCCCCGTAGCGGAAGGGGACCCATCCCGCATTTCTCGAAGCGGGACGGGGGAACCGCCGGGACTGGTTCCCGGGGGCCGGGGGAAATGGGTGGTCCCCATCATAGCCGTAACGGGTGGCGGCTTGCGGCCGACGGAGTGGCGCGCCTCGGGCCTAGAAATACCATGAGCGAGAGAGGCAATCCCCGAGGCGAAATTGAAATGCCCGGGTCGATATGTTATTCTGGCCGCTGGAGGAACCCGCCGGATGGACGAAAAGGAACTCAAGGAGCTTCTCCTCAGGGAAAACGCCGAATTCCGCAGGGCCCACGACGACCACGGGGAATGCGAGCGGGCTATCGAGACGATCCGCGCCAAGACTCATCTCTCGGCCGCCGAGGTCGACGAGGAGCGGGAGCTCAAGAAAAAAAAGCTCGCCCTCAAGGACCGGATGTACCGGCTCATGTCGGATCACCTCAGGACGCGCTAAGGACCTCGATGGCCCAGCCCAAGTCCCGGAAACCCCGCCTGGCCCTCGTCGGCTCGGATTCGCTCAAGGGCAAGGAGATCCTCAGCGTCATCGAAGCCAAGAAGTTCCCGCTCGCCTCGTTCGAATTCTACGACCCGGCCGTCGAACACGAATACAGCAAGCTCAGCCAGTTCCGGGACGAAGCCAAGGTCGTCCATGCCCTGACTCCGGAATCGCTCGAAGGTCTGGACCTCGTCTTCCTGGCCGCGGACGCCAAGACGAACCTCGCTTATGGCCGCCTGGCCGCCAAGAAGGACTTCCGGGCCCTCGACCTGGGCGAGAACTTCAACGCCGAAACGAAGGTCCCTCTCGTCGTCGCCGGCGTCAACGACGCCGTCCTTCGGAAAAAAAAGCCGCCGCTCATCGCCAACCCCAACCCGGCGACGATCATGCTGTCGCATCTTTTTAATTCTTTACGGTCCGGCTTCGGCGTCGCCAAAGCCATCGCCGTCATCCTCGAGCCCGTCTCGGCCTACGCGGAGGAAGGGATCCAGGAGCTGGCCGAGCAGAGCTTCGCCCTCCTCGGCAGCTCGGCCATGCGCAAGAAAGTCTTCCCGGAGCAGGTCGCCTTCAACCTCCTTCCGCGGACGGTCGAGGCCGGACGCAACGGCGGCTCTCCGCCCGAGAACAGGGTCCTCGCCGAAGTCCGGCGGGTCCTCGGCCAGGCGGACTTTCCCCTCTCCCTGTCGATCGTCCTCGCCCCCGTCTTCCACACCTACTCGATCATAACCTGCGTCGAGCTCGAACGGGACGCCGCCGCCGCCGATATCGAAGCCTGTTTCAAGAAGAACGCCATCTTTCTTCTTCCGGCCGCCGGCGACACCGGCGGCGTCTCCCCGGCGACGGTCGCCGGGAAGGACCGGATCTATATCGGTCCGATCAAGAAGGATACGGCTGTCCCCAGGGGATTCTGGATATGGGCCGTCGCTGACAATTTGACCGTGGGCTCGGCCCTCAACGCCTACGGCATCGCCCGGGCCCTGTTCGTCGAGCCTTGACCGAGAACGCCAAACGCGTCACGAATAACGAGGAGCTCATCTCATGATCCTAGGCATGACCGGATTCGCCGAAAGGAACTTCGCCTCTCCCACCCTTCGGCTGAAGATCAGCATCAAGACGCTCAACCACCGCTACTTCGATTGGTCGTACAAGGGTGTCCCCCTCGGCGAGGCCGAAAGCCGGCTCCGGGCCCTCTGCCAGAAGCGGATCCGCCGGGGACGGGTGGAGGTCTTCATCGACCTTGTATCGCTCAGTCCCGAAAGCTGGAACTTCACTCTCAACGATGGGCTCCTCGAGAAGATCCTGGCCTCCCTCGACCGTGTCTCCCGGCGGACGGGCCGGCGACTCGAGATCTCCCTCGACAGCCTCTTCCGGGTGCCCCAGCTCGTCGAGGTCAGCCGGAAGGCCCTCGGAGCCAGGGAAACCTCCTTCCTCGAGCGGAGTTTTTTCCGGACGCTCGACGACGTCCTCGGGCTGCGGCGACGGGAAGGGCGGGAAACCGCCCGCCAGCTACGGGTCCATCTCGCCGCCGTGCGTCGCTTCGTCTCCCGGGCCGAGGCGCGGTTCAAGCGCCAGCCGGCCCTTCTCAAGGCGAAGATCAGAAAGCGGCTGAGCGACCTCAACGGGGGCGCCCCGGTTTCCGAGGGCAAGCTGGCCGAGGAGGCCTCGTTCCTGGCCCAGCGCTACGACCTGGCCGAGGAGATCGGCCGGCTCAAGACCCATCTCGACTCGTTCGAGGAGTTCCTGTCGCCCAAGGTCGGCGAACCCGTCGGCCGCCAGCTCGATTTCCTGGCCCAGGAGCTCAACCGCGAGGCCAACACCCTGGCCTCGAAATCCCAGGACATCCTCATCACCCGGGAGAGCCTGGCCATCAAGAACGAGCTTGAAAGCATGCGCCAGCACGTCCAGAATATCGAATAGGGGAGCCTCCGAGATGCTTTTCGTGATCAGCGGTCCATCGGGTTGCGGGAAATCAACCCTCATCGGGAAAGTGCGGCGGAGCTTGGGCGACCTGGAGTTCTCGGTCTCCCATACGACCCGCGCCCCCCGCCCCTCGGAAAAGGACGGCGTTGACTATCACTTTGTCACCGAGAAGATATTCGCGCGCATGATCCGGGAGAAGCGTTTCGTCGAATGCGCCCGGGTCCATGGCCATCTCTACGGCACGTCCCGGGCCGAGATCGCGCGGAAAGGCCGCCGGCGGGACGTCGTCCTCGATATCGACGTCCAGGGCGCCCGCCAGGTCCGAGCGCGGCTCCCCGGGGCCGTCCGCATTTTCATCATGCCTCCCGTCGCCGGCGAGCTCCGGCGGCGTCTCGAGCGGCGGCACGAGGACAGCCCTGCGGCCGTCGAACGGCGCCTCAAGAACGCCAGGGCCGAGATACGAGCCTACGACGAGTTCGACTACGTCGTCGTCAACGACGACCTGGCCAAGGCCGCGGCCGACCTCGAAGCCGTCATCGTCGCCTCCCGCCACCGGCCCGGGGCCATGGCCGGGGCGCTCAAACCCGTCCTGCGGAGCTTTCAGAAAGGTCGCCCATGAAAAAGATCGCCCTGGGTGTCACTTCGTCCATCGGCATCTACAAGGCCTGTGAGGTCGTTCGGGGATTTCAGAAAAACGGCGTCGAGGTCCAGGTCGTCATGACGCCGAACGCAACGCGACTCATCTCGCCGCTCCTCTTCAGCAGCCTTTCGGGAAAGACGGTTATCGTTGACCTCTTCGAGGAGCCCATGGCCCGGACCGTCGGCCATGTCTCGCTGGCCAAAGAGATCGCCCTCCTCTGCGTCGCCCCAGCCACGGCCAACGTCATCGGCAAGTTTGCGGGCGGCGTCGCCGACGATTTCCTATCGACCCTCTACCTCGCCGTCCGCTCGCCCATCCTCATCGCCCCGGCCATGAATGAGGCCATGTATCTCCACCCCCGGATCCAGGCCAACATCGCCCGCCTCAGGGCCCTGGGGGTCGAATTCGTCGAGCCGGAAAAAGGGTATCTCGTTTGCGGAGACGAAGGCTGGGGCCGTCTGGCCGAGCCCGAATCTATTGTTAAGGAAGGGCTCCGGCTCATCGCCCGGACCGCGAGTCTCGAGGGAAAAACGGTCCTGATCACGGCCGGGCCGACGAGAGAGCCGCTCGACCCCGTGCGTTTCCTCTCCAACCCGTCGTCGGGAAAGATGGGCTACGAGCTGGCCCGCGAAGCGGTCGCCCGCGGGGCGAAGGTTATCCTCGTTTCCGGCCCGACCTCGCTCATCCCTCCCGCCGGGGCGCGGACGCAGTTCGTCCTGACCGCGGCCGAGATGCAGACGGCCTGCTTGAAGGCCTTCCCCAAGGCGGACATCGTGGTCATGGCCGCCGCCGTCTCCGACTTCCGCTTCAAGGACGTCCGGCCTCTCAAGGCCGGCAAGGCCGAGGTCGGTCCCGCCCTGGCCGTCGAGAGGACCCCGGACATCCTGGCCCTCCTCGGCGGGAAAAAGCGTCCGAACCAGTTCCTCGTCGGTTTCGCCGCGGAAACCCATGACATCCTGGCCCACGCCCGGAAGAAGCTGACGGCCAAGAAGGCCGACCTCATGGTCGCCAACGCAGTGGGCGAGGGCAAGGGCTTCGGGACCGACGACAATGCCGTCCGGATCGTCGCCGCCTCCGGGCCCGTCGTGGAGACGGGCCTTGCGAGCAAGAGGGAATTGAGCCGGACGATCTTCGACCGCATCGAGGCTGCCCTTGAAAAAAAACGCCGCTGATATCTGGGAAGACCTCAAAGGCCAGGTCGATTTCCTGACCGAGGCCGGGGCCGGGTTCGTCCTCAAACCGGCCGATGGCGGAAGCGCCGGGGACCGGTCGCATCCCCTCCCGCCGGCACCTCGGCAGACGGTATCACGTCCCGCGGCCGCGCCTCCAGGCCGGGGTCAAACCCGCGACATCAAACCCCAGCCTCCCGCCGGCCCGTCTCTGCCGTCTCTCGTCGGCTTCCCCGCGCAGACGGCCGCCGAGAGGCGAGCCCTCGAAGAGGTCGACCAGCAGGTCCTCGTCTGCAAGCTCTGTCCGCTCCACAAGCTCAGGACCCACGCCGTGCCCGGCGAGGGCAATCGGTCGGCTGAGCTGATGTTCATCGGCGAGGGGCCGGGCCGGGACGAAGACGCCCAGGGCCGGCCGTTCGTCGGCCGGGCCGGACAGCTGCTCCGGAAGATCATCGCGGCCATGAAATTCCGCGAGGACGAGGTCTACATCACCAATATCGTCAAGTGCCGCCCGCCCGACAACCGCGTCCCTCATCGCGAGGAGGAGGAGGCCTGCTCGCCCTACCTCGTCCGTCAGATCGAGCTCATCCGGCCGCGCGTCATCGTCACCCTGGGTAAGACGCCGACGGATCATTTCGTGCCCGGCCGCGAAGGCATGACCGCCCGGCGCGGGAATTTCGGGGATTACCGGGGCATCCCGGTCATGCCCACCTTCCACCCCTCCTATCTCGTCCGGAACGAAGGCAACCGGGAGCTTAAGCGCATGGTCTGGGAGGACATGCAGAAGGTCATGGCCCTTCTCGGCAAGAAATGACCGTCTTTGCCCGGGTCGTTTTTGCGCTCCCCTTCGACCAGTCCTTTCTCTACTCCGTCCCGGAGGAGTTCCGGGCCGCCGCCCGGCCGGGCTCGCGGGTGGTCGCGCCGCTCGGAACGAAACGCCAGAACGGTTTCATCGTCGGCCTGACGACCGAGCCTCCGGCCGCCGGGATCAAGGTCAAGGAGCTCGTCCAGGTCCTCGACGACAGGCCGTTCCGGGACGAGCGCTTCCTCGAATTCACGGGTCGCCTGAGCGAGGAATTCCTTTCGTCCTGGGGCGAGATCCTCCAGGCGTCCCTGCCGCCTTCGCTGGCCCTCAAGACGAAAACGACCGTCTCCTTGACCGAATCCGGCCGGACCGGGCTCGGGAAAAAGGGACTCGGTCCCAAGGAACGCGTCCTGGCGGCCGTCTTGGCCGAAGCCCCCAAGGGACGGAGCCCGCTTTTCCTCCGGAGGAAGACGGGCGGGAAGGACGTCGCCGGGCTCATCGCCAGGATGGAGAAGAAAGGGCTTGTCGAGGTCCGGAGGACGGCCGTCCAGGCGCCCCGGCCGCCCAAGGCCGGCGGACCCGAAGCGTCCGTGCAGCTCGGCCTGTCATTCCCCGAGAGCCTGCGCGATGCCGGCCTTCTCGCCCCGGTCGAGAAGTGTGTCGACGAAGGGCGTTTCGGCGCCTGGTATCTCTTCGGCTCCGCGGCGGCCCGGAGGACGGCTTTCCGGGACCTCGTCGGCCGGGCGATCGGCGCAGGGGGCCGGGTCCTTTATCTTTTTCCGGAGGTCGCGCCGAGCGGGGAATTCGCGGCCCGTTTCAAGAACGAACAAGGCCGGACGGCGGTCGTCTTCCACGGCCGGATGACGGAAAAGCGGAAAGAAGACGCCTGGCGGATCCTGAGGAGCGGCCGCGCGTCCCTCGTCGCCGGGACGCGTTCGGCCCTTTTCCTCGAAACGGGACCGCTCCGCCTCATCGTCGTCGACGAAGAGCAGGAAGAATCGCATGTCCAGGCCGAGAGCCCGTCCTACGACGCCCGCCGCGGCGCGTGGCTTCGGGCCAGGCTCGAAGGAGCAGCCGTCGTTTACGGGTCGTCGCAGCCGACCGTGGAAGCCTTCACCGAGGCCCGGCGGCAGGGGATGCTCATCGAGCTCGGCACGGAGCCGCGGCGGACCCGGGTCACCTTGGTCGACCACTCCCGGGATATCCCCCTGATCTCCCGGGAGCTCGAACACAAGCTCCGAGTCAACCTGGCCAAAGGGGAGGCCGCCGTCCTCTTCCTCAACCGGCGTGGTTATGCCTCTCAACTCGCCTGCTCCGGGTGCGGCCGTGTTCCCCGCTGCCCCCGCTGCGATATTCCCCTAGTCTTCCATAAGGCTGAGAACCGCCTGGTCTGCCATTACTGCAGCCACACCGAGGACATAAGGAAGGCCTGCTCCGGGTGCGGCGGCGAAATCGTCCTCAGGCGCGGCGCCGGTACGCAGGCCGTCGAGGAGGAGCTCGTCCGGCTCTTCCCCCAGGTCCGAGTGGGCCGTTTCGACGCGGACACGGCCGGGGGGCCGGAGGAGAGGGCCAAGATCCTCGCCGGCTTCGCCAAGGGAAAAGTTCCCCTCCTCGTCGGCACCCAACTCCTCGTCCATCAACCGGGAGTTCCGAGGGTCGGGCTTGTCGGCATCCTCAGGCCCGAAGCGCTCCTGGGTTTTTCCGATTATCGGGCCGGCCAAAAGACATACGAGGCGGTCTCGGCCATGCTGGACTTCTGCCGTGACGAGCCGGACGCGGAAGCGGTCATCCAGACGACGGCGCCGGCCCACTTCAGCATCCAAGCGGCCGCGGCGGGCGATTACCTGGCG
>JBFYOD010000106.1:0-7942 GCA_041303965.1 Candidatus Aminicenantota bacterium
GCTTCTCCGCTGGGGAGGTTTCCGGCCGTGCCCTTGACCGGGAATCGTCCGCTGCTTTCATGGGCCGTGCGGTGTCTGAGGTCGAAGACCATGTCGTAGCACTGCTCTCCATCCACCAGGAACTCGACCTCGGCCGCTTCCGCCCTGTCCAGCTTGGCTTTGAGGAGACCGACGCGGCGACCGACCTCGCCGTAGTCGATGCGCAAGGCCGGGATCATCCGTTCGGAGAACCCGGGCATCGTGGCGGCGCGGAAGAGGTGGCGCGCGGCGGCGTTCTTGAGCGGGGCCGTCGCCGAGTACTCGGTCGGGGCGAGGAACAGCTGCGTTTCCCGAAAGATCGTTTCAAAGGGAAGGATTTCCCCCCGGCCGGCGAGCCCGGCGGCGTCGCCGGGAAGGCCGGCTTTCATGATCACGGCCTCGGCCGGAAGTTCGGCGTTGTTGGAGCCGACGTCTGGGTAAGCGACGAGCCGGACCGTCTCCAGGGGAACGGCCGCCGCTCCGGCCTTGAGGCGAAGGTGCCAATCCTCGGCCATGGCCCTTCGGTCCTTCCAGTCCGGGTTGTCCCGGGCGGGGTCGCGCGGGACATCGACGAGGATCCCGAGGGCACGGACTCCGGCGTCCCCGGGGAACACGGAGCGGACGAGGTCGACGAGGTCTTTTTCGCTTAAGCCCGGCATCAGCGTTCTCCTTGCGTTTGAGTCGTCGCGGCCGGCCCTATGGTCACCTTGAGGGCCTTTTCGGGGGCCAGGGCGGCGCGAATGTAGGCGTTCATGTCTTCGAGCGTCACGGCATCGATGACTTCGAAGAAACTCTCGAGATATCCATAGCCCAGCCCGAGGACCTCGAAAAGCCCGAGGATCCGCATCCGGGGCGCTTTGGCTTCTGTCGCGCGAAGGAACTGGGCCTTGGCCATCGTCCTGGTCGTCCGGAGCTCTTCATCTGTTATTCCCTTGTCCAGGAGGTCGACGAGAGCCCCATCGAGCGCCTCCGATGCCCGGGCGCTCTTGGCGTTCTCGGTCTCCAGAAAGGCCTCGAGGATGCCTGAGCTTCTTGTCCAGGTCACGTGGGTGTCGACGTTGTAGGCCAGCCTCTCGGCCATACGCAATCCCCAGAGCCGCGAGCCCGGGCCCTTCCCGAGGAGTGTCTCGAGCAGATATCCCTTGGCCTGATTGAGCGCGTCCGGTGCCGGAAGCGCGAAGGCGCGGCTGATATAGGTCTGTTTCGTGTCCTTGGGAAGGGCGATCTCGCGGTTGGACGGAAGGACCGGCGGGGCCGGAGCGATGGCCGCGGCTTCGCCGTCCGGGAACTTGGCGAAATACTTCTCGAGGAGGGCCCGGACCGGCTCCTTCTCGAGGTCCGTTCCGATACAAAAAAAGAGGTTAGACCTGTTGAAAAAGCGCCGGTAGAACGCGAGGGCGTCCTTCCGGCCGATAGCTTTGAGGCTCTCTTCCGTCCCGTAAACAGCGGTCCCGTAACCGCTTCCGCCGAAAAAGGCTTTCAGGACGCCGCTTCGGCCGGCGATGGGGGACTCGTCGGCTTCCGCACGCCCATTGAGCTTCATCAGCTCCTTCACCCGCCCGATACGAAGGCCCGTGATGAGGGGGTCCTGGATGATCTCCGAACCCACCCGGAGGGCGCTTTCGAGGTTTTCCGAGAGACATTCGATGAGGACGATCGAACAGTCTTCCGAGCAGAGGAGGCTCATCCGCGTCGCCTGGGACATGAGGTCCTGGACCTTGCCTTCGTCGGGGATCTCGAGGGTCAGGCGTGTCGCGAGGTAGGCCAGTCCGTCGAGGCCGGCCGGGACGGCGGACGTTCCGCCGCGGACGAAAAGCGCGAGGACCGTCGTCGGCGAGCTCTTGTCCTTGTGATAGATGCAGGGCAGGCCCGTCGACAACATGAATTTCTCGGGATGCTCCTTCCAGGGCCTGTCCCGAGGGCCGGCCGACAAGCCGGCCCTCATGATGAACGTCCAGCCGGTCATCATCAGGGCCGCCCAACCAAGCGTTGTCGAAGCGCGTTTCATCCTTTTCCGCCCTTCCTTGGGACGATCGAAACGACGGCGTATTCGCCCTTGCCGAAGTACCTGGCGGCCGTTCTCCTGAGGTCGCTCGAATCGATCTTCCCGATCTCGTCCAGGTATCGCCCGGTTTGAGCGCGGGTGTTGAGAAGGATGTGCCTGGCCAGCGAGCCGGCCAGTTGCAGCCCGGACTCTTCGGCTCGCCCCACGGCGAACCGGATCTGATTCTTGGCGCTCTCAAGGTAGTCGAAGGCGGACATTTCGGCCTCGCCGAGGAAATCCTTTTTCGAATAGGCCTCCTTATGAGCCTGCTTGAGATAGCCCACTGCCGCGCGGGAAATGGCCGGCATGTCCCGGGGATCCATCTTGATGGAGACGATCGCCGCGCCTCCGAAGCGCAAGGCGAGGTAGGCCATGGAAACGGTCTGGACCGAATTCCGGTCTCTTTGGAGTTGGGCGGGGAGAAGGGGGTTGACCCCTCGGCCAAGCGCTTCCGTCAGCACGTTCATGGCGTATTGGTCGGCGTGGTTGTAGTCCGGGGCTCCGAAACCTATAAAGAGATACCCTTCCTCGACATCGCGTTCGAAGCGCTGGACGACGGCCTTTTTCAGGGGGAGGGCGATCGGGAACGACCCGGGAGAGAGCCCCGTCTTCGGCAGCGGGCCGAAGACATCCCGGACCAGCCGCTCCATGTCGGCCGCCGCGAAATCGCCGACGATGGCCAGCGCGCAGTTGTCGGCGACGAAGTATTTCCGGTAAAAGCCGAGCAGCCCCTCGGCCGTGGCCGTCCGGATGACCTGCCGCTGTCCGTAAACCGAACGTCCGTAAGGGTGTCCGGGGAAAAGGGCCTGGAGGACGAGGTCCATTGCACTCCGCTGCGGGTCGTCCTCCATCTGATTGTACTCTTCGAGGAGGATGTCCTTCTCCTCGTCGAGTTCGGCCTGGCTCAAGTCGAGCCCGAAGAGGACGTCCTTCTGGTTCCGTAGCGCGAATGTGGCGTGCTCGGCGGGAAGCGAGATCTCGAAAAGGGACAGGTCCTGTCCGGTGTTGGCGTTGAAATAGGCCCCGTGACGGCGGATGTCGGCGCTGACCTCGGCTCCGGAACGGCCGGACGTCCCCCGGAAGAGAATGCAGTGCTCGAGGAGGTGGACGAGGCCGCTCGTTTCGTCGGTTTCGTTCTTGGAGCCGACGTCGAAGCCGGTGACGACGTGGAGGAGCGGCAGGTCGCGTTTTTCATAGAGGAAAACGCGCAGACCGTTGTCGAGGACGAAGTACTTGCCCGGGTTCTCTGATGCGGCGGCGAGTAGCAGAATGGCGCTCATCACCGCCGCCAGGAGCCCGGCGGTCACGGTCAGGGTGCTCCGCATGTTCCTGCCCACCGTTACGTTCTTCTTAAAATCCCCGGCCAGTCTAGCATAAACACCGAACCTCCACCAACAGCGGGCGGATCCCCCGGCTTTCCAGGGGTCCGCTTCCGCGCCCAGGCTTCTCGCTTGGCCTGCTACCGGCCCGATCGACCGCCTCATTTTGCCCCGGCGGGAGAGTGTGATAAAATCAGTTAAAGAGGCAAACAGGACCATGAAGCCCGAGAGAAAGGCCAGGATCCTCGTCATAGACGACGAGGAGAACATCCGCAAATCCCTGAAGATGATCCTCGAGTATGAGGGATACGAATTTTTCGAGGCCGGGACGGGCGAGGAAGGCTTGGATGCGCTTCGCGAGACCGTCGGCATCGACCTCGTCCTTCTCGATATCAAGATGCCGGGAAAGAGCGGCCTCGAGGTCCTGGCCGAGCTCAAGCAAAAGCCCTTCGTCCCGGACGTCATCATGATCTCGGGACAGGGCACGATCCATGCCGCCGTCGAAGCCACCAAGCTGGGGGCTTTCGATTTCCTGGAGAAACCCCTCCACCGGGAGCGCGTCCTCCTCAGCATCCGCAACGCCCTCAAGCAGACGAGCCTCGCCCGCGAGTGCCAGGACCTCAAGAAGAAGGCCGAGAAACACTACGAGATCATCGGCAACCACGCCCTCATCCAGACGCTCTGGAAGGAGATCCTCAAGATCTCGCCGACCAACGCCACGGTCCTGATCTACGGCGAAAGCGGGACGGGGAAGGAGCTCGTCGCCCGTTCCATCCACGCCCACAGCCTGCGGGCCAGGGAGACCTTCGTCCAGGTGAACTGCGCCGCCATACCGGAGGAGCTCATCGAGAGCGAGCTCTTCGGCCACGAGAAAGGGGCCTTCACCGGAGCCACGGAAAAAAAGACGGGCAAGTTCGAACAGGCCGACGGCGGCACCATTTTCCTCGACGAGATCGGCGACATGAGTCTCCGGACCCAGTCCAAAGTCCTCCGCGTCCTCGAGGAGGGCGAGATCCAGAAGGTCGGTTCCAGCCGGATCTCCAAGGTCGACGTCCGCGTCATCGCCGCCACCAACAAGGACCTCCGCAAGGAGATCCAGGAAGGGAGATTCAGGGAAGACCTCTATTTCCGGCTCAACGTCGTCCCCCTCTATTCGCCTCCCCTTAGGGAGAGGCCGGAGGATATCCCGCTTCTTGTCGACTACTTTTCCCAGACATTCGCCGAGGAGAACAACTTCCGGCCCAGGAAGTTCTCCCCGGAAGCCCTGGAGTCCATGACCAGGTACGCCTGGAAAGGCAACGTCCGCGAGCTCAAGAATATCGTCGAGCGGCTGATGATCATGACCGACCGGGACACGATCGAGAGAATGGACCTGCCCGAGCCCCTGCGGGAGAAGTCGGAGGCGGCGCTGCCCGATACGGCCGGCGTCAAGACGCTCCGCGAATTCCGGGACCTGGCCGAACGGGATTTCCTCCTGGCCAAGCTCGAGGCCAACGGCTGGAACATCTCCCAGACGGCCCGGGAGATCGATACGCCGCGGTCGAACCTCTATAAAAAACTCGAACAATACGGTATAAAGATAACGGCCGGAGTGGGCGAGACGGTCGCCGCTCCTTCCCGAGAGGGAGGAGAGGAGGAAAGTCCGGACTCCGAAGGGCAGGATGGTCGCTAACCGCGACCCCGGGTGACCGGGGGAAAGTGCCACAGAAAACACACCGCCCTCCAGGGCAGGCGCAGCCTCCCCGGGGAGCAAGGGTGAAATGGCGAGGTAAGAGCTCACCGCCCCGTCAGCGATGACGGGGGCAAGGCAAACCCCATCCGGAGCAAGGCCAAACGAGCCCCGTTTTGGGACTGCCCGTCCCAGGGGGCGGGTCGGCCGCTCGAGCCCCGGGGCAACCCGGGGCCTAGTCAAATGACCGTCGCCCGTTTTTCGCGGGAACAGGATCCGGCTTACGTCCCGCTCCGGCCGTTTCTTTTTTTCGACGGGATGGAGTCTGTGGACCTGGGGGCCTGTCCGGAGTAGCGGTTTTATGTTATAAACGGGTGCGATGGGCCCTCAAATTCCCTATGCGGGTATCGGAATCGGGATCGCGGTCATTTTCGGCGTCTGGGCTTTCATCGTCGCAGAAACGGCCAAAGAGCGGGCCGTCATCGCCGGAATTCCCGTCGTCGTATTCCTGATCCGTATCCTCCTCCCGTCCCTGGCCGGCCAGTTGATCTCGCTCATCGGATGGATACTCTACGGACTCGGCTGCGTCATCTATCTGCGTTTTAACGGCATGGTGATCCGCTGATGCCTCGGCTGGCATGGTGGAAGGACGCTTCGCCGGACGCCCGGCGGTCGCTCATCGCCGCCTCGTTCGGCTGGATGCTCGACTCCTTCGACGTCATGCTCTACGCCATGGTCCTGGCGGCCCTGATGTCCGACATGAGCATGGCCAAGGCGACGGCCGGACTTCTGGGCTCACTGACGCTCATCGCGTCCGCGGTCGGCGGCCTGGTTTTCGGCGTCATCGCCGACCGCTTCGGACGCCGCCTGGCCCTGATGGGCAGCATCCTCATCTATTCGGTTTTCACCGCGGCCTGCGGCTTCGCTTCAAGCGTCGTCATGCTGGCCGTCTTCCGGATCTTCCTCGGCCTGGGCATGGGCGGGGAGTGGGCGAGCGGCGCGGCCCTCGTCTCGGAAACCTGGCCCGCCGAGCACCGCGGCAAGGCCCTGGGCATCGTCCAAAGCTCGTGGGCCATCGGCTACGCCGCCGCGGCGGCGGTCGCCGCCATTGTCCTGCCCCTATGGGGCTGGAGGGGCGTCTTTTTCATCGGCGTCATCCCGGCCCTCTTCACGCTCTGGATCCAGAAGAGGGTCCGGGAACCGGAGATCTGGAAGGCCGGGCGGGCGGCCGCGCCGAGCGTCCGGGCCGGATTCGGCGAGATCTTCGGGAGAAAACGGCTCCGCCTGACCCTTTTCGTGACCCTGATGAACGCGTGCACCATGTTCGCCTGGTGGGGCTTCAACCTCTGGCTGCCGGCATACCTGTCGATGGCTCCCGACCAGGGAGGCATCGGCCTGGCACCACAAACGATGTCCGGATTGGTCATCTTCATGCAGGCCGGCATGTGGTTGGGCTATATCTCCTTTGGATTCATCAGCGACAAGCTAGGGCGGAAGCGGTCGTATGTGGGATTCCTCGTCGCAGCTTCGGCGTTCATGCTCCTGTACTCCCAGACGCGGCGGCCGCTCCTCCTTCTCATCCTGGGGCCATTCGTCGCTTTCTTCGGCACGGGCTACTTCACGGGTTTTGGCGCCCTGACCGCGGAGATCTACCCCACGGCCGTCCGGGCCACGGCTCAGGGCATCACCTATAATACCGGACGCATCGTCAGCGCCGCGGCGCCTTTTGTCGTCGGTTCCCTGGCCCAGAAGCAGGGATTTGGTTTTTCATTCATCCTGATCGCCGCGGCCTTCCTGGCGGCGGCGATGTTCTGGATAGGCATTCCCGAGACGAAAGGCAAAGCGCTGGAATAACGGTACGGGCGGGAATTGAGATCTAGAAGATCGCAGAGAAGGCCTGGCGGATGAGGGTCAGGAGATTCCCCGGCCAGAGGCCCAGCTGGACCGTCCCGAACAAACACAAGAAGATGACCAGATAGAGGGCCGGATATTCGGTCTCGATGATCACGCCGCCGTCCTCGTCTTTCATGTACATGACGACGATGACTTTCAGGTAGTAAGCGACCGAGACCAGGCTGGCCAGAACAGCGGCTACGGCCAGGGTGACATGCCCCTCCCTGACGGCTCCGCTGAAGATATAGAATTTGGCCAGGAAGCCGGCCGTGGGCGGAAAGCCCGCTAGGGAAAGAAGGAAGACGGAAAGACACGCTGCCAACCCCGGATAGCGGCGTCCGAGTCCGGCGAAGTCGTCGAGTGTCGTATACTCGAAACCCTTTCGTGACATGGCCGCCAGGACGCTGAAGGCACCGGCGTTCATGAAGAGGTAAACGACGATGTAGAAGACGAGGCTCGGGCCGTCCCCGGCAATGACCGCGACGAGGAGGTACCCGGAATGGGCGACGCTCGAATAGGCCAGCATCCTCTTGACGCTTGTTTGACGAAGCGCGGCCAGGTTGCCGGCGAACATGGTCAGGACCGCCATGAGGGTCAGCGCGGGGCCGAAGACGGCGGCGAAGGATTCGTTCCTCAAGAGCGGGACGAAGAGCCTGAAGAGGACGGCCAGTCCGGCGGCCTTGGGCCCAACGGTCAGGAATACGGTCACCGGCGTCGGCGCCCCCTCGTAGACGTCCGGGGCCCACATGTGAAAGGGGGCGATGGCGATCTTGAAGCCCAGGGCGGCCAGGATGAGACCCAGGCCGACGGCGCCGGCCGGGGCCAGGCCGACGCCCGAAACACCGCCTGCGGAAAGGGTCGAAAAATCGAGGCTCCCTGAAGTCCCGTAAACAAGGGCCAGTCCGAAGACGAAGAACGCGCCGGCGAAGCTACCCATAAGAAAGTATTTGGCCGCCGCCTCGGAGGAGGCCCGATCCTCCCTCTTAAGGCCGGCGAGCG
>JBFYOD010000107.1:0-4655 GCA_041303965.1 Candidatus Aminicenantota bacterium
CGGCGAATTCGACGGTCCCGTTACGCGCCCCGACCGCCGCCAAGATCGCCCCGTTCTTGCCGAAGAGCGCTTCGTGCGAGTTCAGGATGACCAACGCTTGTTTCTTGGTCAGGAACTGGAAACCGCGGATGATCGTCTCGCCGTCCGCGTCGAGCTCCAAGTCGCGGACCGGCCGGCCGGAGTTGAGCCCGTCAACGACGGCACGCACGACTTTCTCCTCGGCCTTGAGCGCCGGAGTCGTCTGGCCTTTCTTGAGCGTAAGCTCGATCTTCTCCAGCCGCTTCTCGGCCACGATAAGGTCGGCGATCAGGAGTTCGTCCTCGACCTTTTTCAGGTCGACGATCGGGCTCGGGTCGCCCATAAGGTCGCTCCCGAATCCCCTCAGAACGATGGCCAGCGCGTCGCAGGTGCGGACGAGCTTCATCATGTCTCCGGAGAAGGCGTCTGAGCTGGCGTCGCCCTCGTTGACCCCGGCCAGATCGACGATATCGATCGACGGGTAGACGATCTTTTTCGGCCGGTAGATCGCGGACAGCTCCGTGACGCGTTCGTCGCCGACCCGGACGGCCGCTAAATTCGGGCCCACGCGGCCCCCGGAGTAGGTCGAAACCGCCGCGGACGAGCCTGTCAGCGCGTTGAACAGCGTCGTTTTCCCCGATCTCGGTAGCCCGATAAATCCGATCTTCATAGTCCTTTGTCCTTTGAGAAACGTCAGGATCCGCCGCCGGGCGGATGAGAGAAAGGCTCAAACGCCTCAAACGAATGGAGTTAGTCTATCAGAATCGGATTGGCTTGGCAAGAGGGGGTCAAACCTGGACTCTAACGCTTCCAATCAGGTCTGACGCGAATCAAGCCAGGACTTGAATAAGATATTTCCCAGAAGTGCTCCTCCGAGCTACTCCGTCGCACTTCTGCCGGTCGCTCCAGGGAGTCCGCTCCCTGCCGTAGGTTTGACCCCTTCTTCTCTCAGTACCCGATGCTCTTGACGACGATGACCGGCGTGAGCCCGTAGCTGCCGCCGCCTTCCGTCACCGACTGGGCCGCGTCGAAGTCCAGGACGCACTTAACCGGTCCGTCCTCGCTGACGGTGAAGGTCACCGGGACCGTAGCCACTTTCGGCGGGTCGATCGTCAACGTCCAAGTCTGTCCGTTGACCACGACCTGGGCGGCACTGACGGTCAGCCGGATGGCCGCGTAAGTCCCCGGTTCGAGGTCGATGTCGAGGATCCTTTCTTCCTTATCCCGGAGCAGGAGCAGGTCGACCTGCTTCGGCTCGGTCAGAATGGCGGTGAAGACGTCCTCGCCGTCCTTGCGTACCTCGATCTGGCTGAAAGTGATGTAGACATGCTCGAGGCCCTCGATGGGAGCGTCGGTCATGAAGAGCTGAAAATTGCCGGAACCACCCGTGGTGCAGGAGCCGGCGGCCAGCGCGAGCGCCGCGCATAAAACGATGAGGGTTTTTTTCATGTCGTCCTCCTTGGCTTCAGAACACTTATCCTCGGGAATATCTTAGAACTCGGGAGAGCGGATGTCAAGCCGTGTAAACTGTTTAATATATTTGCTTTATGGACGCGCGCGGAATGTAGCGCCCAGAACTATGTCCATATAATGTACACTTTACGATAACGCCCTGCCGCCGCACAATTGGAAAACGCCCTGATTCAAGATGGGGTCAAACCTACCTTTTGCTGCAAAAGGTAGGTTTGACCCCATCTTGCGCCGCTCAGCGCTTTCCGGCCTCGCGATACCTGAAGCACGTGACCAGATGGTCGTTGACCATGCCCGTGGCCTGCATGTGGGAGTAAACGACGGTCGAGCCGACGAACTTGAATCCGCGCGCCTTGAGGTCCTTGCTGACGATGTCCGAGAGAGGCGTCCGGGCTGGCATCTCGGCGAAAGACCGGAGCTTGTTGCGCACCGGCTGCCCGCCGACGAATGCCCAGATGTAGCGGTCGAACGTGCCGAACTCTTTCTGAACCTCGAGAAAACGTTTGGCGTTATTGATCGCGCCCAGGATCTTCAGCCGATTGCGGATGATCCCGGCATCGCCCAACAGCCGCCGCACGTCCCGCGCCGTGAACGCCGCCACCTTCACCGGGTCGAAGCCACGAAAAGCCCGCCGGAAGTTCTGGCGCTTGTCGAGGACGAGCTTCCAGCTCAGCCCCGCCTGCATGCCCTCGAGGATGAGGAACTCGAAGATCTTGCGGTCGTCGTGGAGGGGCGTCCCCCACTCGCGGTCGTGGTAGTCCCGCATCAGCCGGTCCTCGAGTTCTCCCCAGCACCGCTTGCGCGTGTCCTTCGGCCTGCTCCTCGACCCCGACTTTTTGGCCATCCGGCTCCTCCTTTGTCCGTCCCGAAAGGGCCGATTTTACAGGAGCATCGCTGGGAATGGAAGCCGGGGGTTGAATAAAGACTACATTAATGATAGTATTTATTTTCAATCCCTAGGAAGAGAGCCATGCCGATGAGAAAACTTGTCATCCTCGGGGCCGGGACGGGCGGGACCATCATGGCCAACCTCCTCCGTAAACGCCTCCGGCGCGCCGACTGGGCCATCACCGTCATCGACCGAGACAACGAACATTTCTATCAGCCCGGCTTCCTGTTCATCCCCTTCGGCTTCTACACGAAGAAGGACATCGTCAAGCCCAGGTCGAAGTTCCTGCCCAGGGGCGTCGAGTTCATCGTCGCCGAGATCGACAGGATCAACCCCGCCGCGAACGAGGTCGTGTTCCAGGACGGAAGCACCCTCTCCTACGACTTCCTCATCGTCGCCACCGGGGCCGACATCGTGCCCTCCGAAACGCCCGGCATGCTCGACGGCTGGCGCGACACGATCTTCGATTTCTACACGCCGGACGGGGCCGCGGCCCTGGCCGAAAAGCTCAAGAATTTCCCGGGCGGGACGATCGTCATCCACGTCAACGAAACGCCCATCAAGTGCCCCGTCGCGCCGCTCGAGTTCGCCTTTTTCTGCGACTGGTGCCTGGTCCGCCATCACAGGCGCGACAAGATCGAGCTCGTCTTCGTCACACCCCTGCCCGGGGCCTTCACCAAGCCCGTGGCCTCCAAGGCGCTGGGAAGACTGCTCGAAGAAAAGCGCGTCCGGATGGTCACGGATTTCAACGCCGAGCGCATCGACGCCGCTGCCCGCAAGCTCATTGGTTACGACGGCCGCGAAGTCCCCTACGACCTGCTCGTCACCGTCCCGACGAACATGGGCTCGGAGATGATCGAACGCTCGGGCATGGGCAACGAGTTCCGTTACCTGCCCACGGATCCGAACACGCTGCGCTCCAAGAAATACGAGAACATCTTCGCCATCGGCGACGCGACCGACCTGCCCTCGTCGAAAGCCGGCTCCGTCGCCCATTTCCAATCCGAGATCCTGGCCGAGAACGTCGTGCGCGCGATCGAGGGCAAACCGCTCGAGCCCGCCTTCGACGGCCACTCGAACTGCTTCATCGAAGCCGGCCTCGGCAAAGCCATCCTCCTCGACTTCAACTACGAGGTCGAGCCGCTGCCCGGGCGATTCCCGTTCCCGGTCCTCGGCCCGATGCCGCTGCTCAAGCCCAGCCGCATCAATCATTGGGGGAAGCTCGCCTTCCGCTGGATCTATTGGCACCTGCTGCTGCGGGGCCGGCCGATCCCGTTCGTCCCGTCGCGCATGAAAATGGCCGGCAAGAAGCGCCCGGCCGAAGATACCGCGTCTAGCGAAGCGAAATAGAAATCAACTAGGGAGGGACCTATGCCTCAGAAACTATTCGGAACGGCCACGGTCGACGTCGACGCCGAAGGCTTCATGACCGATTTTACCCAGTGGACGCGCGAGGTCGCCACGGCCATCGCCAAGGAAGAGGGCATCGCCGAGCTCAACCCGGCCCACTGGAAGGTCATCGAGTTCATGCACAAGGAGTTCAAGGAGAACGGCCAAGTGCCGAGCATCCGCAAACTCAATAAAAGCGGCGTCATCACCACCAAGGAGCTCTACGAGCTCTTCCCCGGCGGCCCGGCCAAGAAGGCGGCCAAGATCGCCGGCATGAAAAAGCCCGAGGGCTGCGTTTAGGAGCGCAAAATGGAAGATAAGATCAAGAAAGTCTCGATCATCATTTCGAAGGGCGGCCTGGACGGCGTCTACCCCGGCCTGATCATGGCCAACGGGGCCCGCATGGAGGGTATCGAGGCCAACCTCTTCTTTACCTTCTTCGGCATGGACGCCATCACAAAGAAGCGCATGGGCAAGATCAAGATCGCCACGGTCGGCAATCCGGGCATGCACATGCCGTCGCTCGCGGGCATCCTGCCCGGCTTCTCGGCCTTCGCCACGTCCATGATGATGAAGACCATGGACAAGATCGACATCCCGCCCGTGCCCGAGTACATCGAGATGATCTCGGACGCCGGCGGCAAGCTTTACGCCTGCAAGGCGACCGTCGACATGTTCAAACTGAAGAAAGAGGACTTCTGCCCCCAGGTCGACTCGATCATCAACGTCGGCAAGTTCTACGAGCTCTCCGCCGGCGGCCACATCATCTTCACCTGTGGCCCCAAGTGGGGGTCCCAAGAGGGGGTCAAACCTACCTTTTGCTGCAAAAGGTAGTTTTGACCCCCTCTTAATAGATCCAATCTTTCCGAGCCGAGCGCGGCGCGTTCTT
>JBFYOD010000108.1:0-4315 GCA_041303965.1 Candidatus Aminicenantota bacterium
ACGATGACCAGGACGAAGATCTCGACCTGGCGCCGGGAGCGGACCGTGCGCAGGACGAGAAAACCGAAGATCCCGTAACAAAGAATGAGGACGAGTTCGGACAGGGTGGCGCTCGGCGCAATTGACAAGGTCAGCCATGGCGACGGCGCGATGATCCCGTCTCGGGAGAGGCCCAGGAATATGTCGTAGGCCCGGGGCGAGAGGATCTTGACGATTTCGGCGGGAAGCGGCACGACCTGGAGAAATGAGACCACAAGGAATATGCCGAGGAGGATCTTGAAGAAAAGCGGAAGGCGGGCTAGAGCTGGCGGACCCGGATCATCCTGGGCGGGAGCAAAGCGCTCGCCGTTCACGCGAACCGCGCGCCTTCTCGTGCGGCCGCCCATCACGCCGCCCAGGTAAACGAGGAACAGGCTGATCGTCGCCGCCTCGAAAACGAATACCGCCCACTCCTCGACCGAGCCGATGGGCAGGGGCACGAAGACGAGGACCGCGCAGAGCCCCCAGAAGACGATGTGCTTGGTCAATTTATGCCTGCGCGGGTATTATAAACCAAGAGGGGGTCAAACCTACCTTTTGCTGCAAACGGTAGTTTTGACCCCCTCTTGACTTCGAACTTGTTGGATTACCGGATAGGCGAAGCTTCTTTCTCTGTGAAGAAGGCCAGGTAGACGCCGACTCCGACCACGGTTATGAGAAGCACGCGGCCCGCGACAGTGTTGAAGAAGCCCGCCTTCTTCGTAGCGGCCTCGCCCGAAGCTTGCGGTGCCCCCGCTCCGGGCGCCAGCGCGACCGACAGCTTGCCCACATCGCTGCCCTTGACGAACAGAGCGTAGTCGAAATCGAAATTGCCCTCCACCGCGGTCACGCCGAGAAGGTAGCGGCCTTCCGGGATGCCCGGGATCGTGTACATCCCGTTGGCATCGGTCGGCTGGCTCGTCAATTCCTTCTTGTCCGCGACGTTACGGATCTTGACGACCGCACCGGCTACCGGGGTCTTCATGTCCTTGCCATAGATGAAGCCCGCCAGCGACCCGCCCTGATCCTTCGCCCAAGCCACTTCGGCGACAGGGACGACAAAGAGCGAGAACGCCGCCAGCGCACCCCAGAGAAGCCACCTGGACTTCGACGCAGATTGGATAGTCATGAAAATCTCCCCTTTATGAGCTTCCGAAGCTCCCGGAATCGCGCCCCGCCGCGCGATCTAATCTATCTACCGGATCGGCGAGGTCTCGCCCTCGCTGAGGGCGATGGCAAAGAGCGTCACTTCGGCGACGGTGATCAGTGTCAGGATGCCCGCGGGAGACTTGAAGAACTCGCCGAGCCCCGACTTCGCTTTGCCGCCCGCCCCTTCCTCGATACGGACCGGCGATGCGCCGAGCTTCATCGCCACGGAGAGCTTCGCCAGCGCATCCGACTTGATGAGGATGCTGTAATGGAAGTTGTAGTCTCCCTGGACGGACTTGACCCCCATCACATAACGCCCTTCCTCGATCCCGGGGATCCTGTACATCCCCTCGAGATCGGTCGGCTCGCTCTCGTACTCTTTCTGGTTGTCCACGTTTCGAAGCATGACCACGGCATTGCGGACGGGCGTTCTCATGTCCTCGTTGAAGATGTGGCCGGCAAGCGCCCCGGTGGCTTTGGGCGCCCCCGCGGCGAAGTCCCGCACGGGAAGTGTCAGCAAGACGAAGGCCGCCGCCAGGAAAAGGGCCAATGGCTTGGAATGGAAAAGGTACGATCTGTTCATCTTACGCCTCCCCAACTTTCTTGACATAATAATAAGATAACAAATAAATTATGTCAAGAGAATTCTTGCCAGACCAGAGCCGACCTTGGCGTCGGCTATCTTATAGGCGATGTTTCTTTTTCTTTGGTCAGCTCATAGATCCCGAACCCGACCCCGGCCCCGAGAACCACGATGGTCAGGATCCCCGCCGGCTTCGAGAAAAAGCCCTTCTTGCCGCCGCTGCTCGCGCCCTTGCCTTCGAGCATCCCCCCGGGAAGCATCTCGACGGAGAGCTTGGCCGTCTCGCCGGCCTTGATATAGACGCCGTAGTTCAGGTTGAAGTCCCCGGCGGACGTGGTGACACCCAGCGTGTACCAGCCTTCCTCGATCCCCAGGATCTTATAGCCGCCCTTGGCGTCGGTCATCAGGCTCGCATATTCTTTCTGGTTGTTGAGGTTCCTGATCTTGACGATGGCGTTCGCGACGCGCGATTTCATCCCTTCCGAATAGACGGTCCCCTCTAAAGTTCCCTGTCTCGCATACGATGTGGGCTGGGTCTGGGCAGAACTTAAAGGCGGCATCAGTAGGAGCACAAAAGCCGCTACCAGCCCATAAGCTAAGATCCTTGAACGGAACGCGGCTATTTTAAACATTCTGGCCCTCCCAAATGTCATTATACACCATATTTTGTCGGTCAAGCACTATTTTATTTGATTTTGAGAATGGTCGTATGTGCGGGCCTGAGCGGCCGGCGTGGCATCCCGATCAACCGCTGGGTCCAGGTCTTGTGCCGGAGCGGATTCTCCGGCTCGCCCCAGTCGGGCAGGGCTTTGTTGTCGAGGATCGCCCGGGGTATCTCCGTGACCATGGCCCGGGCCTTGCTCTCCCCCACGATCTTGGCCGCCGCCTCGACGGCGCGGCTGAGCCCCGGAGGCCTCCCGATGGCTTGGTGGGCGTCGCTGGCGATGATGTGGACCAGGTTATTGACCAGGAACAGGCCGGCCGTCGTCCGGGCCTCCTTGCCCAGCTCGCCGGTCAGGCTCGCCGCCGTAACCTGGGCCGCGCAGCCCATATTGACGAACTCGAAGAGGAGCTCGGGCCTTGCCGCAAATCCCCTGTTCCGCTCCGGGTGGCTGATGATGGGCACGAAGCCCTTGCTCATGAGCTGGGCCAGCATGTTGGCCGCCCCTACCGGCACCCCGCCCGCGGCGAACTCGAGGAAGACGTAGCTCGTCTGGTCGATCGTGAACCTATACTTCTCGATCGCCCGGACGACCTCGGCATGGACGTAGACCTCCGCGCCCCAGTGCAGCTCCAGGCCGACCCCGGCCCCGAGCATCTCATTGTTGAAAGTGACCATCCTCTGCCGGAGTATTTCCAGGTCGTCGCCGTGACGGTTCGCCCGGAAGACATGGGGCGTGAGGCAGATCGCCTTGGTCCCGTCCCTCTCGGCCATCCGGCACATTCCGAGCGCCTGGGCCCGGTCGTCCGGACCGTCGTCCCAGTCCCAGATCAGGTGCGTATGTAGGTCGATCATGACCGGTGATACGGGTGGAAATAATCTTTATAGTACCCCGCGCCCTGATGGGGCAGGCTGACGTTGTTGATGATGACGCCGAGCGTCCTGATCTTGAGCATGTCCAGCCGCTCCCGCACCTTCCGCAGCGCCTCCCTCGACGTCTTGTCGCCCCAGACGACGAGGACCATGCCGTCGACCTTGGCCCCCAGGACGAGCGCGTCCGAGATCTCGAGCATGGGCGGCAGGTCGAAGAGCATGAAGTCGCACTCATCGGTCATCATTTTGATGAACCGCGTCATCTTGTCCGAGCCCAAGAGCTCGGCCGGGTTGGGCGGGATGGGACCGGCATTGACCAGGAAGAGGTTGGGGATCTCCGTGGACTTGACGACGTCCTTGATCGGCACCGAATCCGTGAGGTAGGTCGTCAGCCCGAAGGTGTTCTTGACCCTGAACAGCCGGTGCTGACGCGGCCGCCTCAGATCGGAGTCGACGACGAGCACGGTCTTGCCCGACTGGGCCAGGGCGACGGCCAGGTTGGCCACCGAGACGGTCTTCCCTTCTCCGGGCAATGCGCTCGTGATGGCGATCGTCTTGACCGGCCTGTCGGCCGATGAGAGCAGGAGAGCCGTTCGTATAGAGCGATAGCTTTCGGCGAGGCGCGAGTCCGGGAAGTAGTGCGGGACGAGCTCGATGGTCATCGGCCCGTCGGCTTTTTCAACCTCGCCGACGAAAACACCTTCGCCGGCCGCGCCCTCAGCCCCCGCGCCCGCGCTTTCGGACCCCTCCCCTGCCGCTCCC
The DNA here is from genome assembly GCA_041303965.1 of Candidatus Aminicenantota bacterium. Lineage (GTDB taxonomy): Bacteria > Acidobacteriota > Aminicenantia > Aminicenantales > Saccharicenantaceae > RBG-16-66-30. The sequence continues at coordinate 4,047 of JBFYOD010000108.1, forward strand.
GCGCCCGCTGCCTCGAGCTGCTTCGGCTCCGCCTTCGCCCTAAGCCTCCTCGCGCGCGTGTAAGCCTTGTTCGCCCCCTCCAGGCTGAACTTGGGCACGACCCCGAGCGTCGGCAGCCCGGCGTACCTCTCCACGTCCTCGCTCGTCTTGACGCTGTTGTCGAGGATATCGAACAGGAACGCCAATCCCACACCCGCGCCCAAGCCCAGGATAAGCGCCAGGATCAGATTCCGCTTCTTGTTCGGGCTCGACGGCCGCACCGGCACGCG
>JBFYOD010000109.1:0-6664 GCA_041303965.1 Candidatus Aminicenantota bacterium
GGGGGCCCATCCCGCTTCGAGGGACGCGGGAAGGGGTAACCGCCGGGACTTGTTCCCCGGGGGGGCCGGGGGGAGAAGGGCGGCATTCACTGCCGTGATTCCACGAAATCTGGAGAAGCACGTTATTAATCGCGGTTGAAGTGGGGCATGTCCCACGGGATCTCGAGGGATAGCTCGACGAAGCCGGCGTAGCCCCCGTCCTTGAACCAGGGCGCTTGATAGATGAGCTTCTTTTTCCCGTTCTTCCGGATGGTGTAGACGTTCGCCCGGCGCTCGCCCATCATCTTCTTGAGCTTGGACCGGCTCGGTTCAGGGTGGCAGTCGAGGACGTCCGTGCCGATGAGCTTCGCCCCGCCGTCGGCCTCGAAGACTTCGAGCGACCTGCCGTTCATCTCGACGATCCTTCCCTCGGTGTCGCAGACCGTCACCGCCCCGGGGAACTCCTTGACCCAATCGTTCATGCCCATGCTGTCCTCTATTTCGCGGGCTTTTTTACGAGCGCCCGGACGGCGTATCCCGCGTACCCTGAGACGCCGGCGGCGGCGGCCGCGATGAGCGCGGTGACAGGGATCATCAACCAGGACCTTCCCAGCCCGAACATGCGGGCCATTCGGCTCGCGATGAGCCCGCTTCCCGTTAGATAAAGAAAGAGGCTTGTCCCGAGCCACAGCAGTCCCGCCGCGCAAAAGCCCGTCCGGAAGGCCTTCCAGCCGGACTGGGCCGCAGCCGCGCCGAAGGCGAAAGGCACGATCATCACCCACCACCAGTATGGCGTCAGGAGCTGGAGGGCCAGCATGGCAAGAAGGCAAATAAGAACCGCTGTCATTTGACACCTCTCATCACAGTTCGTCCGACGACACCCGGATTCGACTCATCGGCCGATTTGAGGAAGAGGAGCTCGTAGGGTTTGCCGGAAGCCCAGTCGTCGACGAAATCGTCGTAGAACCGGGAGCCGGGATTGCCCGACTGCCCGCCCGGGTAGTTCCCCCAGGCCTTGACCTCGGGCCCGAGCTCGACGACCATCCGCCAGGACGGAGCCCAGGACGTGTCGATGGCGTTGATGACATGGCCGACGCCGTCGGCCTCGGGGAGTTTCAGGCCGAATCCCGGGATCTGGCCGAGATGGTCGAGGCTCGTGTCCTTGACGCCTCCCCACTTCCAAGCCTTGCCGAACGGGCCGAGCCGCTTTTCGATGTTCGCCACGGCCGCATGGAAGGCCCGCTTGACGATCTCTGTCAGCGTCTCCCGCTCCACCGTCGTCCTGTCGTCGAAATATTCCGCCTCCGGGCTGTTCATGATGAGATCGACCATCACTTCGCTGGCCGGCCCGGGCATTCCTTCCATGTTCCCTTTTTTCTCGTCGGGCCAAGTCGACCGGACGATCTCCGTCCAAAGCTCGTCGAATACCGTCGGCGCGAACCGGGCCGCCCGCCATTCGTAGTCCCAGGCCCGGAGCTCTTCGAAGCACTTTTTTTCCGTCTCTCCGGTCGTTTCGTTTCGCAGGATGTCGAGCAGGCGGGGCAACACGGCCCTGGCCCGGACATCGAGGACATCGCTCTGCATCCGGATCATGTCGCCGGGCGTGACATCCCGGGCGGCCGCGAGGAGCTCGTTGATGCGAGCGGCCCGTTCGAACGAGGCATAATCCCAGCTGATGTAATACGGATAGCCCGGGCCCGCCGGCAACTGGTTGGCCGAACTGACGAACCCCCTTTCCGGGTCCCTGACGTGAGGGACCTGTTCGTGGGGGATCCAGCCCCTCCATTCGTCCCTCGGGTCGGCGGCGTCGAGGACATACCGCCCCTGTCCTTTCCAGCGCAGGGGGAATTTTCCGTTGTGCCAGATGGCGATCGTGCCGTCCCGGTCGGCGTAGACGATGTTCAGGGAAGGGCAGTCCCAACTCTCGAGGGCCGCGACGTATTCGGAATATGTTTTGGCCCTGTTGAGCGCGTAAAGCGTCGAGAATTCGTTCGATGCATCGTGGGCCAGCCAGCGCAAGGCCGCTCCCGCCGGGACGTTGGCGGGGGCGATGGACGGCTCGTCCTTCGGGCGAACGACCGGGCCGTATCCGGTGTAGATGACGCGGTCGACGACCGTTGCGCCACCCCTGACCTTGATCCTTTCTTCGCGGACGGAGGTTTTCCGCCACTCTCCGCCGTGAAGGTACTCGGCCCGCGTGTCGTCCCGGAACGTGATGTCGTACCAGTCGAGGACGTCGTCGGTCCCGTTGGTGAAACCCCAGGCGACGGATTCGTTGTAGCCGGCGATGACCAACGGCGCGCCGGGGAAGCTGACGCCGCGGACGTTGACGCCGGGGGCGGAGAGCTGGACCTCGTACCAGATCGCCGGGAGCGAAAGCTCGAGGTGCATGTCGTTGCAGAGGATGGGGAAACCGCTGCGGGTGAGCTTGCCGGACACGGCCCAGTTGTTGCTGCCGATGCCGGGGCCTGTCCGGAATCCGGGTATCAGGAACGCCCCGGAAGGGGGCGCGTCGAAGCCGGCGAGTAGCGGGCCGGCCGGCATTCTGGCCGCCCCAAGCGCTGTCCCGGCCGGCTTTTCGCGGGCCGGGACGGGAAGCGGCGTGAAGTCGAGGGGCGTTTCGGGAGGGATGACCGGGGGGGCGAGCGGCGGAAAATAGGGGAAGAGCCGGTCGAGGGTCTCCTCTCCGAGGGCCGCCCTCGCTTGGGTCATAATGGCGTCCTGATTATAGGAAGCCAGCGAATAGGACATCGCTTTAAGGAGGAGGGCGCATTTGAGGTCCGTCCACGGCTCGGGCTTGTAGTCGAGGATCTTGTATTCGACGGGCAATCCTTTGCGGCCGAGCGTCCGGACGTAGGCGTTGACCCCGGCGGTGAAGGCGTCGACGATCTCCTGCGTTCTGGGATCCTCGCGGAAAGCGCGGACGGCTTTCTCCGCGGACCAAGGAAGGCCGAAGCGGCGGTTGAAGCGGTCCCGGCGCAGGCCCGACGGACCGATGACCTCCGAGATCCTCCCGGCCGTGTATAAGCTCCCGAAATCCATCTGCCAGAGGCGGAGCGAAGCGGCGACGAAACCTTGGGCCAGATACAGGTCGTGGTCGTTTTGGGCGAAGATGTGAGGGACGTGCCGCGCATCCCAGACGACCCGGACCTCGTCGCGCAGACCGGGGACGACGAGCTTTTCGGGGACGGCGTCGGACCGGCTGCCATTCTGCCAGAAGCCGGCGAACGGGTCGAGGAGCTTGCCCAGTGCGGGGAACGTGCCGTGACGGTTGTCGAGGCCCCAGAATATTGCGGCCGCGAGGACAAGTGAAACGATCGCCCGGACCCATTTCATGCGCGCCTCCATGCCGATCGTGCGAATTCCGGATGTGCTGTCCGGAGTTATAGCACAGCGCCTCCGCCGGTGGCAATTCGCGGCGCTCAAAGAGTGATATCCTTCGCCAGGCCGAATAGAGGACTTCTCCGAAATCAGGAGAAGTACCAAAAGATATGGGCGCGGCCTTGCCGTTCTGGTAAGATACGTGGCGGGAGGGCGACATGTCCGATGATCCCATTTTTTCCGGCTTCACCAAAGAGACCGTCCGCTTTTTCGCGGCGCTCCGCAAGAACAACAACAAAGAATGGTTCGACAGGAACCGGGAGACCTACGACAAGCACGTCATGGGACCGGCCAAGCTCTTCGTCACGGCCATGGGGGAGAGGTTGCGCCGGATCGCCCCGCGCATCGTCGCCGTGCCCAAGGTCAATAAGTCCATCTTCCGCATCAACCGCGACACGCGCTTCAGCCTGGACCCGTCCCCCTACAAGGCGAACCTAGGCATCCTGTTCTGGGACGGCGTCCGCCCGAAGATGGAATCCTCGGGGTTCTATTTTCACCTCGAACCGCCCGACCTGTGGCTCGGCGTGGGCATATACATGATCCCCGATCCTCTCCTCGGCCGCTACAGAAAAGCGATCGTCGACCCGAGAAGCGGCGCGGAGATCCGAAAGATCGCGGACGGGATCTCGAAGCTGGACGGCGCCTCTCTCGGCGGCCAGCACTACAAGCGCGTCCCCGCCGGTTTCGACCCCGCCCATCCGAACGCCGCACTCCTGAAGCACAAGGGACTCTACGCCAGTTTCGAGTCGAAGATCCCGGCCGAGTTTTTCTCGGCCCGTCTCGTCGACTATTGTTTTGAGCGCTACGAGCCGCTGGCGCCGCTTCACCGTTGGCTGATGAAGCTCTTCGGATGAGCTCGTCGCAAACGGGCGGGCGGACCGGGGCGGGGAACGTTATGAGGAACATCAGGAAAGAGATCCTCTTTCTGTCGGTCGTGCTTATCGCCGCGTACGCCTGCGCCAAGAGAGCGCCGCAGGCCGGCCCCGTTTCGCGCGGCTATACGATCCCGCTTCTCGACCTCGCCGCCGAGTCGGGGCGCCAGGTCGTCGTCGACCGCGAACCCGACCAGTACCTGGGGCACCCGACAACCGTCCTCCTCGAGGATGGCCGGACAATAGTCGCCGTCTATCCGAAGGGCCACGGCCGCGGCCCCATCGTCATGAAACGCAGCTCCGACGGAGGGCTGACATGGTGCGGGCGCCTGCCGGTGCCTGAAAACTGGGCGACGTCACTCGAGACGCCGACCATCCACCGCGTCATCGGACCCGACGGCACGAAACGATTGATCCTGTTTTCCGGCCTTTACCCGGCGCGCCTGTCCGTATCCGGCGACGACGGATTTTCCTGGACGCCTCTGGCCCCGGCGGGGGACTGGGGCGGGATCGTCGTCATGTCGGCTCTCGTCGAGCTCCAAACCGGACGCGGCCGGTACATGGCCATGTTCCACGACGACGGCCGCTTCTTTACAAAAGACGTGCGGGCGGAGAAGCCTCCCGTTTTCACCCTTTATTCTACGTTCTCGGAAGACGGCGGCCTGACCTGGTCATTCCCCCAGGCGGTCTACCGTTCGAGCGAGGTCCATCTCTGCGAACCGGGCATCATCCGTTCGCCGGATGGCCGGATGCTGGCTGCCCTCCTCCGGGAGAACAGCCGGACCCGCAATTCGTTTGTCATGTTCTCCCGTGACGAGGGGAAGACGTGGAGCGAGCCGCGCGAACTGCCCGGCGCCCTCACGGGCGACCGCCATACCGGGAAATACGGCCCCGACGGCCGGCTCCTCGTTTCCTTCCGCGATATGACCTACGACAGCCCGACGCGGGGAGATTGGGTCGCTTGGGTCGGGACCTTCGACGACATCGTCCGCGGCCGCGAAGGCCAATATCGCGTCCGGCTCATGGACAACACCGAGGATGCCGACTGCGCTTACCCCGGCGTCGAGGTTCTCCCCGACGGTACCTTCGTCCTGACGACCTATGGGCATTGGGTGGCGGGCGAGGAGCCTTACATCATGAGCGTCCGCCTCAAGCTTGCCGAGCTCGACCGCTTGTCCCGCTGATTGATTCCGGGACACAATACCATTTTCCGAAATTCTGTCGCGGCCGGCATTCAGTTCCTGTGGATAGCGTAACGGACGACCCGGGGGAAGGGATCCGTTTCCGCGATGTAAATCCGGTTCTGGGGGTCGACGCAGAAAGGCCTTCCCGGCAGGTCGACCGTGCCGATCTGCCTCCCCCCCTCGAAAACCTCGGCCTTTTTGGGCGACCCGGGAACCGGGCTGGACAGGACGGCGAAGGTCAGGCCGCCGGCGCACACGATGTCCGCCGCTTTGGAAACAAATCCGCGCCTCCCGACCGTGTTGGCCGGCGTGGACCTGACCGGTTCGAACAGGTCGCTCTTCCCCTCGAGGATCCCATCGAGGCGCCCGTCCTTGAAGACCGAGATCTCGTACTTGTGCGGATCGAGGACGAAGACACGGCCGTCCTTGGCGCAGTTGAACACCATGGGGGCCTGGAACATCGGCATCTCTTTCATCTCTTCGAACGCTTTCGGGACGGGGAAGGGGTCGCCGAAGGAGGCCAGGAGCTTGCCCTCTTTGTCGAAGACGTGGAGGATCTTGCCGCCATGGGACCCGATGGCGACCAGGTCCTCCGTTCCGGGACAGCCGACCGAGGTGATCATGAAGTCGACCAGGAACGACCTGAGGAACTGCCCATCGGGGCCGAAGACGATGATCTTGCGCATGTCGTTGACGAAGAGCGCGCCGTCCGGGGTGACGGCGATGCCGCCGAGGTTCGTCGCCTCCCGGGGGCCCTGACCCTGGGGCACGGCGATCGCCCGCAGGAACCGGCCGTCCTTATCGAACACGCCTATCTTACGGAACTTGTAGTCAAGGACATAGATGTTCCCCTTGCCGTCGATGTCTATGCGGCTGATTGACCCGAACATCAGGTTCTCGTCCCCGTCCTCGACGCCGATGGTCAGGTCGGGTTTCAGGCTGACTAACGGAGCCTGCCCGGCCGCCGGCGCCGGCCTTGCGACTGAGGATGATAAGAAAGCGGTTGCCGCGATGACCGAGAAAGCTATCAGGCAGGACACGCTCAAGCTGCTCTTCATGAGCTTCATGATTCCCTCCCTTCTGCCGGAATCCGGCCCAGGAACTACTTATTCAGATTACGCCCCGCCGCCGCGTTGTGTTTAGAGCCGGGCATCGAAGAGAATAAGTCGGCGTCGACGATCCGGTACTTGCCGATGCTGATGAGGCCGTCCTCTTCCTGTTCGGGGATGATGAAGAAACCGTCGTCGG